>JBOHSY010000389.1:0-11747 GCA_050733355.1 Gemmatimonadales bacterium | reverse complement strand
CTCCGTGCTCGCGCCACCACACTACCCTCGGGGGAGGGACCGGTGGCGACCAAGGCCTCAGCCGCACGGCCCGCGTCCGCCCATTCTCGGTCTTCCGGGAATGGGCGGTTCGCTTGACGGGCACAGCCCGAGCGCTCGCGCTCGTTCTGGGAATCGCATGCCCCGCCTGCCGCGCCGACCGCGCGCCGGCAGGGGACGGAGCCGTCGCGATCGTCGACGACGCCGGCGACAGCGTGCGCCTTTCCGCGCCCGCCCGCCGGATCGTCTCGCTCATCCCCACCACCACCGAGATCCTCCTCGCCGCCGGCCTGGCCGACCGTGTGGTCGGCCGTACCGAATGGTGCGACTGGCCGCCCCCGGCAGCGACGATCCCGAGCGTCGGCGGCGCATTCCCGCCCAACGTCGAGGCGGTGGCCGCGCGGCGTCCCGATCTGGTGCTGCTCTACCGCACGGCCGCCACCGGGCCCGCGGCGGCGCAGCTCGACGCGCTCGGCATCCCGGTGGCCGAGCTCCGAACCGACCGGGTGGCCGACATCGCGCGGGTGGCACGGCTCCTCGGCACGCTCACCGCAAGCGAGCGCGCCGCCGAGGCGGTCGTGCGGGAGTTCGAGCGGGATCTCGCACAGGCATCCGCGCGGCATCCCGGGCGGCGCGGGCCGGCCAGGAACGTGCTGATCCTCGCGGGGCCCGAGCCAGCCATCGCGCTCGGCGCGGGCGCGTTCATGAGCGAGCTGCTCGAGCTCGCCGGCGGTCGGAACGCGTTCGGCGACGTGTCGTCGCCCTCGGCGCTGGTGTCGCTCGAGTCCATCGCCGCGCGCGACCCCGACATCGTGTTTCTCGCGGACAGCGGCGCCGCCGCGGTGCTCGCCCGGCCCGAGTGGCGGACGGTGCGGGCCGTCCGCGCGGGGCACGTCGTGACCCCGCTTGAGCCCGGACTCACGCGCGCGGGTCTCCGCGCGCCGCTCGCCGTGCGCGAGCTTCGCCGTCGCCTGGACGACCTCGACGGCGCTGCCCGATCCTCTCTCAACCTCAGCCGATCGAAGGCCCTCCCATGACCCGCTCGTTCCTCGCGGCGGCGCTCCTCCTGGCCGCCCGCCTTTCACCGCTCGCCGCCCAGGAGCCGCCGGATACCACGGCGCTGGCCGAGATCGTCGTGACGGCCGACCGGTATCCGGTGCGCGCCGACTCGGTCGCCGCCACGATCACGGTGCTGACCGGCGAGGAGCTGCGCTCCCAGGGCATCCGCTTCGTGGGCGATGCGCTTCGGCAGGTGCCGGGCGTGCAGATCGTGCAGAGCGGCTCGTTTGGCGCGGCCTCGTCGCTGTTCCTCCGCGGCGGGCAGAGCGACTACGTGAAGGTCCTGGTGGACGGCGTTCCCGCCAATCAACCCGGCGGCAGCTACGACTTCTCCTCGCTCGCGACCGACAACGTGGAGCGGATCGAAGTGCTGCGCGGCCCGGCGAGCGTCATCTACGGGTCGGATGCCGTCACCGGGGTGGTGCACATCATCACCCGGGGCGGGAGCGGGCGGGAGGGGGCGGGAGAGGGCGGGAGCCGGACGGCTGCCGACGCGATGGTCGAAGGCGGCACCTACGACTCGTTCCGTTGGGAAGCTTCGGCTCGTGGCGATACGGGGCCCCTCGGGTGGTCGGCGTCCCTCTCCCGCTTCACCACCGACGGCGCCTACGAGTTCAACAACCGCTTCCGCAACACGGTCGCGAGCGTCCTGCTGCGCGCCAGTCCGGGATCCCGCACGGATCTCGCGCTCTCGGGGCGGTGGACGGACGGGCGGTTCCAGTTCCCCACCGACTTTACCGGCGCCGTGGTGGATCGGAATCAGTTCGCCACCAACCGCGAGCTGACGGTTTCGTTCGACGCGGCGCACCGCGTGCTGCCGACGCTCGAGGCGCGGTTGCTGATCGGCCGCTACGAGAGCGACATCGGCTCGGATGACCGGCCGGATCCCGCGCCCGGCCCGAGCTCGCTGTCGCTGCGTGACGCCGGGATGGGACGGTGGACCGGCGATGCCCGGCTGGTGTTCTCGAGCCTGCCGCGCACGCTGCTGATCAGCGGCGTGTCGCTCGACGACCAGGAGGAGCGAGTGGCCTCGGAGTTCGATTTCGGCTTCGGGGCGAGTACCGACCTCTTCGAGGCGAGCCGCCGGAACTGGGGCTACTACTTCCAGGGCACGGTGGAGCCCCGGTCCCGGGTACGGCTGACCGCGGGCGGGCGGGTGGACGACAACGAGCGGTTCGGCACGTTCTGGACCTGGCGCGCGAGCGGGCTGGTCTTCGCCACGCCGGCGACGCGGCTCCGCGCCGCCGCCGGCACGGCGTTCAAGGAGCCCACGTTCTTCGAGAACTTCGCGACCGGGTTCGTGGTGGGGAACCCGAACCTGGAGCCGGAGCGCTCGACCAGCTTCGAGGCGGGCGTCGAGCAGGATCTCGCCCGCGGCCGGGTGACCCTCGGCGTCACGGGATTCATGCAGCGGTTCCGCGACATGGTCCAGTTCACGTTCGCCACCGCCAACCCCGGCGACCCGAACTACGTGAACATCGCGGAGGCCGACGCGAACGGGGTCGAAGCCGTACTCGAGGTGCGAAACGTCGGCCCGCTCGCCGGCGGTGTCTCGTATACGTGGCTCGACACCAACGTCGAGGATGCCGGATTCGCCGTCGGGGCGGACGAGGAGTTCGTCGAGGATCTGCCGTTGATCCGGCGACCGGAGCATTCCTTCTCCGCGTACGCCAGTAGCGCGTGGCGACTGCCGGTTCAGCTCGGGGCCGTCCTCACTTACGTCGGTGCGAGGGACGACCTCCGGTTCGCCCAGTTCCCGGACCCGACCCGCCGGATCGAGCTGCCGTCCTACGTCACGCTCGACCTCAGCGGCACCGTAACGCTCCTCTCGGCGCGGCGCAGTACACCCGGACTCGGGCTTCGCGCGCGGGTCGAGAACGTCTTCGACGAGCGCTACGAGCAGGCCACGGGCTTTCCGGCGCGCGGCCGGGTGGTGCTGGTGGGCGTCACGTCGGCCCTTCGGTGAGGCGCCCGCCTTGTCCACCCGGCCGCGCGTGATGCTCTCGTGGAGCACCGGCAAGGACGCCGCGTGGACGCTCCACGAGCTGCGGCTCGATCCTTCGGTCGAGGTCGTCGGGCTCCTGACCAGCGTCGTCCCGGCGTTCGGGCGCGTGTCCATGCACGGCGTGCGGGTTGAGCTCGCCCGCGCGCAGGCCGCCGCGGCCGGCGTTCCGCTCGTCGAATCGGCGCTGCCCTGGCCATGCTCCAACGAGATCTACGAGCGGGTCACCCGCGAGGCGCTGGCGCGGGTCGCGTGCGACTGGGGCGTGACGCACGTCGCGTTCGGCGACCTGTTCCTGGCCGACGTGCGGGCGTATCGTGAACGGTTGCTTGGGTCCGCGGGCCTCGAGCCGATGTTTCCGCTCTGGGGGCGCGACACGAGGCGGCTCGCGGCGCAGATGGTGGGCGCCGGGGTGCGGGCGCATATCGCGTGTCTCGATCCGGCACGGCTCGACCGCGCGCTCGCCGGCGCCGTCATCGACGCGGGCTTCCTCGCGGCACTCCCGCCGGAGGTCGACCCGTGCGGCGAGCGCGGCGAGTTCCACACCTTCGTGAGCGACGGACCGATGTTTCTGCATCCGGTCGCGGTCGAGCCGGGCGTCGTCACGGAGCGGGATGGATTCGTGTACGCCGATCTCCTTCCCGGAACGCCGGTGATGGCCGGTGGCTGAGCCGCAGCCGGTCAGCCCGTGCCGGCAGATCTGCCGGCTCGGCACGGATGGCCTGTGCGACGGGTGCGGCCGAACCGTCGACGAGATCGCCGCGTGGCTCTGGCTCAGCGCGAGCCAGCGACGCGCCATCATGAACCGGGTCGAGGAGTGGGAGCCGCGCCTATGAGAGTCGTGTCGCTGCTGCCGGGCGCCACCGAGATCATCCTCGGCCTGGGCGCGGGGGATACCCTGGTCGGGGTGAGCCACTCCTGCGACGCCCTCGCCGTGGCGCACCTGCCCCGGCTCACCCGCACCCGGGTGCCGACTAACGCGTCGAGCGGCGAGATCGATGCCGTCGTGCGCGAATGCCTGAGCCGCGGCGAGTCGCTCTACACGATCGACGTCGAGGCCCTGGGCGCCCTCGAGCCCGATCTCGTCGTCACCCAGGGGCTCTGCGAGGTGTGCGCGGTGACCGAGCGCGAGGTGGATGGCGCCCTGAGCAGCGTGCAGGTGACGCCGCGGGTGGTGAGCGCGGACCCCCATACCCTGACGGAGGTGCTCGGGTCCATCACGGAGATCGGAAGCGCGCTCGGGCGTGACGACCGGGCCGCGGAGCTCGTGGCGGAGCTGCGGCGCCGGATCGACGCCGTGCAGGCGCGGACGGTGTCGCTGTCACGCCGGCCGCGGGTCGCATTCCTCGAATGGCTCGACCCGCCGATGTGCGGCGGACATTGGAACCCGGAGCTGGTCGATCTGGCCGGCGGCGTGGACGGCATCGGTCGGGTGGGGCAGGCGAGCCGCACCATCCGGTGGGAGGATGTCATCGCGTGGCAGCCGGAGGTGCTCTGCGTGGCGTGCTGCGGCTATCCCGCGGACCGTACGCGGGTCGAGCTGGACGGGGTGTTGCGCCGGCCGGAGCTGAGGGCGCTGCCGTTCGCGCGGAACGGTTGCGTACACGTCTTCGATGGCGTGGGGCTGTTCGCGCGGCCGGGACCGCGGATCGTGGAGAGTCTGGAGGTGCTCTACTTGGCGTTGCGATACACCAGTTCCAGCAGCTCCTGATACATCGCCTCGGCCTGCGCCTCGTCCCCCGAGCGAATCGCCTCCGTCGCGCAGTGGCGCAGATGATTGTGCAGCAGCGCCCGACTCGCGCCACGGAGCGCCTCCTGCACCGACGCCATCTGCCCGACCACATCCGCGCAGTAGCGCTCCTCTTCCACCATCTTCTGCAGGCCGCGCAGCTGCCCCTCGATCCGCCGGAGCCGCACCAGCACCGCTTGCTTGACCTCGGGGTCGAGCGCCACGGCATGGGTGCCGTCGCCCGGACGGGAGCAGGGGCAGGCTGAGATCGCTGACATGCGGGACTCCCTTGCTGACTGAGCAGTGAGCGGTGAGCAGTGAGCGGTGACGGACGGACCCACGCCGGCTCACTGGTCACTGCTCACTTCCTGAGTCGCAGGCTGTTGGTGACCACGCTGACGGAGCTCACCGCCATCGCGGCGGCGGCGAGGGCCGGCGTGAGCAGCGGGCCGCCGAAGGGATACAGCGCGCCGGCCGCGATCGGGATCCCGATCACGTTGTAGATGAAGGCCCAGAACAGGTTCTGCCGGATCACCCGCATCGTGCGGCGCGCGAGGCCGATCGCGTCCGGCACCCCGAGCAGGTCGCCGCGCATCAGCGTGATGCTGCCGGTCTCCATCGCGACGTCGGTGCCGGTGCCGATGGCGATACCGACGTCCGCCTGCGCCAGGGCCGGCGCGTCGTTGAGGCCGTCGCCTGCCATGGCGACGATCCAGCCGCCGTCCTGGAGCCGCCGCACCTCCTCCAGCTTGCGGTCCGGCAGCACCTCCGCGATCACCCGATCGACTCCGACCCGCCGCGCCACGGCCTCGGCGGTGCGCGCGTCGTCGCCAGTGAGCATGACCGCGCCGACCGCCATCCGGCGGAGCCGGTCCACCGCCGCGGCGCTCGTCGGCTTCACGGGATCGGCCACGGCGATCAGCCCCGAGGCGAGTCCGTCGATTACCACGAACACCGGAGTGGCACCCTCATCCGCGAGCGCATCCGCCCGCGGGTCGAGCGCGGACACGTCCACGCCGTGATCGACCAGGAGGGCGCGATTACCGACGAGCACCGACCGCCCCGCCACCCGGCCGACTACGCCCTTGCCGGGCACGGCCTCGAATGCCTCGGGGTCCTCGAGCGGGAGCCCGCGCGCCCGCGCCGCGCTCACGATAGCCTCGGCAAGCGGATGCTCGCTGAACCGCTCGAGCGAGGCGGTCAGGCGGAACGGCTCGTCGTCGAGCTCCGCGTGAGTCACCGCGGGCCGGCCCTCGGTGATGGTGCCCGTCTTGTCGAGCACGACCGTGTCGACGTCGGCGGCGCGCTGGAGCACTTCGCCGCCCTTGATCAGCACGCCCAATTCGGCGCCGCGCCCCGTCGCGACCATGACGGCCGTCGGCACCGCCAGCCCCATCGCGCAGGGACAGGCGATGATGAGCACCGTGACCGCGGACACGAGCGCACGCAGGTACCGCGGCTCCGGGCCGAAGTCGTACCAGAGCACGAACGTGGCGATCGCGATCGAAATCACGACCGGCACGAACACCGCCGAGACCCGGTCCGCGAGCTTCTGGATCGGCGCCTTGGAGCCCTGCGCCTCGCGGACCAGCCGGATGATCTGGGCCAGCACGGTGTCCTTGCCCACGCGGACGACCCGGACGCGAAGCGCACCATTGCCGTTGAGCGTGGCGCCGACCACGGCGGCGCCGGCCTCCTTGGCCGCCGGCTCCGGTTCGCCGGTCAGCATCGACTCGTCCACGAAGCTGCGCCCGTCGAGCACCTCGCCGTCCGCCGGAATCCGCTCGCCCGGGCGCACGATCAGCACGTCGCCCACCCGCACCTCCGCGAGCGCGACCTCGAACTCGACGCCGCCGCGCACCACGCGCGCCGTCGCCGGCCGGAGGCCGATGAGCCGCCGGATCGCGCCCGACGTGCTGCTCTTGGCTTTCGCCTCGAGCAGATTGCCGAGCAGCACGAGCGCGATGATCCAGACCACGGCCTCGTAGTACACATGGGGATCGAGTCCACGCGCAGCGACCCAGCCCGCGCCGACCGTCATCAGGACGCTGAACCCGAACGCGGCGCCAGTGCCAAGCGCGATCAGCGTGTTCATGTCCGCGCTGTGGTGCCGGAACGCAGCCCACGCGCGGGTGTAGAAGTGACGCCCGGCCCAGAAGACCACGGGGAGCGTCAGCCCGAGCAGAATCCAGCGCGCCGCCGCCCCGTCAACGCCCACCATCTCCGGCATCGACAGCGCCATCGCGGCGACGCCTGCCACGAGGCTGACCCAGAGCTTCCGCCGGAGGTCGGCGATCTCGACCGAGCGCTCGGCGTCCTGAGCCTCGAAGAGCTCCTCGCCGGACAGGTCCGGCGGCGGCAGCTCCGCGCCGTAGCCGGTGCCCCGGATGACCTCGACGAGACCTTCGGGCGTCACGGTCGACGGGTCGAACGCGACGGTGGCCGTGCCGGTCATGAGATTCACCGACGCGTCCCGGACGCCCGGCGTCTTCTCCAGCGAGCGCTGCACGCGGCCGCTGCACGCGGCGCAGGTCATGCCCGACACGGTAATGCTGCAGGTGTCACCCATCGACGATGATCCTTCCGCGCACCATGCCCATGCCGCACACGAACTCGTGCGCGCCGGGCCCGGATGGCGTAAACTCCACCGCCGTGGTTCGCTGCGTGGGCAGGAAGGTTCGAATCCCGAAGTCGGGGATCACGACCTCCTCGGTGCAGCTCGAGCGGTCGACGCGATGGAACTCGAGCCGGACGGGTCGTCCGGCCCGCACCCGCACCACCGCTGGCGAATAGCCGTTGTCCACCTCGATGCGGGCGCGCTGGAGGCCGTTGCCCGAGTCCGCCGCGACCGCCGAGCTGCCCGCCACGAAGAAGTACCAGTTGACCCAGCCGATCGCGGTCAGCCCGGCCAGCGTGACGAACATTTCCGACGCACTCATACGACCGTGGCGCGGTAGCCGGCCTCGCTCACCGCCGCGCGAATAGCCTCGGGGTCGATGACGGACTCGTCGTAGCGTAGCGACGCCCGTCCGATCTGGACCGACGCGAGCGCGACCCCGCGAAGCGAGCCAAGGACCTGGTTCACCGCATCAAGGCAATGCCCGCAGCTCATCCCTTCGATGTGCAGGGTGACGGCCCTCATGTCGTGATCTCCCCTCAATGGTGTGTCGGCCACGCCGTGGCCCGCACGGCGTCGGCATCAACCTATATAGGGGTGGGGGGTATAGCAAGCACCTTGCTAACTGCTTGCAGGCCAACGTTCCCAGCCTGCAACCCCGGGGTGCAGGACGCGGCACCCCGATCACCAGACCGGACAGTGCGACCGGGCTGTTGGATCCAAATGCTTGCACCGCTGGGAGTTACGGAATCGAACCGAAGGGGCATATCTCGTGCTTCGTCGAGCGGCATGGACCCGCCGGAGCCCGAGCTGCCCCTTATTCCGCTGATCCGCGCCGACGAAACCGCGCGGGATTCGGTACTGCTCGGCACCTGGCACGCCGCGCTCTCCAACGCGCTCGGCGAGGAGTTGCCGCACGCGCTCCTCGCCCTGTGGCTCTACCCGTCCGGCGGCGACGTCGTTCTCCTCGCCCCGGACGAGCTGGCGCAGGACCATCTCGCTGTTCCCCTTCCCAATCCCGACCTCACGGACGCCCAGATCGATGCCGTGGCCGCGACGGTCCGGCGGGCATATCCTTCGGTGCTCTGTCTCCCGATCAGATTCGGGCGCCGCGATGTGGGACTCCTGCTGCTCGCCGAGCTCACGCCCGACCGCTACGGCGAGCCGGAGCGCACGCTGGCGAGGCGAGTCGCGGCCGCCCTCGCTCCCACGTTCGCGCGCCTGGCGCGCCGTTGGACCCCGGCGGGAGCCGGGCGCGACTTCATCGCGGGTGTGACGGCGGCGTGGGGGGACGCCCGGTCGCCACGCGACTTCTTCCGCCTGGTGTCGCAGGCGCTGGAGCCGCGGCTCCCGCACGATCTCTTCGAGGTGTTCATCCCGGCGCCGGGACCGGGCGAGCAGTATCGGCTCGCGGGGCACGCCGGTCCCCCGCCATGGGCGGATCCCTCGCTGGTAATCGGCCGCGACCGCCTCGACCTGGCCGCGCTGTTCGCCGGCGAGACCGTCCTGCGTGTGCCGGACGCCACCGCACACGCCGAGTGGCCCGCAGCGCTCTTCGCGGACGACACTCCGCCTGGTCAGTTGGTCCGCTCTCTCCTGGCGACACGGGTGATGGCGGGAGGACATCTCGCGGCGCACCTGCTGATCGGGAGCACCGCCGCGGATCTCTACTACGCGGATGATGTGGACTTGATCCAGGAGCTCGGCCGGCTGCTCGCGCCGCAGATCGAAGCGTACGTGCTGGCGTCCCAGCTGCACGTGCTCCGCAAGCAGCTGGGCGCGCTCCGGACCGCGCCCGCGCACCGCGCGCGCGTCGCCGACATGCTGGCGACGACCTCGAAGCTCGCGGACGCCACCCGGCGGCTCGCCGAGGAAGTACGGGCGATGGTGCCCTGCGATCGTGTCGCCATCGCCGTGCGGATGGAGGGGGACCGCGTGGTGCTGTTCGAGCCGGGCGAGAAGAAGCATCTCGCCGACCTGCCGCTCGTGCCGGTGGCCGGCACCGCGCTCGGGCAGGTGCTCCGGCACGAGCTGGCCGACGCCGTCAACGAGACGCCGAAGCAGACCGAGCTGATCGTGCCGCTTCGCGCCGGCGGACGCACCGTCGGAGCGCTGGTGCTGACCGCACGGGGATTCGGCGCGATCGGCCGGGAGGACGTGGTGCAGCTCCAGCAGCTGGCGGATATCGTCGCGCCGCACGTGGAGCTCGCGCGGCGTCAGGCCCTGATGCCCGCGCCCGTCGTGCCGGACTGGAACCGCGCGGCGTCCTAGAAGTCGGTACTCACCCGCACGACGAAGCTCCGCCCCTGATCGAGGGCGGACTCCCGGTAACGACTGAGGACCTGGGTGTACTCCTTGTCGAACAGATTCGAGAGCGAGAGAGACACGCCAACCCGGTGCCGGGGAAGCGGGATTGCAAACCCCGCGCCGAGGTCCACCAGCGTATAGCCCGGCGGCGGTTCGACACCGGGAAAGCTCGGCGGGATCCACCCGGGTCTGCCGAGCGTTTGTCTCACCGCCCATCGAGAAATACCCATCCATCAGAGGGCCGAGCCTGCCGCGGAGGAAGCGCACGCCATACGTGACCCGAAAGGGCGGGATCCAGGGGAGCGGCTGATCGAGCGTGGTGTCTTCGCCCACACGTAGTCCGCGCCCCCATGCAGCTCCACCCAATTCAGCGGGTGCCAGTCGAGGTTCGCCTCGAAGCCGACGAACCGCGCGCCGCCCTGCGAGATTCGGTACTCCTGGTTTCCCCGAGGCCTCCGGATCGGCGGGGTCGTCGTCGAAGATGCCTGTCGGCTGGGGAAAGATGAAGCCGTCCACCAGGTTCACGAAGCCCGCGATCTCTCCCGCCACGCTCCCGCGCTCGATCCGGAGCGCAGGATCGGCATTCAGCGACGTCTCGTTGCCGAGCGTCGGATCGCCAATGTCGAACTGCTGCGTGTCTTCGTGTACCCGGAACAAGAAGCGGTCGAAGGTGCTCGGTGCCCGGAAGCCGCGCCCCAGGTTGAAAACGAGCGCCGCCTTGTCGGTGACCCGGTAGAGCGCGCCGACGGTGCCGGTGAGCGAGTTGTACGTGCGGGTCTGCTCGTCCACGACGATCTGCCGCGTCTCCCGCCCGACGGGCCCCCCTCCACGACCAGCCGCCGATGCTCGAACCGCGCGCCGGCCGACAGGATGAACCGGCCGTACTCCGCGGCCGGATCTTCATGGATCTCGATCCGCTCGCTGCTGCGCGTACGATCCCACCACCGATCCCCACGACCCTCGCGCGCCGCCCGCGCCCGCGCCCGCGATCGCCTCGTCTCGGAGTTGAAGAGCGGCCCGACCGGGGTGCGCAGGTCATCCGAGGTGCGCCCGGCGAGCGAGCCGCGGAAGCCGACCCGTCCCTGCGCGCCTTCGATCATCAGCGCACCGTCCGCCGACCGGTTGGCGTTCCGATACGCCCCGACGACCCGTCCCCGAACAATGGCGCTCCGGCCAGTCGCGTCGGGGAGCTCACGCGGCACGACGTTCACGACGCCGCCGAGCGGTCGGAGCCGTAGAGTACGCTGGCGGGCCGACGGATCGCCTCGATCCGCTCCGCGTCGGCCGTTTCCCCGTTCGACGAGTGCTCGTTACCCCATTGCTGGCTCTCCGTCCGCTGCCCGTCGGCGAGTACCAGCACCCGGTTGCCGCTCACGCCGCGGATCACCGGCTTGCCGATACCGGGGCCGGTGCTCCAGCTACGGAGTCCGGGAAGCACTTCGAGCGTCTCGCCCAGGCTGGGCGCCCGTGCTGACGCCAGGGTATTGGAGCCGAGGACGCTGGTGGGCTGGGGGGAGTTGAGCGATGCGCTCGCCAGCGGAAAGGCGGTGCCCTGCACGTCGGGCAGTTCGACCAGCGAGCGCCGCAGCGTCACGTCGAGCGTGACCGGTCCGCGAACGACCGCGCGTCGGACCGTCGGCGAAGCCGATCGCGCTGAACGACATCCCGAACATACCGGCCGGGAGGTCGGGGACGAGATAATGCCCGTCGGCATCAGTAACGGTCGAGCGATTGGCTTCGATGACCGTGACACGCCCCTCGGGGATGGGCGTGCCGAGGGTATCGGTGACGCGTCCGGAGATCTGCTGTGCTCCGGCAGCGGCAGCGGCGATCGCGACGCACGCAAGCAACGCGAAGAGGGTACGCATCATTGCTCCAGACCAGGACGTGAGCGCCGCCGCGCGGAGTGCGCGGCGGCCGCGTCAAACGACCTGACTGGCGGTTGCGCCGGTCAGGCAAACTGGGCCGGAGGAGCGCGCGAGAGCTGTGAGGAGCGAGGCGGCGCAGCAGGAGGC
>JBOHSY010000388.1:0-11784 GCA_050733355.1 Gemmatimonadales bacterium | reverse complement strand
TGAGCCGGTGCCGGAGCGCACCCTCGTTGGCGTCGAGGGCTGCTACGTGCAGCCGGTCGAAGTTGGCGGGCACCGGAACGGGGAGCCCATCGGTGCCGGTCGTAATCCCGGTCCAATGGAAATGGATCTGCCGCCCGCGGCCCGAGTCCAGCCACTGCCCCAGCGCCTCGGCCTCGGGCGGCGGCACGGCCGTGGCCGGCGCGAGCGGCAGCCAGACGTAGATCGTCGAGCGGTCGATCTCGCCCTTGAGGTCCACGCCCGGGCCGAAGCCCAGCAGCGCGACGTCGACACCGGCCTGCTCCAGCGCCGTGCGGAGCGGCGGCACCAGCTCGGGCATCGCCACGCTGTCGGTGCGGAGGATGGCTCGCTCGCCCTTCGCCGGCTGGAGGGCGGCCACGATGCGGCGAGCCATCGACTCGTACGGCAGGGCCGGCGACGGGCCCTGCGCCGGGGCCGGCGACGCCGCGGCGAGTGTCGTGACGGCGGCCAGCGCGATTCCCCGCAGCACGCTCATCACGTCCCGCGCCTGCGCGGCGTGCCGCCGCTCGTGCTGCCCGAGGAAGAGCAGCCATTCGTAGAACGACAGTGGCCCCAGCAGGGGATGCGGGTAGCCGAGGCGCCCCAGCGCCAGCCCGTTCACCCGCTCGATCAGCGCGAGCAGTCCACGGCGGGATTCACCCAGTGCCCTGAGGGCGGACCCGAGGTCGGGGTCGTCGCCGGGCCTCACCGGCTCCGGCGCCCGCACCCGCGAGCGCCGTTCCTCGACGCGGTAGCGGTCCAGCGCGCCGAGCACCGACGCCGTCTCGGTCTCGGGGCCGAGCGCATCGGGGTCGGCCTGTTTCGCCAGACTGCCGAGTGTCCGCCCGATCCCGTCCTCCACCAGCCGCAGGTGCTCCGCGATCTCCGCCACGGACCAGGCATCGGAACGCGGTCGCCGCGCTGCGTCCGCGGCGGGCACGCCGGCCATTGCGGCGAGCAGCTCCGCGCGGGTCTCGGCGAGCAGCGCGACCAGTTCGGCCAGTCGGGGATGCAGGGTGCCGGCGCTCATCGGCCCGACCCGGCGGGCAGCAGGTCGCGGCCGAGCCCGGTCCGCAATCCTTTCCGGTCGCGGCGCCGGTCGGTGAGCGCGCGGGCGGCCAGCAGCACCAGCGTGATCCACAGGAGGTCGGCGAGCAGCAGGTGCACGAGCTGGAGCCAGACCGGCGCGAGGAGCAGCACGTTCGCGATGCCCGCGGCCCACTGGATCAGGACGAGCGCGCCGAGCACCTTCGCGACGGTTTCGGCGCTCGGCGGGGGCGCGGGGAAGTCGGGCACGCGCGCGGCCAGCGCCGGTGCCGCCAGAAGGAGGCACAGCCCGACGGCCACCGCGAGCGCCGGGTGCAGGACCCGCATCCGCACCAGGAAATGCGCGGTGGGCGACAGATCTTGCCGGAAGCCCTCGACCAGCGACATGGAAGGGAAGAGGGTGTCGCCGAGCGCGGTGGCCGCCCCGGTGAGACCGACCAGCAGGGTCGCCACCAGCAGAGCGCCGGCGAGCCAGGCCGACCGCTTCACGCCGCGGACGCGGATCGGCGACCCGCCCGAGGCCCACCAGGCGGTGAGCGTGAGGCAGGCGAGCAGCACGAAGGTGTTGAGCAGATGCCCCGCGAGCCATCCCGCGCGCTCGAGGGACGTGTCCTGGCCGACCTTCTCGAAGAGCACGAGGCCCGCCCCGATTGCCGCTTCGGTCAGGATGAAGACCAGCGACAGCCCCGCGCCGAGCCGCACGGGGCTGCCCCGCCGGGTGGCGCGGAACGCCCAGACGGCGAGCACGATCACCAGCAGGAGGGCCAGCCCGCTCGTGACCCGGTGCGTCAGCTCCACCAGCGTTGCGAGCGCCGGCGCCCGGGGCACCACCACCCCGTTACACAGCGGCCAGTGGCTGCCGCAGCCCGCGCCCGAGCCCGAGGCGCGGACCAACGCGCCCCAGAGGACCACGAACAGGTTGTAGCCGAGAACGGCCCAGGCGAATCGAGCGAGGGACGACATGGCCGGAAAATAGGGGCGTGGTCGCGCCCTCGCCCTCTCCCGCCTGCTCCCGCCTTCGGCTCCTTATCTTCCGCCCCCATGTCCGCCGCCGTCGTCTGGGCCGATCTCCGCGAAGCCATCCGCGGCAGCGAGCAGAACTACACCGAGGGCCCCATCGGGCGGGCGGTGGTGCTGCTGGCCGTGCCCATGGTGCTCGAGATGGTCATGGAGTCGGTGTTCGCGGTGGCCGACGTCTTCTACGTCTCCCGGCTGGGCCCGGAGGCGGTGGCGACCGTCGGGCTCACCGAGACGATCATCACGCTGGTGTACACCATCGCGATGGGCCTGAGTATCGGCGTCACGGCGACCGTCGCCCGCCGGATCGGCGAGCAGGACCCGGAGGGCGCCGCCCGCGCCGCGGTACAGGCGATCGCGGTGGGCATCGTCATCGCGGCCGTGCTGGGCGTCGGCGGCGCCGTGTTCGCCCCCCAGCTGCTCGCGCTGATGGGCGCGTCCCCGGCCGTCATCGCCACCGGAAGCGGGTATACCGCCGTGATGCTCGGCGGCAATGTCGTCATCCTGCTGCTGTTCCTGATCAACGCGATCTTTCGCGGCGCCGGCGACGCCGTCGTCGCCATGCGCGTGCTCTGGCTCGCGAACGGCCTCAATATCGTGCTCGCGCCCTGCCTGATCTTCGGGCCCGGGCCGTTCCCCGAGCTGGGCGTCACCGGCGCCGCCATCGCGACGACCATCGGGCGGGGGATCGGCGTGCTGGTGCAGCTCCGGACGCTCACGCGTCCCGGCGGGCGGGTGACGGTGACGCGGCGGCACCTGAAGCTCGAGCCCGCCGCCATGTGGCGGCTGGTCCGCCTCTCCGGGACGGCGACTCTCCAGGTGTTCGTCGCCACGGCGAGCTGGATCGGGCTGGTGCGGGTGCTCGCGACCTTCGGCGACGCCGCGCTCGCCGGCTACACCATCGCCATCCGCATCGTCATCTTCGCGCTGCTCCCCTCGTGGGGACTCGGGAACGCCGCCGCCACCATGGTCGGGCAGGCGCTCGGTGCCAGGAAGCCGGAGCGCGCCGAACGGGCGGTGTGGATCGCCGCGGGCTACAACTTCGCGTTTCTGGGATCGATCGGCGTGGTGTTCGTGCTCGGCGCCGAGCCGATCGTGCGGCTGTTCACCAGGGACCCGGCGGTGAGCGAGTATGCCGTGAGCTGTCTCCGGATCGTGAGCCTCGGTTTCCCGCTGTACGCCTACGGGATGATCCTGGAGCAGTCGTTCAACGGCGCGGGGGACACGTGGACGCCCACCTGGATCAACCTCGGCTGCTTCTGGCTGTTCGAGATCCCGCTCGCGTGGGCGCTCGCGGTGCCATTCGGGGTGGGCCCGGTTGGCGTGTTCGGAGCGATCACCGCGGCGTACTCGATGACGGCGGCGGTGAGCTGGGTGCTGTTCCGCCGCGGGACCTGGAAGCTCAGGGTGGTGTGAGGCGGCCGCGTGCCCCGAGGACTTGACGATCGCTTGAGCCCGGCCATGCAGCGTCGAAACGACTCGAACCGGGATGACCGATGACGCCCTTTCGGCCGTGGGGCCCCAGCTGCGCCGGGATGATCCTGGCTGCGTGCGGCCCGAGCACCGGGCCGGAGACGGCCACCGGGGTGCAGGTGGTGGTCGAGGGTCTCCCACCCGCGAACGCCGGGGCCTCGTTGAAGCTGAGTAGCGAGGCCAGCGAGTTCATCCTCGTGCCGGGCGCGCCCGAGTGGATTCCGCCGGGTGAGTATACCCTGCGGTCGGATCCCGTGATCGCCTCGAGCGGCTCCGAAGACGACCTTCTCTTCGCCTGCACGCCGGACCGGCCGCGGCTCACGGTGGTCGCTGGCGCGACCACGACCGTCCGATTGGTGTGCGCCATCTCGGCCCGGGCCGGCCTGTTCCTGTACATCGCTGGTGAAACCGGTGGCGTCCCGGCTGCGGTGGAGCGGGTGGAGGGAGACGGCGTCGTGGTGTATCCCTATTCCACGTTCGATCACGATGTCGCGCCGGGCCCGCTGATCGTGACCGCTCGGCCGGTCACCGGCGGCGGCGTCACCTACCGGCCCGCCCCCGATCGGCTCGAGCTGACGCTGACGGCGGGACGGGTGACGCGCGCCACGATTACCTACAGGCCCTAGCGCTGCCGCCCGACGCGTTGAGATACGCGATCGTCCGGTAGGGGCGCCCCACGCCTCCCTCGGCGGTGTAGGTGGTCACCTCCGCGACGCAGGTGGTCCGGTCGCGGCGATCGGGACTCAGCCGGGTCGTCTCCACGTGAACGCGGCCGACGGGGCCGGCGACCGCGGCGGCGGCCCGGATCAATCCGGCCACGGTTCCCAGGTGGCCAGGTAGACGAGCATTGCGAGCCCCGCGCCGGCGGCCAGCACCTTGACGTCGCTGCTCGCCCCCGGCCGCCGGGCCGACCAGTTGGCGATCCGCGACAGGGGAACCCGCACTACGGTCTCGCCGCTCGATCCCTGGAGCGTCGAGTCGTCGGCGATCGTCGGTTGGTCGAGCTCGAGCCGGGAGCTGTCGGTCAGGGTGAGCCGCACTGCGGCGGGCTGACGAGCCGCGAAGCCCTGTTCGGGCGAGACGTGCTGCGTCTGCCAGTGACTGCACGCCAGGCTGGCGAGGAGAGTGGCGAGGGCGGCGGCGCGGAGTCCGGTTCGCGGGTTCGGCATACAGCCTTCCATCGAGTGGTGGCAGAATACCGTCCCCGCTCGTCAAGGCGCGGTCAAGCCTTTCAGCAGCTCCAACGCCGCCTGCTGATCCACGTGGATCGTCACGAGCAGCAGGTCGCCCGGGCGGCCCCATCCCAGCGCCTGCCGGAGCGCACCCATGTCATCCGGCGCTGTGCTGATCGCGCCCGCCCGCATTCCGAGTCGCCGGAGCTCGTCCGCGATGAGCCCGGGCACCTCGCCCGGTGCCCGGCCACGGCGGTACTTGTCCATCTCCTTCACGATCACGTGGTCGGGACGGAGCGCGTGCGCCGCGCGCGCCAGCTCCCGGATCGACTCGTCGTCCCGGTCGCCCGCCTGGCCCAGCGCCACGAGCGTGCGCCCCGCGGCACGCAGCGCCGTCGCGATGTCGCCCAGCGCGGCCATGCCGTGCGGGTTGTGGGCGAAGTCCACCACCACGCGCACGCCGCCGACGTCGAAAACGTTGGCCCGGCCGGGATTGTCTGTGGCCGACCCCGCGAACCCCGCGAGCCCACGCGCGATCGCCTCGCGGGAGACGCCGAGCGCCGCCGCGGCCGCGATCGCGGCGAGCGCGTTCGCCACGTTGTGCCGCGCGGCGCCGCCGAACGCGATGGGGAGCGCGCTCACCGGCGCCACTGTCTGGCGGACGCCGCCCCGTACCAGCACGAAGGCACCGCCGTCCACGAGGCACGCGTCGCCGCCGGCCGCGACGTGCGCCCCGACCTTCGGATTGCTCGCGTCGAGCGTGAACCATGCGATCGGCGCCCGCACCCGCGGCGCGGCCTCGACGAGCCACGGGTCGTCGGCGTTCAACACCACCCGGCCGGACGGCGACACCACCCGCGCCACGAGCAGCTTCGCGTCGGCCAGACTGGGACAGTCGAACACCCCGAACTCGCCGAAGTGATCCTGGGCGATGTTCGTGACCACGGCCACGTCGGCGTGCTCCACCGCGAGCCCGCGCCGGAGGATCCCGCCGCGGGCGGTCTCGAGGATCGCGGTCTCGACCCGGCGGTCGCGGAGCAGCAAGCGCGCGCCTTCCGGTCCGGCGTAGTCGCCCCGTTCCAGCGCATCTCCCGCCACGGTGACGCCGTCAGTGGTGGTTTGCCCCGGCACCCGCCCGGCGGCCGCGACCAGCGCGGCGAGGAGCCGCACCGTGGTGGTCTTGCCGTTCGATCCGGTGACCAGCACCGTCGGCACGTCGCGCACTTCGTTCCACGGCACCGCGGCGGGTAGCGGCAGTTCCGCGACCGGCCAGGTGAGCGATCCTGCGCCCAGGCCCACCGACACGCTGCGATTGTCCGAGAGGAACGCCACACCGTGCCGCTCCGCGGCGTCGCGCAGCGCGAGGAGCGCCGGATTCCGCTCCCGCGCGATCCGGGCGCCCAGCGTGGCGACGGCGCCGGCTAGCGCGGGCTCGGGGCCGCCCGCCGCCGTGACGACGGCGGCGTCCCACGCCCACTCGTTCACCTCGGTCGCCGAGTAGAGCGCGTCGGGCGGGGCGGTGAAGGCGAGGCTGGCGCCGCCGGGAAAGCGAAGCTCGCCCAGCTCTTCGTGCCAGTCCAGCGCGTCGAGGATCCGGCGCGCCTGGCGCCGCCAGGCCGCCACGAGGCGGTCGGCGTCCGCCTCGGGCAGCGCCACCTCGATGACGGCGCCCGCCCGGGGCAGGAGTCGGCTGGGACCGGTCAGGCGGCGCGAGTCGGTGCGCGCGGGTGCGTCGAGCGTCAATCCTCGGTTTCCCGCGCGAGCCTGACACCGCGCTCGTCACGCACGAGGGCATCGCCGTTGAGCGCGGGGACCTCGACGGCGGGCAGGTCGGGGAGGGTGATCGCCGCCGGAGCGCGCGGCCGTTCCGGCGGCCGGGGCGCGGCGTCCGACCGGAAGTTGATCACCTGCTTCCAGGTGCGGGTGAGCTCGTCGGCGAAGAGGAGCACGAGATCGCCCGGCTCCGCCAGCGACAGCGCGCGCTGGTGCGCCTCCTGCTCGTCCGGAACCAGATCGATCGCGTCCGCGGGAACGCCCTTGGCCGTCAGCGCGTCCCGGAGCATGCGCGGGACCTCGTCTGGCCCCCGGCCGCGCAGGCGGTCGTCCCGGCGGCAGATGTAGTGGTCGAAGCTGCCGGCCACGGCGCGCGCCGTGTCCGCGATGTCCTGGTCGCGCCGGTCGCCCGGCGCCGCGAGCACCACGATCCGCCGGCCCGCGACGTCGAGCTTCCGCGCGAGCTGTGCCATCAGCTCCACCGCCGGCGCGTTGTGCCCGTAGTCCACGATCACCTTGAACGGATGCTCGTCGAACACGTTCATCCGGCCCGGCGCCTGGAAGAACGACGGCTGGAACGTCCGGAGCCCGTGCCGGATGTCCTCCAGCTTGACCCCCATGCTGAACGCCATCGCCGCGGCGAACATCGCGTTCTGGACGTTGTGCAGCGCGCGGCCCTCGAGCGTCGCCGGGACGAGGTGGGTCCAGAGCAGCGGGATGTGGGCGCCGTGATCGTAGATCGTGATCATCTGGCCCTTGATGCCCTGCTCCAGCACCACGCCGCGCCCGCCCGCGGTGATGTGTTCGCGCACCAGCGGGTGCTGCGGGTTCATGGTGACGTAGCAGACGTGCTTGGCCTCGGTGTAATCGGCCATCCGGAGGCAGAGCGGATCGTCCGCGTTGAGCACCGCGGTTTCGCGCGCCACCTCGACCACGATGCGCTTCACCTTCGCGAGGTCCTCGAGCGTGTCCACGCCGCGGAGCCCGAGATGGTCGGCCTGCACGTTGAGCACGGCGCCCACGTCGCACCACTGGACCCCCATGCCCGCGCGGAGCATCCCGCCGCGCGCCAGCTCGAGCACCGCCACGTCCACGAACGGGTCGCTGAGCACCATGCGCGTGGCCACCGGCCCCGTCATGTCGCCTTTGACGGTGCACTGACCGTCCACGTACACGCCGTCGGTCGTCGTCATGCCCACGTGCCGGCCCACCAGCTTGTGGATGTGCGCCAGCATGCGCGCCGTGGTGGTCTTCCCGTTGGTGCCGGTGAGCGCCGCGATCGGGATCCGGCTGGGCGTGCCCGGCGGGAAGAGCATGTCCATCACGGCGCCCGCCACGTCGCGTGGCTTGCCCGAACTGGGCGCGATATGCATCCGGAACCCCGGCGCGGCGTTCACCTCGCAGATCGCGCCGCCGATGTCCTTGTATGACTCGGTGATGTTCGAGGAGAGGAAGTCCACCCCGCCCACGTCGAGCCCGATCGCCTTGATCGCCCGCACGGCCATCTCGGCATTGTCGGGATGCACTACATCGGTGACGTCTTCGGCGGTGCCGCCGGTCGAGAGATTGGCCGTGAGCCTGAGCGGGACCATCTCGCCGGGGGCCGGCACCGACTGGCGGGTGCAGCCCCGCTCCCCGAGGAGCCGGTCGGCCTGGAGATCGAACTCGATCCGGGTGAGCACCTTCTCGTGGCCGATGCCCCGGCGCGGGTCCTGGTTCACCGCCTCGACCAGCTGCTCCACCGTGCTGGTGCCGTCGCCCACCACGTGGCCCGGCAGCCGCTTCGAGACCGCGATCAGCTCGTTGTTGACCACCAGCATCCGGTGGTCGTCGCCGGTGACGAACTTCTCGATCACCACGCTCCGGCTGATCTGCTGCGCCACACCGAACGCGGCGCGCACCTGCTCCGGCGCGCGGAGGTTGAGCGCGACGCCGCGGCCGTGGTTCCCGTTGTACGGCTTCACCACCACGGGATATCCGACCGCCTCGGCGGCGCGCACCGCGTCGTCCTCCCGCTGCACCAGCCGCTGCTGGGGCACCGGCAGACCCAGCTGGCCCAGGATCCGGTTGGTCTCCTCCTTGTCGGAGGCGAGCTCCACCGCGATGTGCGGGGTCCGGCTCGTGACCGTCGCCTGGATCCGCTGCTGGTAGCGTCCGTGGCCGAACTGGATCAGGCTCTGGCTGTTGAGGCGGATCCAGGGGATGTCGCGGGCCTCGGCCGCGTGCACCAGGGAGGCGGTGCTCGGCCCGAGCGCGCGGCGCTGCGCGAAGCGGATGAAGTCATCCCGCTCCCGGCCGAAGTCGAATCCGTGCGGCACGAGCCTCGCCGGCCGGATCTCCTCCGGCAGCAGGCTCGCGATGAACGTGAGGGCGAGCTGGCCGGCCTCGAGTCCCACGTCCTGCTGCTCGTACTCGTACACCACGTGGTACTGGCCCGGCGCGCCGGACGAGCGGGTCTTGCCGAACGTCACCGTCTCGCCGGCGACGTTCTGGAGCTCGATGGCTACGTGCTCCAGCACGTGCCCCAGCCAGGTGCCCTCGTCCTCGCTGAGCCGCCGGAGGAACCCGCCCGGCTCACCGTAGGAGCAGCCGTGCTCTCTCAGCCCGGGCAGCGCGGTGAGCAGCGCCTCGGTGAACGCCGGGCCCAGCCGGCTCGTCGGCCAGTCCTCGAGGGCCCCGAGGTCGAGCTCCAGCCGGATGACGGGGAAATGGGCGTAGATGCTCGGGCCGAGGTAGACCGAGCGTTCGAGAATGCGCATGGGAGGGGGTCCGAAATCGATGCTCTAACTTGCGACGGGAATTGGGCTTCCGCTAGGGTGGTCATCGGCTGTCCGCTATCCGCTATCCGCTATCCGCTGGGACGAGGGGACCCACAGCGGATAGCGGATCGCGGATAGCCGATAGCGGGACTACCCCGTCGCCTGGGGCGCATACGCCTTGCGGCCGTGCAGGTCGAACGTCGCCCCGCGCACCAGCACGTGAAGCCTGACGCCGATCAGGCACACCGGATCGTTCTTCTCCACCTGATCCATCGACGAGAACTCCACCTCCGCCGGATCCACGACCGTGATCGCGCCGCTGCCCACCACCTCGAGCGTATTGTCCGGGCCGATGAACGCGGCGGTGTCCTCGTCCAGCCCGAGGCCGATGGCGAATGGATTGTAGGCCAGCGCGGTGAGCAACCGCCCCAGGCGATCCCGCTGGCGGAAGTGCTGGTCGATGACGACCCGATTGGTGAGGCCGAGCCCGGGTGAAAGGATCACGCTGCCGGCGTGCGGCGTCGCGCCTTCGTCGCCGTTCGCGATCATGTGCTCGGAAAGAAACGCGGCCCCCGCCGACGTGCCCGCCACGTGCGCGCCCATCGCGTTGCGGCGGCGGATCGCCCGGGCCATCGCGGTGCCGCCGAGCGTCGTCGAGAGCCGGAGCTGATTGCCGCCGGTGATGAAAATCCCGTCGGCGCGCTCGAGCTTCTCGATCCACTCGTCCCGCTCCGCATCCTGGCGGGTCTCGATCCTCAGGGTGCGCGCGGCCCGGACGCCGATCTCGCGGAAGATGGCTTCGTAGCGCTCGCCGGTGTCAGCGAGCGCCGAGGCGGTGGGGATGATCGCGATCCGCGCGTCGCGGCCGCCCGCGAGGTGGACGAACCGCCGAAGAATGGCCGGGTCGCCGATCTTCGCCTCGGCGCCGCCCACCGGCACGATGTAGCCGCGGGTCGAGCCGTTCTCGGTCCGGGGCGGGCTCACGCCGCCGTTCCCTCGAACGGCCCCCGCACGACCGCGCGCCCCTGGCGCACGTGCCACCGTCCGCGTGCCATCACGTCGTCGATTCCTCCCTTGGCGTCGAGCACCAGCAGGTCCGCATCCATGCCCGCGGCGAGCCGCCCCTTGGTGCCGAGGCGGAGCAGGCCGGCCGGGTTCGCCGTGAACGGGGGCAACGCCTGTTCCAGCGCGTGGCCCTCGGCCAGGAGCCGGGCGAGGGTATCGGTGAGCGCGGCCGGGCTGCCCACCTCGAACCGCGTCACCTGGCCGTCAGCGTCGAACGCGGGCAGGCATCCGCCGCCGTCCGAGCTCACCGTGATCCGCTCGCGCGGGAGACCCGCATCCCAGTAGCGGACCAGCGCGTCTGCCGCCCCCCAGGCATCCTCGTCCTCCGCCACCGGAAACGCGGTGACGTCGATCGTCACCCCGCGGTCGGCCAGCTCCAGCGCCTCCTCGAACAGCGCCTGCCGGCGGTTCACGTGGGTGGGGTTGAACACCCGCGCCGGGATCTCGCTCCGGTCCAGCGCGTCCCGCACCAGGTCCAGTCCCCGCGGTCCGTCGCCCACGTGGAGGTGCAGGATTCCGGCCTTACCGCTCATCAATCCGCCGACGTGCGCCTCGCTCGCCAGCCGGAGCAGCTCGTCGAGCGTCGGCTGGCTGGAACGGTGGTCGCTCACGGCGATCTCGCCGACGCCGATGATCGCGTCCACCAGCGCGATGTCGCCGCGCACCGTGCCGGTGAGCGTCGTCGGCGGGAGGTGATATCCGCCGGTATGGCAGAACGCGGTGAGGCCGAGCCGATCGAGCCCGCGCGCCGTGGCGACCAGCTCGGCCGTGGTGCGGGTGACGTCGTCGGTGCCGAGCACGCCGACAACGGTGGTGACGCCGGCCCTGGAGAGGAGGCTGGGCTGGAGCGGGGGAACCCGGGTGTGGGGACCCGCCTCGCCGCCGCCGCCGGTCAGGTGCGCGTGGCCGTCGATGAATCCCGGCACCACGCGACGCCCGCCGAGGTCCGTCTCCTCCGCGGCGAGTGCCGCCGGCAGCACGGGGAGCCCGTCGCCGATCCACACGATGCGCTCGCCGGCCACCACGAGGTCCTGGAGGCCGCGCGGCTCGGGCGCATAGACCTCGGCGTTGCGGAGGAGGCGGATCACCGCGAAGCGGCGTCGTCCAGGCGGAACTGGCCCGCGGCCAGGTTGAGCTGCTCGGCGGTGGATGCGAGCCGGCCGGCCGACGTCGAGATCTCCTCGGTCGAGGCGTTGAGCTGCTGCGCCGCGGCGGCGATCTGCTCGGCGGCGGCGGCGTAGTCCTCGGTGCCGGCGGACACCTCGCGCATCCGGCTCGCGATCGTCTCGACCAGCGACCGCACGTCGTCGGCCGACGCGCTGATCCGCCGGGTCCACTGGTCGTTCTCTTCGGCGTCCGCCGCCACGCCCGCGAGCCCGCTGGCGGCCGCGTGGGCGGCGTCACGGGCGGCGAGTCCGCCCTGGCCGAGCCGGAGCAGCCGCTCGCGCGCGGTGCCCACC
>JBOHSY010000387.1:0-1106 GCA_050733355.1 Gemmatimonadales bacterium | reverse complement strand
AAGGTACCCAAACTCGCCTCGTTACACAATTCGTCCAAGTGTATGGGCTTTCAGCGGCTATATGAATTCATTCACATGGAGTTTCGCCTACGCTACCGATCGCCACCGAGCTAGGCGAGACTCGCTTGATTAGAAGTCATCTCATAAATGGCGCATGAGGATCAGGGCGCACGCCAGTTGCACGAAGCCGCGGAAGTTCTCGAGGTGATACTCCCAGCGGACCAGGACCCAGCGATAGTTCTGCAGCCAGGCGTGGAGCCGCTCCATCTTCCAGCGCCGCCGGTAGCGCCGCAGCGACCGACGGTCCTGCGTCGGGGCGGAACGCCGATTGGCACGGCGGCGCGATGAGCTCGATGCCCCACGCCGCCAGCTCGGCGTCCAGCGGGTCCGAGTCATAGGCGCGGTCTCCGATCAGCCGCTCGGGGAGCGCCGCCGTGAAGCTGCTGGCGAGGAGCGGCTCGACGAGCGTCGTTTCCTGCGGCGAAGCACTGGCCACGTCGATGGCGAGAGGAAGACCAGCGCGATCTGCCACGGCCATGATCTTCGTACCTTTGCCCCGCTTGGTAGGGCCCACCCCTGCGCCCCCTTTTTTGCGATGACGAAGCTGCCATCGACAAAGCACTCCGACAGATCCAGCCCGCCGCGGGTGCGGACATCCTCGGCCAAGGCGAACAGGGCGCAGTCGAGCACCCCGGCCCGCACCCACGCCTGGTAGCGGCGATGGCAGGTCTGATACGGAGGGTAGCGGTCGGGAAGGTCATGCCAGGGAGCGCCGGTCTTGAGAATCCACAGAATACCGTTCAACACGTCACGTGGGTCGCGCCACGGCCGCCCGCGCCGATCGGTCCGCACTCGGGGCTTCGGCAGGAGCGGTGCCAGCACAGCCCACTGGTCATCGGTGAGGTCCACGAGCCTACACCTGGTCCAAGGGCCCCCGGACTATAGCGGAATCGCCGCTCACCTATTTATGAGATGACTTCTAGCACTAGCACTAGCACTAATCACTCGTACTCACTCCTCGCTCGGCGCCCCGCCGGCTCGCGCCACCTGGTCCTGTCGCACCCGGCCGGCGTCGAACCGCCGCGCGGCCGCCAGCATCTTGTCGA
>JBOHSY010000386.1:0-2057 GCA_050733355.1 Gemmatimonadales bacterium | reverse complement strand
CTTCCGCGAGCTCGAGCCGGGCGCGCGGGTGATCTCGCACAACTTCGGCATGGGCGACTGGGAGGCCGATACGGTAGTCACCGTGACCGCGCCGAGCGGCACCAGCTCGGCGATCCGGCTCTGGGTGCTCCCGGCGGACGTGGCGGGCACCTGGGAGCTCGAACTCAGCGCCGGGGGAACGCGGCGACGCTACCAGGTACGCTTCGAGCAGCGGTATCAACGGATCACCGGCACCGCATCGCTCAGAGGACGCACCGTGGCGGTGACCGCTGCGCGGCTTCGCGGCAATCGCCTCGCCTTTGCCCTCGCCGACAGCGGCGGCGCCGAGCTCCGGCTGGAGGGTGAGGTAGAGGCGGGGATGGCGCGGGGCACCGGCTGGCAGGCGTGGCGCCGGTGACGAGCCCGAGCCACTCGGACGTCGCGCGGAGCACGCTGCGCAAAGTCACCCGGCGGCTGATGCCGTTTCTGTTCCTGCTCTACCTGCTCAACTTCCTCGATCGCGTCAACGTCGGCTTCGCGGCGCTGCAGATGAACCGCGATCTCGGGTTCGGCCCGGAGGTCTACGGACTCGGCGCCGGCATCTTCTTCGTCGCCTACGCAATCTTCGAGGTGCCGAGCAACCTGATTCTCGCGCGCACCGGGGCGCGGGTCTGGATCGCGCGGATCATGATCTCGTGGGGGCTCGTCGCGTCGGCCATGATGTTCGTCTCCTCGGCCGAGAGCTTCTACGCCCTCCGCCTGCTGCTTGGCGTCGCCGAGGCGGGGTTCTTCCCGGGCATCATCTACTATCTCACCTACTGGTATCCGGCGCGGGAGCGCGCCCGCGCCTACTCCGCGTTCCTCGCAGCGATACCGCTGAGCGGCATCGTCGGGGGCCCGATCTCCGGCGCGCTGCTCGAGCTGGACGGCGTCGCCGGGCTCGCCGGCTGGCAATGGCTCTTCCTGCTCGAGGGGATTCCGTCCGTCCTCGTCGGAGTCTGGGTGCTGAGCTATCTGACCGACCGTCCGGCAGCGGCGCGGTGGCTCGCCCCGGAGGAGTCGGAGTGGCTCGAGCGCACCTTGGCGGTCGAACGATCGCAGATGGCCGAGCCCCACGGCGCCGGGCTCCTGCGGGCGCTCAGGAACCCGAATGTCTGGCACCTGGCGCTGATCTACTTCCTGGTCGTGGTCGGGCTGTACGGGTTCGCGCTATGGTTGCCCCAGCTGGTGAAGACGATCCCCGGCCTCTCGAACTTCGAGATCGGCGTCATCACCGCCATTCCCTACCTCGTCGCGGCGGTCGGCATGGTCCTGGTAGGGGCGCGGTCGGACCGAACCGGCGAGCGGTATCTTCACATGACGATCTCCACGCTGGTGGGCGCGGCCGGATTCGTGCTCGCAGCCTACCTGCGGAGCCCGGTTCCGCTGGTGGTCGCGCTCGCGATTGTCGCCTTCGGCGCGCTGGCGCCGATCGGCGTGTTCTGGTCGCTGCCGACGGCGTTCCTCAAGGGGCGGGCGGCCGCCGGCGGGATCGCGTTCATCAATTCGCTCGGCGCGCTCGGGGGATTCGTGGGACCCTACGCGGTGGGACTGGTGCGCAAGCGCACCGGCAGCTTCGAGGCCGCGCTGCTCACCCTCGCGGGCGTCATGCTCGCCTCGGCCGTCGCGGCGCTCTGGCTCCGTGCGCGGGTCAGGCGGTCAGAGGCGTGAGCAACCAGGCGTTCACGCGCGCGCTCGCCCGGGCCCGGGCCGCAGCCCGGTCTAATCGTGTGTGACCGAATCGGTGCCCGAACGATGCGCGAGCTCCAGGGGCGAGGGCTCCGGACGGGCGCCTTAGGCCGCGGGCTTCTGACACCGGCGGATACGCAGCCGGCGACTCCCGAGGAGTCCGAGTGGCCGGTGGCAGAAGCCGGCGCGGCCTTCAGCGACCGGGAGGAGCTCTCGCCCCCGGGCAAGCGCATCGCCTTGCCAATCCTGTCACACACGCTTTAGACCGATGGCGCAGCTCCTCGTCCTTTTCGTTACCGCGTTCGTGGACATGGTGGGGCTCGCGATGATCGTGCCCCTCCTGCCCTTCT
>JBOHSY010000385.1:0-7485 GCA_050733355.1 Gemmatimonadales bacterium | reverse complement strand
CGCGCGCACCGAACCCGCACACCCGGCGCGCATCGGCCGCACCTGCAGCGCCCCGCCGGCCGGGTCGGCCGGCTCCTCGAGCACGACCGTCAACCTGACCTCAGACGCGGGCAGCCGCGCCGCGCAGCCGCCCGCGTCGCGCCGAAGGGCGATCTCGGCATGCACGGCCCCGACCGCCGCCGCCAGGCAGCAGAGTGCCGCGAGCGCGCGGCTGCGCAGCGTGCACGCAACCGCGACCAGCGCCAGGGCGATGCCAAGCGGGTTCCAGAAACGCAGGAGGCCGGTCGCGAGACCGGCCCCGAAGGATGCCACGAACAGGATGGGCGGGCGCCCGCTCACGGCGCCCGCCCGGGCGTCATCGGCGGCGCGGCGATCCCCGCTCCGCGCAGCGCGGCATCAGCGATACCTTGCGGAAGCCTTCCATCACGGCCACGTCGATCGGGGCCCGGCTCTGCTCCTTCTCGAGGTTGACCTCGGTGACCACGGAGCCCTCGAGCGACGAAACGTACCTGGGTGCCACGCGGTTGAGCGCAAACACCATCACATCCCCGCGGCAGACCTCGCAGCCGCAGAAGTCGGGGTAGTGCCGCCGCAGGGCGTCGTACGACGCGGCGACGTGGTCCTCGCTGAGGTTCCGGATCATAGAGTGGCGAGCTCCGGCGCGACCACGCGGCCGGTGAAGGTGGAGCCCGTCGTGCCGGTGAGGCGGACCTCGTGATACTCGCCGACCGTGCCGGGCGGGAGATCCAGCAGGACCAAGTGGTTGCGCCGGGTGCGCGCCAGCATGACGCCGCCCCGCCGAGCGGGACGCTCCACCAGCGCCTCGTGCGTCTCGCCCACCCGGGCGACGTTCTTGCGGCGCGCCTGCCAACGCACCGCCTCGATGAGCCGCTCCAGCCGCTCGGCGGCGACGTCCTCCGGCACGTGGTCGCGCAGCCGCACCGCGGGCGTGCCCTCGCGCACCGAGTACCGGAAGGTGTAGGCGTCATCGAGATCGGCCTCCACGACCAGCGTGAGCGTCTCCGCGAACTGCGCCTCCGTCTCACCCGGGAAGCCGACGATGACGTCGGTGGAGACGGTGATGGCCGGCAGCGCGGCGCGGAGCCGCGCGACGACCTCGAGGTACTGCGCGCGGGTGTACCGGCGCAGCATGCGGCGAAGCACGGCGTCGGACCCGCTCTGCACCGGCAGGTGCACGTGCTCGCAGACCGCCGGTGTGGCGGCCATGGCCTCGATGACGCGGTCAGTGAAGTCCGTGGGATACGGGCTGGTGAAGCGGACCCGCCGGATCCCGTCCACCGCGCCGACCGCGCGGAGCAGGTCGCCGAAATCGTGTGAGCCGTCGTGATAGCTGTTGACCGTCTGGCCGAGCAGGGTGACTTCGGAGACCCCCTGGGTGGCGAGCGCCTGCACCTCGCGCACCACATCGGCCAAGGTACGGCTCCGCTCCGGGCCGCGGGTGTACGGAACGATGCAGAACGTGCACTTGTAATCGCAGCCGCGCTGCACCGTCACGAACGCACTCGGGCCCGGTTCCCGCACCGCGGGGACGTCTTCGTAGTGCTCCCAGGAGCGGAACTCGGTGTCGGTGACCCGGCGCCCCGCCGCCGCGGCGCCGAGGAGGTCGGGGAGGCTCCGGTACGCATCCGGGCCGGCGACGAGGTCCACGCGCGCAGACCGCTCCAGGAGCTTGGGCCCCAGGCGCTGCGCCATGCAGCCCACCACGCCCAGCACCGCGCCCGGCCGCTTGAAGCGCTGCAGCTCACCCACGCGCCCGAGCACCCGCTGCTCCGCGTTCTCGCGGACCGCGCAGGTGTTCACCAGCATGACGTCGGCCTCGGCGGGATCGTCGGTCCGCTCGTAGCCCGCGGGACCCAGGACCCCGAACACGAGCTCGGAGTCGGCCACGTTCATCTGGCAGCCGTAGGTCTCGATGTAGAGCTTCTTGGCGGGCATGGCTGGAATATAGAAGAGCAGAGCTCTTCACGGCCGTACCGTCACCCCCGCCGTGACGATCCACGCCGTCTCGCTGTACGCGTCGCCCTGGTCGCGCCAGGCCCGCTCGAGCGAAAGGCCGATAGCCGCACGGTCGGCCGCGAAGCCGAGGCCGCTGCCCACGCTCACGCCGTACTCGGTGACGCTCGCGCCCGCGGTGAGCGGGAACGGCAGCTCGGCGTAGCGGAAGCCCAGTCGGATCGGGCGGCGGAGGGGTCGGCGAGGATCCGGCGTGAACTCGATGCCGCCCGACGCCTCGATAGTGTTGGCGGCGCCGGTCCCGCCGAGCCCGAGCAGGTCGTCGTTCGCCGTGGACCAGTTGCGGTACAACGCCTGCCCGGCCACGTGCAGCTTGGGGCCGATCCGAAGCCGGGCCGCCCCGCCGACGGTGATCGGGAGATCCACCTTGGCGACCTCCGTGGTGTCGCGATCCAGGCTCACCCGCCCGTCGCTGCGCGCCATCGCCGAGACGGTGAGCGCGTCGCCCAGCTGTCCCAGCACACTGATGGAAACTCCGAAGCCGGCGTAGGAGAGCTCCGCCCGCTGCACGCTCGGGGTGTAGTTGGTGTCGGCGAACGTCCGCCGCGCCTCGACCCGATTGCTCCCCGTGATGATGTGCGCCCCGGCGCCGACCACCCAGCGCTGTCCCAGGCGGTACGCGGCGGCCAGCCGGAAATCGTTGATGCCACCGCGCGATTCGATGGTGTCGGCGACGCCGACCGGCTGCCCCCGCAGCACCACCGTCCCTGGAAAGGCCAGGCTGTAGTCGCGGGTCGTGTAATTGGAGTAGCTGAGCGCGAGGGTGAGGGGGAACCGGCGGATCGGCCCCCCGACGAGGAATTGCGGGAAGCGCGGATCGCGGATCGAGGCCTCACCCGCCGGCGTGCTGGTGCTGCGATAGTCACCGAGCGCCGTGAACGTGGCCGTGAGCCGGCCCAGGTAGACGAGCGACGCCGGCGACACGCTCGACTCCCCATCGAAGAACGCGAACCCGCCGCCGGTGCCCATGGCGCGCACTGACTGTTCCCGGCCGGGAAGCCCGAGCCCGCGGACACCAAACTGCGACGACTGCGCCGCCACCGCGGACGGCGCCACGGCGAGGAGGAACGTGAGCGGAGCGATGACTCGACGCACTCAGGGCCTCTCGAACGGGAACCCGCGGAGGTACTCGAGCCGGAGCCTCGGCACCGCGCCGAGCCGGGACGAGCTGAACGTCGCTTCGGTGAACGTGCCGGCCTCCGGTGAGATCTGCAGCTGGAGAGTCGAGGGGAGTCCGTTCGGCCCTTGCCACCGGCGGACCAGCCGCCCGACTTCCACCTCGACCGTGCCCGACGTGCCGGCCGCCAGCAACACGGTGCCGAGCGAGATCGGGTCCGAGGGCGACTTGGCCCCGAGATCGGTCGTCAGCGCCCGGACCTCGAGCGTCCCGGGGTCGTTGGGAAGGCCGCGTACCGCTTCGGCGGGACTCAGCTCGAGAGTGGCGCGGACTACGGACGCCGAATCACGCAATCGAAGCGGCAGCCCGAAGCGGACCAGCGAGCGGGACGCCGGCGCGCCGCCAACCGACAGGAGATCGGGGTGGGGCACCGGGTTCACACTGCTGACGTAGGTGTCGAACTCGACCGCGATCTCCATCGGCTGCGTCGCCGGGTTCTCCGCGACCGGCGTGACGAACGACTCGAACGTGGCCGGCACGAGACTGCTGCGCTGCCCGATGCGGGCGCCCGTGGGCGCGTCCCCTACGGCGGCGACCGCGAGCCGCAGGCGGCCCGCGTCTTCGGGGGCGAGCGCGAGCGGGGTCACCTCCGCTCCGCGCAGCATGACGGTCTGCGGTCCGCGAAGCGCGGTGTCCGGCACGGCCACCGTCGCCACGAGCGCGGGACCGGTGAGCAGCGGCCGCAAGCCGGCGTACGTCAGTGCCGTCGTATCGAGCGTGGCCGGCAGGCGGTAGAGCTCAAACCGCAGGTTGTTCACCGCGGAGTCACGCCCGATCAGACCGAGGCCCAGACGGATCGAATCCACCGTGTAGGCGCGGAGCGTGTCGCGGAGCCGGACCGAGTCGGATCTGGGCTGGAATACGACCACGGCGAAGTTGGTGTCGGCCGGCGCCGGTACCCCGCTCGACGCCAGCAGCACCGCGCCCGCGCCGCGGTTGGCGTAGCCCGTGAACGTGCTGTCGAGCTCCGGGAGGGCCTCGAGCACCTCCTCGATCACTTGGGGCGTGCCGCCCGGGCAGAGGTCGGGACACTCACCGGGCTGGGTGAGGCGCTCCTGGCAACCTACTAGTGCTAGTGCTAGTGCCAGTGCTAGTGCTGGTGCTGGTGCTCGAGAGCCGAGTCGGGTCAACGGAGCGCCCCGCGGGTGAAGGCGTCGGGGAGCAGGTCGCGCAGCGTCCATCGCATGGTCCGCTTCGGTCCGATCGCCGTCACCTCCAGATCGAGCCCGAACTCCGCGAGCACCTGCCGGCACGCACCGCACGGGGCGCCGGGCGGGTCGGAATCGGTCACGACCACCGCGCGCCGGATCCGGCGCGCGCCGGCCGCGACCGCCGCGCACACCGCGGCGCGCTCAGCGCAGATGGTGAGACCGTAGGACGCGTTCTCCACGTTGCAGCCCGCGTAGATCGCGCCGTCCTCGGTTTCGACCGCGGCGCCGACGCGATAGCGCGAATAAGGGGCATGCGCGTGGCGGCGAGCGGCCTCCGCGGCGCGCACCAAAGCATCACTCACTCCATACCTCGTGCAGGAACGAGACGCCGGCCGGCAGGGGCTCCACCCCGAGGAACTCCGCGGCCGTCTGGCCCACGTCGGCGAAGGTGCGCCGGCGGCCGATCGACACCGGCCGGACCCGGGGACCCACCACGAGCACCGGCACGATCTCGCGCGAGTGATCGGTGGAGGGTGTCGTGGGGTCGTTGCCGTGATCGGCGGTAAAGATAACAAGGTCGTCCTCGCACACCCCCGCGAGCAGGCTGGGAATACGCCGGTCCAGCTCCTCGAGCCCCCGATGGAACCCTTTCACGTCATTCCGGTGACCCCAGGTCTGATCGAACTCGATCACGTTGGCCAGCAGGAGCCCCCGGCGCATCGACCGCAGCGCGCCCTCGATCAACGCGTAGGCATCCCGGTTGGTCGGCGTGTGGATGCTGCTGATGTTCCGCCCGGCGAACAGATCGTCCACCTTGCCCACCCCCACCCGTGGCAGGTACGCGTCGGCCGCCCGGTCGAGCAGCGTGGGCCCCGGCGGGGGCAGGCTGAAATCCTTGCGCTGCGACGTGCGGTGCCAGGCACCGGCCTCCCCCGTGAACGGTCGCGCGATCACCCGCGACACGGCGTGGGGAGGCTGGAGCACGTCGCGCGCGGTGCGGCACGCGGCGTAGAGCTCTTCCAGCGGCACCACGTCTTCGTGCGCCGCGACCTGGAACACACTGTCGGCCGAGGTGTAGACGATCCAGCTCCCGGTGCGCACGTGCTCGGCGCCGAGCTCGTCGAGGATCGCGGTGCCCGACGCCGCCCGGTTCCCGATCACGCCGCGTCCGGTCCGCGCAGCGAACTGCTCGATCACCTGCGGCGGGAATCCGTTCGGATACGTCGGGAACGGCTGTTCGAGCAGCACGCCGCAGAGCTCCCAATGCCCGGTCGTGCTGTCCTTTCCCGCGCTCGCCGGCTCCGCCACGCCGTGCGCTGCGCCGGGCGGATCAGCCGGCGGCATGCCGGCGAGGTCGGCGCAACAGCCGAGGCCGAGCTGCTCGAGGTTCGCAAGGCGGAGCCCGCGCACCGCGCGCGCCACGTTCCCGAGCGTGTCGCTCCCGAGATCGCCGTAACGGTCCGCGTCGCCCGCAGCGCCGATGCCGAGGCCGTCGAGCACGATGATGGCCGCGCGCCGCATCAGTCGTCGGCCCCGTAGCGGCGCGGGACGCGCGGCGAGAGCGACGTCAGCAGCTCGTACGCCGTGGTGCCCGCGGCCCTGGCCTGTTCGTCCAGCGACACGAGCCCGCCGAAAATGGTCGCGATGTCGCCGCAGGAGACCGCCTGCCCGTCCTCCACCACCACCATCGTCATGTCCATGGCCACCCGCCCTGCCACGTCCACCACCCGGCCGCCGAGCTCCAGGGTGCGCGGGCGGCCGGCCGCGCGGGGAAAGCCGTCGGCGTATCCCACTGCGACGGTCGCGATCGTCACCGGCCGCTCGCCGCGCCAGGTCCCGCCGTAGCTCACCGTGTCCCCGGGTGCGAGCCGGCGGAGGGCCACTACCCGGGCGCGGAGCGCCGCGGCCGGCCGTGGCGCCACGCCCGAGCTTCCCCCGCCATAGAGAAAAATGCCGGGACGCACCAGATCCGCCGTATACCGCCGGCCTCCGACCGCCGCAGCGCTGTTCGCCACGTGCACCAGCGCCGGGCGGCGCGGAAGCCGGGCGAGCACCGCCTGGAAGCACGACCACTGTGTCTCGGTCGCCGCGGCATCGCTCTCCGGCGAGTGAAAGTGCGTGAACGCCCCTTCCCAGCCCGGTGCCGAGCGCAACAGCTCGGCGGCTTCGGCCAGCGCGGGATCGTCCGGGCGGAAACCGGAGCGCGCCATCCCGGTGTCGATCTCGAGATGGAACGGACGCTCCCCGCGCGCGATCCACGCGCGCAGGCTTTCCAGGTCGCCGATCGACGGGCGCACGTCATGCTCGAAGCAGCGATCGATCCAATCAGCGAGCAATGGCGTGAAGAGGACGATCGGGCGGCCGATCCCCGCACCGCGAAGCTCCGCGGCTTCTTCGATGGTGGCGACGCCATAGCCCCACGGATCGAGCGGCTCGAGTGCCCGCACGACGGGCACGGCGCCCAGCCCGTAACCGTTAGCTTTGACCATCGGAAGAAGCCGCCCGCCGGAGATGCGCGCGAGGACGGCCGCGTTGGCGGCCACGGCGGCGAGGTCGACGTCGACCCACGCGCGGGCCGTCGCGCACGGAGAGGGTATGGTCACGGCGCGGTATTGTACACGAACGCGAGGCATAAATGCAAGACACATCAGCGCTTGGACGTGCACTCGCCATGGTGCGCGATCTCCGGGCGCGATGCCCCTGGGACCGGGTGCAGACCCGGGAGACGCTCCGGCCGTACTTCGTGGAGGAAATGCTCGAGGTGGATCATGCGCTCGCCGGCGGAGATCCGGCCCGCATTCGCGACGAACTCGGCGATTTCCTGCTGCACCTCGCGTGGCAGCTCGTGCTGGCCGAAGAGCGGGGCGAGTTCTCCACCGACGACGTGGCCGAGACGATGGAGCGCAAGATGCGCCGGCGCCATCCGCACCTGTTCGATCTCGGTCCCCAGGAGCCGTGGGAACAGCTGAAGCGACGCGAGCGTGCGCATGGTATCCTCGGCGATCTGCCGCCCGGCCTCCCTGATCTGCTCGCGGCCTGTCGGCTCCAGGAGCGTGCGGCGTCGGTGGGCTTCGACTGGCCCAATGCCGAGGGCCCGATCGCGAAAGTGCGCGAGGAGCTGGC
>JBOHSY010000384.1:0-1173 GCA_050733355.1 Gemmatimonadales bacterium | reverse complement strand
CATTGCGGCCGCGGCCACCGAGCCACCGCGGTGCTAGCGGATAGCGGATAGCGGATAGCGGATAGCGGATAGCTCTCCTAGTACCACCGCGTCAGCTCCGTGCCACCATAATACGCCGAGAGGATCTGCTGGTAATCCTGGCCGGCGCGCGCCCGGCCGACCGCCCCCCACTGGCACAGGCCGACCCCGTGTCCGTTGCCGCCGCCCTCCGCCACGAGCCGGGCGACGCGGCCGCCGCTTCGCTGCACGTCCAGGGTGAAGGCCGTGCTGCGGAGCAGCTCGCCGGCGGGCGTCTGCAGCACCTGACGCACGGTCCGGCCCTCGACGTCCACCGACTCGCGGCCGAGCGTGATGCTGAGCAGTCCGACCCGGTCCGAGGCCGTCCGACTGACCACGCGCACATCCCGCACCTGGTCGACCCGCGACGGGTCGATCGAGAGCACGCTGGGCAGCGAACGCCGGAGCACCCCCCGGAGCCGCTCGCCGGTCCACTCCTCGCGCCAGCGGTAGCGAGGCGAGATGCTGCAGTACGCGGTTCCCGAGGGACCGGCATCCGACACCGACTGAAGGTAGGGGACGTCGGCGCCCTGGAAGACGTTGACGCCGCTCTCGGTGCGCCCGCCGCAGGTGGAGAAGAAGAAGGCGTCGATCGGACCACCGTTCCACGTGAGCACCTGCCCGTACGTGCTCTCGACGGCCTCGCGTGCTTCAGGCGTCTCGGCGCCGACGCCGCCATAGACCTGGTCGAAGACAGTCGCATACAGATCGAAGCCCTCCGCGCGCCACCGGCCGAGATTGCGAAGCGCGTACGTGCGCGACGCCACGGCCTGCGCGCGCACCGCCTCGCGCTCCGCGGGCCCGCGACGACCCATTTCGGCCGAGACGACGCCGAGGAGGTACGACTCCATCGGCACGCGATTCACCACCGTGAGACCGGTCCGGTCCCGCAGCAGCACGAGTGTGCCGCGGTAGCTGCGGCCGTTGACCCGCACCCGGGCCTGGGAGTCGGCCGGCGCCACGACGAATTGTTCGGCGACGCTTCCCGGCCCGCCCCTCCCGGGTGACACGGCCACGCCGGTCGGCACCGCGGTGGCGCGCCAGGTCGCGCCGGCCGGGACCTCCACCAGCGAACTGCCGTCGGGCCGGGTGAGCCGGAGTGCCGCGTCGCCGCCG
>JBOHSY010000383.1:0-4194 GCA_050733355.1 Gemmatimonadales bacterium | reverse complement strand
TCGCGGCCACCGGCAAGCGGATCAACATGCGGGCGTGCAACGTGATGGAGATCGACGCGGACACGGGGAAGGCGAAGCTGCAGCGGCAGTACTTCGACATGGCGACCATGCTGCGGCAAATCGGCGTTACGAGCTAGCCACCGCAGAAGCGGGCAATGTTGCCCGCACCGATTCGCGACGGCGCGGACTCCCGCCCCGGACTCGACGCAGTGCGGGTCGGTCAGTCGCGGAGGTCTCCTGCCCCCTCATGTTCTTCGATCCCGACAACGGCATCGAGGTTCCGAGCAAACGAATGGGCGGGAGGGAATCTGCCAAGTATCTCTACTGGTGTGAGATCGAGAGCGCCTACGCGGCCGGTCATTCCCTGGTGATCTATCAGCATTTCGCTCGCGTCGCGCGGGACGCGTACACTGTGGCGCTCGCAAGGCAGATCGCCGAGCGTGTCCGTGCGCCCCTGGTTGACTCGCTCCGCACGTCGCACGTCATGTTCTTCCTGGTTGCCCGGCCGGAGCACACGGGCTTCTTCGAGCGAGCGCATCGGGAAATCGACGCCCGATGGGGCGGCCAGATTCATGCGTCGGCGCATGTGAGCAGCGCGCAATAGAGCGCTCCCTTACGACACTCCCCGGTCCAAGCGAAGAATCGTCCCCAGCAACACGTTCGCCCCGTTCGCGATGTCCTCCGGCCGGGAGAACTCCTTGGGCGAGTGGCTGATCCCGCCCACGCTCGGGATGAAGATCATCCCCACCGGCGCGATCTGCGCCATCGCCTGCGGGTCGTACCGCGCCCCGCTCGGCAGCACCGTCGTCGTGAGCTTGAGTGCCGGCGCAGCCTCGTTGATCAGGCCCCGCAACCGCGGGTCGGTCGGTGCCGCGTGTTCTCGTGCAGCAACCGGAAGCTGACCTTAGTGCCGTCCGCCTCCGCGATTTTCCACGCCGCCATTACCGCCTCCGCCACGCGGTCCACCTTGGCGTCGTCCAGGTCCCTGAGCTCGAGCGTCGCCTCCACCCGGCCGGGGATCACGTTCGGCGCGCCGGGGAACGCCTGGATCCGGCCCACCGTCCCCACCTGCCGCCCCGGCTCCCGCGGTGGTACGAGGGGTTGTCCGGATCCTGGGCGTCGAGCCTTTCGAGGCCCCCACGCTGACTGCGGCGCTGGAGGCGGGCCGGCCGGTGGACGCGCCGACCGGCGGCAACACGACCGCCGTGAGCTTCGGCAGCGTCGAAGGGACTACTCCACCCGGATCGGCGCGCGGACCATGAGCCGCCCCGGCGGCGGCGTCCGCACCTCCAGCCGCAGGTTTCCCCTCCGCTCCGGCAGGAACTCGAAGTCGTAGGTCTCACCCATGCTGATGATCTGTTGCGCGGGACGGAGCGACCGGGCTGCCGCCGGCAGGTCCGCCCCGTCCTTGGCCACCGGGCGCCAGCGGGCGACCATCGAGTCGGGTGCCGTGACGAATGCGCTGTCAGTCCGGGCCGTGAGCCGGACCATCGCGCTTGGATGGCGAATCTGAAGCCCGATGAACCGCATCCGATACGAGCGCCCGACCCGCAGGACGACGGTATCCGGATCCGTGCGCCCGTTGATCTCGAACGGCACCGGGTCCGTGGGATTGCTCCGCGCCCGGGCCGACTTGATGAAGAAGACGAGGTCGTCGCCCGGATCCGCCGGCGTACTGTCCCGCACCACCAGCGCTCCGACCAGTCCGGCCCGGTGCTGCCGGGGCTCGTCCACGTGCGAGTGGTAGATGAAGGTGCCTGATCGGGGCGGCGTGAACCTCGCCTCGAACGAGTCGCCCGGCGGAACGATGGGGGTGAGGCGCGAGCCGAACCCCGAGAACCCCGCCACTCCGTCGAAGTAGCTCTCCAGCTCGATCCCGTGCCAGTGAATCGCGGTGGGCTCCTGGAGGCGGTTCAGCACGGTGATCGCCACCGGCTCGCCGCGGGTGAGATAGATGGTCGGGCTGATCGCCGGCTTCCCTGCCGCCGGCTGAGCCGAACCGGGGCCGTCGGGGAGGTACCGCATCAGGGGGACCGAATCGGGGAACTCCGGATCGGCCGTCGCAACCAGCCGGATGAGCCAGCGTCCCGGCCCCGGCTCCGCGATCCGCTCGCCAGCGCGGGGCCGAACCTCTACCCCCATCACCAGTCCCGCCATCCCCGTCAGCGCGTGGTTGCCGTGCGGATCGCTCGGCCCCTCGTGCGAGGGTGCGGCGATCCGCTGCCGCCGGCCGTTCGCCACCACGTTGAACTGTCCGTGCGGGACCAGGTGCTTCTGGAAATGGCAGTGGAAAAGCCAGTTCCCGGCGCGCTCGGGGATCCAGGTGAGCGACATGGTGGAGAACTGCGACATCCGCTCCGTCACCACCCAGCGTCCCGGAGGCCCCTGACCCTGCGCCGCCACCCGGGGACCGTCGAAGCCGTCCACCCGGAAGTAGAACCCGTGCAGGTGCATGGGGTGGACGTCGTTCCCCGCGTTGACCACCCGCCAGCGCAGGGTGTCGCCCACGGTCGCATGTAGCCGCTCGGTATGCGGCCAGGATAGCCCGTTGATGGAGCGGACGGTGCGCTCGTGAATGGGGAAGGCGAGCACCGGGTCGACCGAATCGCTCGCCTCGAGGATCACGAAGATGCGGTCCCGCGGCGCCTTGCCCGGGGGCAGCGAGTCCACGACCACCGCACCGGTGAGCAGCCCGCCGAGCTGGAGCTGCCGGTGGAGCGGAGTGCTGGTGATCGCGCGGTAGAGAAACGTGCCCGGCGTCGCCGCGCGAACGCGGAGCTCGCGTCTGTGACCCGGCGGAATCACCAGGGAATCGGATTCCGCGCCGGGAAAATGGAACGTGAGGGTGTCGCGCTCGAGCGAGTTGCGCACCGACGCCCGGATCTCGGTGCCTCGCGGGATCCGGACGAGGGGACCGGGAACCTGCGGCCGTTTCCCCCGGTCGGCGAACGTCTCGATCGCGATCCCGGGGAGAGAATCGCCATCGGGATGCCACATCGCGAGCCTCGCCTCGAGATCGATCCGGAGCACGCCATCGCGCAGCGTGCCGGCAGGCGTTGTATTCGGGTTCGGCAGCGCGGTGGGAAGCTTCTGGTAGATCGGCCCCGAGTGGATCGGGACCACGAGCAGGGCGGCGGTGTACAGCCTGCGAACCAGCATGCGAGCCCTCGAGGGGGAGACCGGCAGCAACCAAGATGCGCTGCCGGCACTATCCCTGCCAGCTTACCACGCCTCCGACCCCGGCACCCCCTTGAAGGGCCCGACCCCGCGGCTCCCGCCCGGCGCGCCGGCCCATCAGCTTCCCCGCGGCGTCCACGGTCACCTCCAGCTCGGCCTCCCGCATGAGCCCGGTGACGTACTCCCGCCCCTGCCGGTCCGCCTCGCTGTAGGCGACCCGGCTCACCCCGCCCTCCGGGTTCCGGCCGAACTGCGCCAGCCGCTGGAGCAGCTGCTCCATGAGCCGCGCCGGGTTTATCTCCGGGTCGGCGGTCGGAAGCGGCGCCACGGCGGCATCGAGCAGCGGAGTCGGGAGGATGGCGGCGCCGAGGGGGGCGAGGAGGGAGCGGTTGAAGTCGCGCCGGTTCATGGATGCGCTCTCCGCGGTGAGACATTGGGATTACCAAGATCTGCCGGCTCCCGATGGTGAGCAATCAGCCCGGACTTGACCCGCGACCACCGGCAGCCCATGTTCCAGCCCGGACCCCTGCGCCGAATCAGCGCGCCGAATCAGCGCGAGCTGCCTCTCCGATAGCTGTTCACTTGCAACAGGCTTGAGCCCACGTCGCTGACGCCAGCATCCGCGCACCTGGTGCGCACTGGGGTGTGCCGTGCGGCGCCCGCCTTTCGTTCCCCGGGCTGTCCTGGCGACAGTCTTGGAAGAGCTTCAACGACACTCTGCGACAGCGCGCGACATAGGTCGCGTCGAAGAGCAGACGGTCCGGTGATCCCACCTCGATCCTAAGGAGAATCTCATGTTCCACTCCACCCGGTTCGGCCTTCCGGCGCTGCTGGTCCTCGGCATGGCGTGTCAGCCTGCGCCCAAGACGGAGACGACAACCATGGCAGGCGGATCGATGGCTGCCCCGGCCGCCTTGTCCGCCGAGGACGAGGCCGCCGTTCGCGCCGTCAGCGCCGAGTGGGCCCGAGCGGCCTCCGCAGGTGACTACAACGCCGTGGGCGCCCTGTATGCCTCGA
>JBOHSY010000382.1:0-3232 GCA_050733355.1 Gemmatimonadales bacterium | reverse complement strand
GCTCCACTCGAGCGCAAGCTGAGGACGCGTTCAGCCAGCCACCTGCGCCGGCAGAGCTGCTTGCAAGGTTCATTTTCCCCAAGAATCATTTTAGCCGGAAGACATCCCGTCCTAAACCGGACGCCTTCCTGCCCCAAGGGTCGCCTCTTCAGGCATCCGTGTTTCGGACTCAGGGCCTTTCCGAACGCCGAGTCTGGGAAATAGGGCTGGCGATCGGAACCCAGCGTCATCGGACACTTCGTGCGCGTGCTGACGTTTCTGCCGGTTCGGTGACGGAGGTAGGCCTTCTGATCGATCCCGACAACACACCGCGCCGCCACGCCAACATCGTCGGGTGGCCGAGCGAGAAACACGAGCAGCTGATGTTCGCTACTGAGCTGGCGGAGGCAGCAACTCTGCACATAAGGCCTGGTCAAAGCGCCACCTAAAGCCGCGCTTGCTGCCGACAGGTCGCACTGGCCGGAAGCTCCGCACGGCCGGAACCTCTTGCGCTGGCGCGGGCTTCCCTCCACCGGTCGTGGCGTCAACCACGTTGCTCGCGCTCTTCCACGCCGCCAGCCGCTCTGTTCGTTGGCGAACCGCTACAGGTTGAGACCCTTCATCACGCTCAACCACTGAACGACCTCGTCGGCCACCTCGTAGTGGTCGGCGCTCGCGTACGGGTACGCTAACGCACTCGTACGCGTATCCATTCTACGACACCCCCCGGTCGAGGCGGAGGATCGTCCCGAGCAGCACGTTGGCGCCGTTCGCGATGTCCTCTGTGCGTTCTCTGAATTGTGTCCCCTGTTTTCTCTAAATTCTGTCTCCCCGCGGGGGCTTACGCCGGGTTCGCGGGTCGCTCGAGGCGGTCGTCCTCCTCTCTCAGGTGACGCGTGCGGTAGGAGCGGCCGCGCATCGCGAAGTGCGCGCCTCGCTCCAGGAGGCGATCGAGGATCGCCTCGGCCAAGTCTCCATCATGCAGCACCTCGCCCAGCGCCGCCAGCGGCTTGTTGGTCGTGAGCAGCATCGGGCGGTGCGCGAGGTAGCGCTCGTTGACGACCCGGTAGAGCACATTCGCCGCGTCGGCCGCATGCGAGAGATAGCCGAGCTCGTCGATCACGAGCACGTGCGGATGGAGGTAGGGCTCGAGCGCCCCGTCGAGCCGCCCCTTGGTCGCGGCCCGGGAGAGCTCGCCGATGAGGACGTCGGCCCCCACGAAGCGCGCCTCGGAGCCGTGCTGGATGGCGCGATAGGCGATCGCGATGGCGAGGTGCGTCTTGCCGGTGCCGCTCGGGCCGCTGAAGATCGCACTCCGCCCCTCGGTGACGAGCTCGGGCCCGAGGTAGCTGCCGAGCATCTGGAGGCGGAGCGCGGTCTGGAAGGTGAAGGTGAAGTCGTCGACGGTGCGGAGAAAGGGAAACTGCGCCTTGCGCACCGCCCGGGTGATGCGGGTCTCGGCCCGGTGCGCGACCTCTTCGGCGATCAGGGTTTCCAAGTAGGTCCGGTAGGGCATCCCCTCGGCCTCGGCCCGCGTGGCAAGCTCGGCGTAGAGGCGCCGCACGGTCGGCAAGTGCAGCCGCCGCAGCATCCCCTCGAGGTCGCGGACCGGTGCGGCCGGGTCCCGTGGGGCGCGGCGGGGTGGGTGAGCGCGAGCCCGGCTCATGACGCCACCTCGGCGAGCTTGGCCGCCAGGCGCACGACGTACTCGGCGCCGATCAAGCGCTGGAAGAGCGCGCGCTGGAGCACCGTGCGGCAGCGCTCGTCACCCAGCTCCTCAAGGAGGGCGAAGAGCCGCTCGACGTCGCCTTTCCAGGTGTGGGGCCGCTGATGGATCAGCTCGGTGAGGTAGCCCTCCCCGACCGGCCCGAGCTCGAGCAGCCGCTCGCGCATGAAGTAGAGCCGCTTGCGGGCGCCGGCCACGGCGGCGAGCTGCGCGGCGCGCTGCCCGGGCAGGTAGCTCACGGTCCCGAAGGCCGGGAAGCGGGGGTGCGTCGCGACGTGGCGGCTGCCCGCCGTGACGATCTTCACCCGGTCGGGATAGAGCCAGAGCGTCGCCGGGAGGCCGCACGCCGGGGCGGGCATCGCGTAGCGGATCCCCTGGGCGGTGACCATCGCGGTCGGGCCGACGGTGACCGGGACGCGCAGCCCGTACTCGGCCAGCGGGATCGCCAGCGGTTTCATCCGCGCCTGCTCGGCCGCGAGGCGCGCGGCCGGGATCTCGCGCGTCGCCCGCGACGGCCGGACCGTATTCATCTCCAGGAGCCAGGCGGCGAGCTGTGCGGGGAGATCGGTCGCGAGGTCCTGGAAGCGGCGGGCGCGGAAGAAGCTGCGCTTGACGAAGCCCACGAGATTTTCCACCGCCCCCTTCTGCTGGGGCTGGTGGGGGGTGCAGAGCTCCACCGTGAAGCCGTAGTCGATCGCCACCTGCGCCAGGGTCGGATTCCACACCGGGCGCTGCTCCTCGTAGCGCAGGACCACGGTCTTCGGATTGTCGAACACCACCCGCAGGGGCACCCCGCCACCCGATGCGAAGCCGGCCAGTAGACTGCGGACCAGCGCCTCGACCCGCTCGTCGGGCACCAGCGCCACGTGGATCCAGCGGGAGTACTTGAGGCGATAGGCCGCGAAATGCACCACCCGACGGCTGCCGTCGGTGAGCCGGACGCTCACCTCACCGAAGTCGAACTGCGCAAACTCTCCGGCCACCCCCTCGAAGCGCACCAGCAACTCGGCCGGCAGCGTGGCCCGCACCCCCGAGAGCAGGCGATAGACCGTGCTCAAGCCGAGCGGCGTGCCCTCCTCGCGGAGCCGGCGCCACACCTCCCCGGGTGGGAGGGTCGGCTCCTCTCCCAAGAGCGCCCGCAGACGCGCGCGAATGGCGGCGCGCACGCCGGGCCGCCCGGGACGTCCGGTCCTCGGGGGCACGGCACTCGTGATCGGGGCCTCGCGCTTGATGCGCCGAATCGTGCGGCGCGATACCCCGAACTGGCGGGCAATGGCACTGGGCGGCAGCCCGGCGCGGAGCAACTCCTGGACGGCATGGCGATCGAGCATGCGGAGCATCCTCCGTGGGCCTCCGGTTGTCGGGACAGGTCCCTACCTGGAGGCCGGAACGTACCTTCGGATGCCCGGGGGGAGGACAGAATTTAGAGAAAAAAGCGGTCAGAATTTAGAGAACCAACATCCTCCGCGCGGGAGAACTCCTTGGGCGAGTGGCTGATCCCGCCGATGCTCGGGATGAAGATCATCC
>JBOHSY010000381.1:0-1814 GCA_050733355.1 Gemmatimonadales bacterium | reverse complement strand
CTGCCGCGCTCGCCGCGAGCCTCGCCCCGCCGGGATCCGCTGCCGCGCCCCCCGAGTGGCTGTGGTCCGGGCAGCGGGTGACGTTCCGCCGAGTGCTGGCGGCGGTGGAGCGCTACGGCGGGGCGCTGCTGGCGGACCCGGTGGGTACCGGCAAGACGTATGTGGCACTCGCCGCTGCCGCGGCGACCAACGGCCCGCGCCCCACCGTGTGCCTGGTGCCGGCCGCGCTGCAGGATCAGTGGCGGCAGGCGGCGCGGCGTACGGGGGTGCCGATCGTCCCGTGGTCGCACGAGCGGGCGAGCCGGGGCTCGCTGCCGCCGCACGCGGGCCGGCTCGCGATCATCGACGAGAGCCACCGGCTGCGGAACCCCGCCACGCGCGGATACGGGCACGTGGCCGGCTGGTTGCTCGGGCGGCGCACGCTGCTCCTGAGCGCCACGCCCGTGGTCAACCGCCTCGCCGACCTGGCGCACCAACTGCGACTCGCGGTGCGGGACGACGCGCTCGCGCCCCACGGGCTCGCCTCGCTCGGCACGCTGCTGAACGCCGGCCGAGGCCACCCGGCGCTCGGCCTGGTGGTTCTCGCGACCGCGGCTTCCTCGGCGCACCGCCCACGCGCCGTCGAGCGAGCGGAGCAGGTCCCGCCAACTGTGGGCGACGACCTGGAGGCGCGGCTCCACGGGATCGATCGGCTCGCCTTGTCGCCGGAGCCTCAGGTCGCCGCGCTGGTCCGCTGCGTGCTATGGCGAGCCGCGGCCTCCAGCCCGGCCGCGCTCGTGGCGTCGCTCCGGCGCTATCGCCGCCTGCTGCTGCACGCCCGGGACGCGGCGGACGCGGGCAAGCGGCCCGACCGGCGGGCGCTGGTGCGACTCACCGGAGGACTGACCGATCAGCTGCTGATGTGGGAGCTGCTGCCCGGCTCGGGCGACGCTGCCGACCTGGTCGTCGACGACCTGCCCATGCTCGAGTCCCTGATCGCGCGGGCCGCGGCGGACACCGCGTGCGACGACATGAAGCTCACCCGGCTCCGCGCCCTGCTCGCCGACGGGCGCACCACGCTGGTGTTCACCGTCGCGCGGGAGACGGTGCGGTGGCTTCGGGACCAGTTGGGTCCGCGGATCGCCTGGTGCACCGGGGAGCGGGCCGGCATCGGCGCGATGCGCACGTCGCGCCGGTCGGCGTTCGAGTGGTTCCGGGCGGAGGCCGCGGAACGGCGGAAGAGCCCGGCAGAGCGCTGCTTCGCGCCTGAACATCTGGTCACCACGGACGTCGCTGCCGAGGGGCTCGATCTCCAGGGCGCCGAGCGCGTAGTGCATTACGACCTGCCGTGGACACCGATGCGGCTCGACCAGCGTCGCGGGCGGGTGGTGCGCGCGGGATCGCTCCACTCGGAGGTCGAGCTCGTGCGGTTCGACCTTCCGGCCGCGCTCGAACGGCGGCTGGGCCACGTCGAGCTGCTGGCACGAAAGGCCCGGCTGCCGGCGATCGTCGGCCTGGATGAGGGCGGCGACCGCTGGCGCTGGCGGAGCGAGCTGGCCGCGGCATTCGAGGGTTTCGGCGCCGAGCGCGGTGTGGCCGCCGTCGCCGCGGAGCCGGCCGGGATGCTCGCGGGATTTACCCTGCATGCGTGGCCCGATGCCGGGCGGGCGCCGGTCGCCGCCCACGTGCTGTGGTGGGACGAGCGATCGGGCTGGACCGAAGACCCGGACACGCTGCTGCCGCGGCTCGACCTCGCGTGCCGCGCGCCGCCCGTTTCCGTCCCGGCGCTCGCCGTGCGGGTCGCGCTCGAGCGGATCGGCGCCGCGGTGCGCGAG
>JBOHSY010000380.1:0-5666 GCA_050733355.1 Gemmatimonadales bacterium | reverse complement strand
GCGGCCACCGCGGTCGCCGCCGGCGCCGACACGGGCACGCCGGCCGCCCTCACCATGGAGATCGCACCGGCCCTCGAGCGCGCGCGCGCGGCGATCGAGTCCCTGCCGGTCGCGGAGGCCGCGCGGGAGCGGGCGGTCGAGTGGATCGCCTGGGCCATCGGGCTGATCGAGGAGTACGCGGATGGGCCAGGCCAGCTCGACGTGTACACGGCCGCCGGCCGGGGCGCCCGGACCACCACGCGATCGGAGACCTTCCGCGAGCTGGCCCCCGGGTCTCCCGCCGCGGCGGCGCTGATCGCGCGCCTCGAGGCGGTCGCCGCGCGGGCCGCAGCCTACGTCGAGGAGATGGACTTCCGGTTCCTGTACGACGATTCGCGCGCGCTGTTCGCAATCGGGTACCAGTGGGGTGCCCACAGCCTCGACGGCTCCTTCTACGACCTGCTCGCGTCGGAGGCGCGCCTCGCGAGCTTCATCGCCGTCGCGAAGAACGAGGTGCCCGTCGAGCACTGGTTCCGGCTCGGCCGCACGCTGACCCACGCCGCGGGCGAGACCGTGCTGGTGTCGTGGAGCGGGAGCATGTTCGAGTACCTCATGCCCGGACTCGTGATGCGGTCGTTCCCGTTCACCGTGCTCGACGGCACCTACCACAGCGCGCTCCGGCGGCACATCGCGTACGGCGCGGAGCGGGATGTGCCCTGGGGCGTGAGCGAGAGCGCATACAACGTCCGCGACCGTCACCAGACCTACCAGTACCGCGCGTTCGGGGTGCCCAGTCTCGGCCTCAAGCGCGGACTGGGCCGCGATCTCGTGGTCGCCCCGTACGCGTCGGCGCTCGCCGTGATGGTCGATCAGCAGCGGGCGCTCGCCAATCTCGCCGTCCTCGAGAAGAAGGGCGCACTCGGCCCCTACGGCTTTCGCGACGCCATCGACTACACCCGCCCCATTCCGGGACTGCGGTTCGCGGTCGTGCAGTGCTACATGGCGCACCACGTGGGGATGAGCCTGGTCGCCCTGGGCAACGCCCTGACGGCGCAGCTCTGGCGGCGGCGCTTTCATGCCGATCCGATAGTGCGCTCCGCGGAGCTGCTGTTGCACGAGCGCGTGCCCCGCCGCCTCGTCCTGCAGGAGCCGCAGGCCGCGCGGGCCGACGAAGCACTCCCCGATCCCGACCTCGAGCGCCCGATGGTGCGCGAGATCGACACGCCGGACACGCGGCAGCCCCACGTCGCGCTCCTCGGCCAGCTGCCGTACACCATCATGGTGAGCCATTGCGGCGGGGGATACAGCCGCTACGAGGAGCTTGCCGTCACCCGCTGGCGGGCCGACGGGACCACCGACAACACCGGACAGTTCTGCTACGTGCAGGATCTGACGGCCGGACGCGCGTGGTCCGCCGCGTACCAGCCGACCTGCGCTCCCGCGGACCGGTACGATGCGCTCCTCGCCACCGACCGCGTGACCGTGCAGCGGGAGGACGGCGACATTGAAACCCGCACCGAGATCGCGGTCGTACCCGACGACGCGGCGGAGGTCCGGCGCGTCACGCTCACGAACAACGGATCCACTCCGCGCGACATTCAGCTGACCAGTTACGGCGAGATCGTGCTGGCGCCCCCCGACGCGGACCGCGCCCACCCCGCATTCGGCAATCTGTTCGTCGAGACCGAGTGGCATGAGTGGTGTACGGCGATCACGGCGAGCCGCCGCCCGCGGTCCGCCACGGAGCGGCCGGTCTGGTGCGTGCACGTCGTGGACACCGGGAGGGAGCGCGTGGGGCCGGTCAGTTGCGAGACCGATCGCGTCCGGTTCCTGGGCCGCGGCCGTAGCACCCGGAACCCGGTGGCGCTGGAGACACCGGACCTGCTGTCGGGCACGACCGGCGCCGTGCTGGACCCGATCTTCGCCCTCCGGACCCGGGTGCGGCTCGCTCCGGGCCAGTCGGCGTCAGTCGCATTCACGACCCTGGTGGCCAGCACCCGCGAGCGCGCCTTCGAGCTCGCCGATCGGTATCACGATCCCTATGCGGCCCACCGCGCGCTCGATCTCGCGTGGACCTCGACCCAGGTGGAGCTCCGCGAGCTCGGCGTCACGCCGGCCGAGGCCGCCGTGTTCCAGGAGCTCGCCGGCCACCTGTTCTACGCGAATTCGGCGCTCAGGGCGCCCCTGGAGGAGCTGGCCCGGAGCCGTGGGTCGCAACCGCTCTTGTGGACCGCCGGCGTGTCGGGCGACTGGCCGATCGTGTTCGCGACGATCGATTCCGCGGACGGGCTGCCCACGCTGCGGCAGTTGCTCGCCGCCCATCACTACTGGCGCCGTCGCGGCATGATGGTGGACCTCGTCGTGGTGAACCCGCAGCCCTCCGGCTACCTGGAGGAACTGCAGGAGCGGATCACCGCGGCGACACTCGCGTCGCGCAGCGCCGACGTCATCGATCGGCCCGGCGGCGTGTTCCTGCGGCAGCGGGATCGGCTCGGCGCGGACGTCCTGGCGATGCTGCGAGCCACCGCCCGCGTGCACATCCACTGCGATGGGCGGTCGCTGGGGAGAATCGTGGAGAGCTTCACCGCGTCCGATCGGCCGGAAGTCGAGCCGGTCGCCTTCCCGCCCGCCCTGCCGCGTGTCTCCGGCCGGGCGCCTACCCTCGTGCGGGCGCTGCAGCGGGTCCGCGCGCGGGTACAGGCCCTTGCCGCCGAACCGGGCGCCGCACCGCTGTCGCTTCCCCGCCGGGATGCGTCCCACAACGCCGAGCCGCGCGATGGCGCCGGGACCGCGGTCCACGCCAACGGCCTCGGCGGGCTCACGCCGGAGAACGACTACGAGATCCGCCTCACGGGCGACCGGGTGCCGCCGGCCCCGTGGTCGAACGTCGTCGCCAATCCGCGGGGCGGCTTCGTGGTCACGGAACGCGGCGCCGGGTTCACCTGGGCGGACAGCAGCTACTTCTTCCGCCTCACGCCGTGGCACAACGATCCGGTGAGCGATCCGGCCGGCGACGTGATCTACCTGCGCGACGACGACACCGGCGAGACGTGGAGCGCAACGCCGGCGCCGGGTCCCGTCGAGGGGTCGTGGACCGTGCGCCACGGCGCGGGCACCTCGTCGTTCGAGCGCCACGACGCGGAGCTGGCCACGCACCTCGTGCTCGGCCTGGCTCCCGACGAAGCGGTCAAGCTGTCACTGCTGCGCGTGACCAACCTTGCCCACCGCCCCCGGAAGCTCAGCGTGACGAGCTACGTGGAGTGGACGCTGGGGGCGCTTCGGGAGCACACCCAGCATCAGGTGCGAACCGCGTTCGATCCCGAGCACGGCGCGATCCTGGCCCGGAATCACTTCGACCCCGAGTTCGCCGGCCACGTGGCGTTCTCCGCCCTGAGCGAGCCGATCGTGGGCTACACCGGCGATCGCCGCGAGTTTCTCGGCCGGAACGGGACGGTCGCCGCGCCCCGCGCGCTGGACACCGAGTTGGCCGGCGCTACGGGCGCGGGGATCGACCCGTGCGCGGCGCTCCGGTGCGTCCTGGAGCTGGCGCCCGGCGAGGCGCGCGAGATCGCGGTGGTGCTCGGCGCCGCGCGGGACGACGACGAGGCCCGCCGCGCAATCGAACGGTATTGCGACGTGGATCGGGCCAAGGGAGCCGTCGCGGCCAGCATCGAGGCCTGGGCCGTCCGGCTGTCCGCCATCACCGTGCGCACTCCCGAGCCGTCGTTCGACGCGATGCTCAACCGCTGGACCCTCTACCAGGCGCTCGCCTGCCGGATGTGGGCCCGGTCCGCGCTGTATCAGAGCAGCGGCGCCTACGGCTTCCGCGACCAGCTCCAGGACGTCATGGCGTTCGTGTACGTGGAGCCGGGCATCGCTCGCGAGCACATCCTGCGTGCCGCGGGCCGCCAATTTGTCGAGGGGGACGTGCAGCACTGGTGGCACCCGCGGAGCGGGCGCGGGGTCCGGACCCGGTTCTCGGACGACCTCGTGTGGCTTCCGTACGTCGTCGACCACTACGTGCGGGTCACGGGCGACGTCTCGGTGCTGGATGCGGAGGCGCCGTACCTGACCATGCGTCCGCTCGAGCCGCACGAGCACGAAGTGTACGACCTGCCGGCCGCGTCCGGACACGCCGGCAGCGTGTACGATCACTGCCGGCGCGCGCTGCGCCGGGCGTGCACCGCCGGCGCGCAGGGCCTGCCGCTCATCGGCTCCGGCGACTGGAACGACGGGATGAACCGCGTCGGCGTCGAGGGGCGGGGCGAGAGTGTCTGGCTGGCCTGGTTCCTCATCGCGACCCTCCGCGGCTTCGCCGCCCGTGCCGAGGCGCGCGCCGACGCCGGCGTCGCCAAGGAGTTTCGGACCCGGGCCGATGTGTATGCGGCGGCGGTCGAAGCGCACGGATGGGACGGCGAATGGTATCGGCGGGCGTACTTCGACGACGGCACCCCGCTGGGCTCCGCCGCCAGCGACGAGTGCCGAATCGACTCGATCGCCCAGACCTGGAGCGTGATCTCGGGCGCGGGCGATCCCGAACGGCAGGCGCAAGCGATGCGCTCCCTCGATCGGCTCCTGGTACGTGAGGACGCGCGCCTCCTCCTGCTGTTGTCACCTCCGTTCGACGAGACGCCGCACGACCCCGGGTACATCAAGGGCTACCTGCCCGGCGTGCGGGAGAACGGGGCGCAGTACACCCATGCGGCGCTCTGGGCGGTGCTCGCGACCGCGCTCCGCGGCGACGGCGACCGCGCCTTCGAGCTCTTTCAGATGCTGAACCCGCTCACCCACAGCCGCACGGCGGAGGAGGTCGCGACCTACAAGGTCGAGCCGTACGTGGTGGCGGCGGACGTCTACACTGCAGCCGGTCAGTTGGGCCGCGGTGGATGGACTTGGTATACCGGGTCGGCGAGCTGGATGTACCGGGTCGGCCTGGAGGCGATTCTGGGCTTCACCAAGCGGGGCGACCGGCTCGAGCTTCGGCCGCGGGTCCCGGCGGCATGGCCGGAGTTCTCGCTCGAGTACCGGTACGGAAGCAGTGTCTACGCGATCGTCGTCCGGAACCCGACGGCGATCGGTGCCGCAGGAGCGGAGATCGTGCTGGACGGGCGCTCGCTGGGCGAGCCGGCGATCCCCCTGGTGGACGACGGACGCCGCCACGAGGTTGTCGTGCGCCCCGTCGCGACCGGGGAGTGAGCGTGGCGGCTCTGGGAGAAGTACATAAGTTGGAGGCTGCGTCGCCGCGCCCGTGGTGATGCCCGTCAGCCGGGAGAGAGCCGATGAAACTGACCGTCAATGGCGTCCAGCGCGACGTGAACGCGGCGCCCGACATGCCCTTGCTCTGGGTGCTGCGCGACATGCTCGGCCTCACGGGCACCAAGTTCGGCTGCGGCATCGCGCAGTGCGGCGCCTGTACTGTGCACCTCGACGGGACACCCAAACGCTCTTGCGTCACCCCGGTGTCCGCCGCTGAGGGCAAGGCCGTCACCACCATCGAGGGGCTGTCGCGCGATGGCAGTCATCCGGTGCAGCGCGCCTGGGCCGAGCTGGACGTCGTACAGTGCGGCTATTGCCAGTCGGGACAGATCATGTCTGCCGCGGCCCTCCTGGCCGCCAAGCCCGATCCCAGCGACTCCGAGATCGACGCCGCGATGAGCGGAAACATATGCCGGTGCGGAACCTACCAG
>JBOHSY010000379.1:0-8367 GCA_050733355.1 Gemmatimonadales bacterium | reverse complement strand
CCCGTCGGCCACGCGCACGCGCGGCTGGTGCGCGCGCGAGACGTGGTCGCCGTGGCCCGCCAGCGCCTCGCGCGCGACCCGCTCATCTTCCTGCACGAGCTTGGCAGCGGCTGTGCGGAGTGTGACGAGGCGCGGCAGAGTGTCGAGCTCCGCAGTCCGCGCGAGCCGCCGGGGTGAGGGCTCCGGAGGGGCGCTTCAAGGATGAGCAGAAGAGCCGAAGAGCAGAAGAGCCGGGCGGTTGGGCAGTCATCTGCTCTTCTGATCTTCCGCTCCTCTGCTCTTCGAGGAAGCGCCGGGTTCCGGCGGACGCGATCTGCAGCGCCCCGGAGGAGCGCTCACCCTGCGGGAGCAGCGGATAGAGGAGCTCGCCACAGTCACCGCTCCGCGCTGACGAGGGGCACGAACCGCTTCAGCTTTCCACCGGCAGGCCGGGCGATGCGCGACACCTCGCGCACGGTGACCGCGGGGCTCGGCACGCCGGCCTTGGCCAGCTTGGCCCCGATCTCGCGCGCGAGCGCATCGAGATCCGCCGGGCCGCTCCGGACCACGTCCACCTCCGCACCCCGCGCCGTCTGACGCACCTGGTACTCGACGATGCCGGGCTCCGGGTCGAGCACTGTGTGAAAGAGCAGCGAATGCACCGGCGGCACACCGGGATAGACGAACCGGTCTTCCAGGCGCCCCTGCACGTCCTCGACCAGGCGGTGGGCCGACCTGCACGGGCAGGTCCGGGTGGAGAGCGTGACCTCATCGGTCAGCTCGTAGCGGATGAGCGGCAGCGCGTGGTTGAACAGGTTGGTCAGATACAGCTTCGCCGACCGCTGGCCCGGTCCGACCGGCCTTCCCTCGGCGTCCACCGGCTCGACGATCACCAGGTCGTCGCTCAGGTGCATGCCGCTTCCCTCTCCGCAGCCACACGCGATCGCGCCGCCCTCGCTGGTCCCCCACAGGTTCACGATCCGAGCCCGCCACTGCGCCAGCGCCGAGTCGCGGATCCCGGGCCGGAGCGGCTCGGCCGAGGTGCACAGGAGTCGCGGTGAGATCGAGAGCTCGCGCCGGCGGGCCGCGGCCGCGGGCTGGGCGAGGATCGAGGGATACGCCATCAGCACGGCCGGCTGACAGGCGTTCAGGCCCTCGATGATCTCCTCGATCGCCAGGCTGCTCGGGAGGCGGACCACCCGGCCCGCGCCGAACGCGTCGCGGAACGTCTGCGGACACGCGCTCGACCCGTGGGCGGCGACGTCCGCCATGACGACCGCGGTGGTCGCCTCGCGCGCCGAGGCGGGAGCCGCCTGACGCATACGGAGCATGTAGCGGAGGCACGAGATCCCCCAGTCGGTCCAGCCGTTCCAGTCGTACAGGTACACGCCCCGCCGCCCGCTCGACCCGCCCGAGGCGATGGCATGATGCTCGTCGAGGAGACACCCATCGCTCGTGAGGCCGGCGGCGTGGCGGTTGGCCAGCTCGAGCGTGATGCGCGGGTCGGTGACGATCCCGTCGAAGTTGGCCATGAGATCGTCCTTGGACATGATCGGGACCCTGGCGAGGTCGGCCTCGGTACCCGAGGCGACGTCAGGTGCGCGAGGCGGTCGCGGTGCGCTCCAACCCAGCCGCTCGAGGTGGGGGCCGAGCTGCTGGAAGAAATGGGTTTGGTGCCGCTGGCGGATCTCCTCGTAGCTGGCGCGGGAGACCTCGGTGGTCGTCGTCATTGGTGCCTCCCCTTCTCCTTGCGCCGGGGCGCGTCCGAGGCCACGGCGCGGAACAGCAACTCCATGGCGGTTTCCATCAGGTCGCCGGGGGTATCGTCGGGATCGATGTCGCGCTCCATTCGAACGCCGCTGCCGATCGCTGAGGCCGCGAGCGCCAACGTGCGCGAGGGGACCGAGAGCACGACGCCCTCGCGGGCGACCGCGGCTTCGATGGACTCGGCGATGGCGTCGACCAGGCGGCGGTGCTCCCGCGCCACGCGCCGGCGGAGCTCCGGGTGGCGCACGGCGTAGGTGGTGAACTCCAGCAGCAGCGCGTGCCACTCCGGCCCCCGGGCATGCCGGGCGGCGATCCGGCGCGCGTTGGCGCGCGCGCCCTCGGCCAGGGTGGCCCGGCGGCCCGCCGCCTCGACCTCCCGGATCCGCTCGTCCACCCGGCGGGCGTACACCGCGAGGAAGAGGTCGTCCTTGCTGCTGAAGTTGGAGTAGACCGCGCCCTTGGTGAGGTCGGCGGCGTCGGCGATGTCGTCGAGCGTGGTGGCGTAGTAGCCGCGCTGGAGGAAGATCTCCAGGGCGGTTTCCAGCAGGCGCTCGCGGGTCTGCTGCTTGCGTTTGGGGCGGGTGAGTCGCATACGATACCCACGGTATTCTAATACCGGCGGTATCAAATCACGAGCGCCCGCGAGACCAGCTCCGGCGTAATGGTGTGACCGCCCGGGAATCCGAAGGGTCGCACGCGGTAGCCGGCCGTCTCCAGTCGGTCCGCGGTGCGAGTCAGATCGTCGGGCGACAGGAAGGGATCGGCGTCGCCGGCGGCGAGCACCAGCTCGGTCCCGGCGAGCCGGGTCCGGGCGGCATCGGTCCAGGTCTCCGTCGGAAGGCTGCCGGCCCAGAGCACCAGCGTCCGCGGCGGATCGCCCGCGCCCAGCACCGCCCACCGCACCGCGGTCGCGACCCCCTGCGAGAACCCGAGTATCCGCGTCTCCAGCCGACCTCCCCCGCACTCGCGCCCGAGCTCGGCGCGCAGCCGCTCGAGGTACCCGATGTAATCGGCGATCTCGGCCTCGCGCGCCTCGTGCGTCATCCACGAGGCGCCGACCCGCGCGTTCGCGTGGCCGGCGGGCGAGTCGAGGTTGAGGTTCAGGTAGAAGCGGGAGAGCGCCTCGGGCGCCACCACGAGCGCGTCCGGAGCCGCCAGCGAAGAGCAGCGACGAAGGAGCGACTCGGCGAGCTGGCCGTAGCCGTGGAGCACGAACCAGCACGCGCGCACGTCCGGGCCCGGCGAGCCCAGCACGTGGTAGCGGGCCGTGCGCTCGACCCGGATCTGGTGCTCGCGGATCGGCGGGCCGTCGTCGGACGGTGGCAGCATCGCTGCAAAGCTATCAGCGCCCCCACGAAGAGCAGAGGAGCCGAAGAGCAGAGAGCCGGTCGCTGGGAGCCATCCGCTCTCCTGCTCCTCTGCTCCTCGGCTCTTCACAGCCCCCGGTTTCGGCTCGCGCGGACCAGCCGCTCGGACACGGTCTAGGGCAGGGCGATGCTCAGCCCGCCGGTCACATAGATGAGGTCGTCGTTTACGACGTCGAACACCCTGAAGTAGCGCCCCTCGATGAACCACCCTACGCGCTCGCCGGCCGCCACCCGAAGGCCGAGGCCGGCGGTGGCCGCGCCGTGGGTCTGGCCGCCGCTGAAAAACACCCCGCCGCCGCCGAGCAGGTACGGCGAGACCCGGGCGCCGGCGGTCCCGATGGACCCGACGGCATTCGCACCGATTCCGAGCAGGTCGTCTGTGTCGGTCGGCGTGTAGAGCGCATCGAGACGCACGCCGAAGCGTGGCGTCACCCGCGCCACGGCTCCGAGCATCGCGTGACCGTTCACCGTGGACACGTCTGCGCCGGAGAACGTCGCACCACCGCCCAGAAGCACCTCCGCCCGCTGCGCCGCAGCCTCTCCGGCGACACCGGCCGACAGGAGCACACCCAGCAGCACTCCGATCGTCGTGCGCATGGGCTATCTCCAGCTTGCCGTGGTGGTCGGCGGCTCAAGATCGCCCCGATGCGAGGCCAGCGTGTCGCTCAGCGCGCGGAGTGCCTGCTCCAGGGCGGTGCCGGTGAGCCCGCGCATGGAGCTGAACGCCCGCGCTGACCGGCCGGCCACCTGCCAGGAGTAGGTCTTGCCGGTTCGGTATGCCCGCACGTCGAGCCGGAAGCGTACGTCCGCGACGGCGTCGAAGGCGCGCGCCCGCATCCCGCCGACCTCGAACGCGGGGACCAGGAGAACGTCGGCCAGCGCCGTGTCCGCGGGCGCCGACAGCCACTGGAGGAGCTCCGCGTCCTGCACCCGGCGGGTCTCGCTCTGCGCGAACGAGTGGCCGACCAGATCGATGAGCGCCGCCGTCACCGAGAGCGCGAGGTGCTGGCGCCACCGGTTCAGCCCGCTCGAGTACTCCGAGGTGTACTCCTCGAACGCCGGAGAGATGAGGAGGACCGCCCCCGACGCGATCGGCGGCTGAACCGCCGCGATCTTCGACGGCGTGACCTTGGGCATCACGTTGTGGGTGCACCCGAGCGCCCCGAGGTGAGAACGAGCAGGAGCCCGAACCTGTGGTGGGTCCGGGACATGGACCTTCCTCCTGTGGGTCGGGGACCATCCGCCTCCACAGTGGACCCGCAAGGTCAAGCCGGGATCAAGTGCTCGCCTGCTAGAACGGAATCCTGCCGGTGACTACGTCCCGGAACAGCGCGAAGTCGCCCAGCAGGCTGTACAGCGGATGGCGGAACGTGGCCGGCCGGTTCCGCTCGAAGACGAAATGGCCGATCCAGGCGAAGCCGTACCCGAACAGCGGCATCGCGAGGAGCAGGAGCCAGCGACCCGTCGCCACGGCTGCGACCAGGGTGAGCAGCACCAGCGCGGTGCCCGCGACGTGGAGCCGCCGACTCATTCGGTTCTGGTGCTCGGCGAGGTAGTAGGGATAGAAATCGCTGAACCGCTTGAACTCCGTCATCGTGGGCTCCTTCGAGGAAACGCATCGAGCGACGATGGTCCGGGTGGGTCGAGCCGCCGTCAACTCCGGCGCGGTACTTCCTCGCGCCTTGACTTCCGGGCGACCGAAGCGACGCTTCTCGTATGCAACGAAGCTGCACTCCCGGGCACGTTCACGACAGGACCCGCCGCTCCGCCGCGCGTGCCGGACATCACGGAGGGCCGGGCCAGCTGACGCCATCGTGAGGCCATGAGCCCGGCCCAGCGCAGCTCCTCCCTCCCCGACGCGCGGCACGTGCTGGAGCGCCCGCTCCGCTGGCTGCTCGCGCACGTGCACAACCTGTACACGGCGGTCGGACTGCTCATGTCGCTGGCGTTCGGGTTGGCGCTGGCCGGCGCGTGGGGGTTCGCGGAAATCGCCCAGGCGGTCGCGAGCGGAGAGACCCAGCGGGTCGACGACGCCATCCTGCTCTGGCTCAACAGCCACTCGAGCCCCGCGCTCGACGAGCTCGCGCTGCAGATCACCGCGGTCGGCAACGGGCTCAGCGTCGTCGTGATCGGCCTGGTCGCGTGCGCCTTTCTGTGGGCGATGCGGGAGCGGGTGGGCGTGCTGCTGCTGGTGATCGCGGTGGTGGGCGGCGACCTGTTCAACCGGCTGCTCAAGGACGCCTTCGGGCGGCCGCGGCCCGAGTTGTTCCTGCTCGAGACCCCGTTCGCGCGGCCGGTATCGGCCTCGTTCCCGTCGGGCCACGCGACCGCCTCGATGGTGCTTTTCCTGGTGCTGGCGTATCTGCTCGCGCGGCTGGGCGGGCGGGGGGCGTTCCGGTGGGTCGTGATCGCGGTCGCCGGGCTCCTGATCGTGCTGATCGGGCTCAGCCGGCTCTACCTCGGCGTGCACTACCCGTCCGACGTGCTCGCCGGCTACGTCTTCGGCTTCGTCTGGGCCGCCCTCTGCGCCTTCGGCATCGAGGCAGTGCGCGGCCTCCGGCGGGGCCGGCGGCAGCGGGCGGCGGGCGTCCAGCCGGTCTCGGAGGCGCCGGCCCCGGCGCCCGCACCCGGGCAGCCCACCGCGCCTTGAGCTTTGGAAGCGTCCGGGCGACGCTTCGGTATGACCTCTCATCGCATCGCAAACGCGGCTCTCCTCGCGGCCGTGGGGACGATTGCCGGCTGCCGCCCCGACGCCGACGCGAACCCGCCCGCGTGGCCCGACGCCCCCGCGTACGAGGCGGAGCTGGCCGCGTGGAAACAGTCGCGGATCGCGGCGGTGGCCGGCGCCGACGGCTGGACCACGCTCGCCGGGCTCCACTGGCTGGACAGCACGAGCTACCGGCTGGGGAGCGACAGCGCGAATGGCATCGTGCTGCCCACCCGCGCTCCGCGCCGTCTCGGCACGGTAGAGCGGACGGCAGGCGGTGTCCGGTTCGACGCCGCGCCCCGGGCCGACGTCCGGATCGGTGGCGAGCCGGTGGACACCACGGTTCTCCAGACCGACGCGAATGGCGCCAAGCCCACCGTGCTCGAGGCCGGCAGCCTCACGCTACGGCTCATCGAGCGCTCCGGACGCGTCGCCATCAGGGTGAAGGACACGCTCCACCCGTCCCGCGCGAGCTTCACCGGGCTCGAGTACTACCCGGTGGATACCGCGTGGCGGCTCCGCGCGCGCTTGGTTCCGCACGGGCAGGCAAAGACCATCCGGGTGATCGACGTGCTGGGGCAGGTCCAGGCGTTCGAGTCGCCGGGCGCGCTGGAGTTCCGCCATGGGCGCGAGCGGTACCGGCTCGACGCGGTGATCGAGCCCGGCGTGAAGGATCTGTTCGTGATGTTCCGCGACCGGACCAGCGCGGGCGAGACCTATCCCGCGGGCCGCTACGTGTACGCGCCGGTGCCGGACAGCACCGGATACACAGTGCTCGACTTCAACCGGGCGTACAATCCGCCCTGCGCGTTCACCAGGCTCGCGACCTGTCCGCTGCCGCCGCGGCAGAACCTGCTCCCGATTCCGATCCGTGCCGGCGAGCTCCGATACCACATGCCCGGGAAGGCCAAGGCATGAGCAGAGTCCCCCAGATAGACTACGCGCGCGCGCGGGAAGAGGCGCGCGAGGCGCACGACGCGCACCTCCGCGCGCAGGGCCGCATCACCAACATGAAGCGGACGCTGCTCCAGAGTGTGCCGGCGTTCCACGCGCTGATGGAATGGTATCCGCTCCGCGACGCGGTGCGCCCCTTCCTCGGCGACCGGCTCACCACGATCTACGCGCACGCGATCTCGAGCGAGAACGACTGCCTGATCTGCGACACCTTCTTCCGCCGGATCCTGATCGATGCCGGTGAGGATCCCGACGCACTGGTGCTGGGCGAGCTGGAACGCGAGGTGGTGGCGTACGGCCGGGCGCTGGCGCAGTCGCCGCACCGGGTGCCGGACGAGGTGTGGGCGCCGCTCGCGCGGCGGTTCAATCACGAGCAGCTGGTGGCGCTCACGGCGTTCGGTGCGCTCATGATCGCCACCAACGTGATCAACAACGCTCTCCGGGTGCCGCTCGACGGCTATCTCGAGCCGTACCGGCGGGGCGCTACGGTCCCGCCGCGAGACGCTCGAAGCGCGGGTTCCCCTTGAGCGGGGCGAAGGTGGGGTCGATCCGGAGCCAGCCTGGTGAGAGGTAGTAGGGGATGTTGAGCAAGGGCTCGAGCTGGTCGAGCGCCTTCTCGGGCTCGCCCAAGAACAGGTAGATGCGGACGAGCTGGTGCTGGAGGTAGGTGCCGAGGTAAGCATCCCGGCTGATGGGCGCGAGCGTAACGCCGCGCTTTCCTTCCGCGATCGCCTCCCCCTTCCGGCCCAGGTAGGCCAAGGCCAGGCCTTGGAGAACGTGCCGCTGGGCATCCTCCGGCCTCGCCCGGAGCTGCTCATCGAAGGCGAGCCGGGCCGAGTCGGCGTAGATGCGGGCCTGGGGTGGAATCCCCCGCAGATGGTAGAGCTGGGCGCGGAGGAGACCCCAATTCCCGCGGTCGTTGTCGAACTCACTTGGCGGGAGGGTGAGGAGCTGTTTCTGCTGGGCGTCGTCGAGCACCCAGTAGAGATCCCAGTAGAACCCGAAGAAGGCGAGCAGGGCAGTGGGCTCGACCGTGGTGAGGGCCGAACGCACGACCGCCTGGGCGCCGGCCAGGTCGCCCTGGGCGAGGGCCACCATGGCCTTCTGCTCGATGATGCTGAGGTTGGTGGGAGCGAGCGCGAGGGCGCGGTCTATCGCCCCCTGAGCCTCGGGGTAGCGTCGCAGATAGAGCAGCGTGAGCCCGGTCCGCCGCGCGGTGTTGGCCGAGCGGGGGTCGAGCGCGCCGGCCTTGGCGAGATACTGGAGCGCCGTATTCCAGTGGCCCAAGGCCCATTCATTCACGGCTGCCCCCGTGAGGAGGTCGGCGTTGTTGGGCGCCAGCTTGAGTCCCGCCTCGTACGCCCCGAGCGCCTGCCGGTTATCCAGCGCGACCGAACGATAGTACTGTCCCAGAGCGAGCTGTCCCTCGGGCCGGTCGGGGCCGAGCGCCCGGGCCCGCTCCGCCGCGTGCCGGGCCCCTGCCGCGAGCTCGGGCGTGGGCGTGCTGTTGACGTAGAGGACCACGCGCGCCTGGGCGAGCTGAGCCCAGGCCGGGACGAACGCGGAGTCGAGCGCCACCGCCTGCTCGTAGAA
>JBOHSY010000378.1:0-1730 GCA_050733355.1 Gemmatimonadales bacterium | reverse complement strand
GGACCGAACCGGCGAGCGGTATCTTCACATGACGATCTCCACGCTGGTGGGCGCGGCCGGATTCGTGCTTGCAGCCTACCTGCGGAGCCCGGTTCCGCTGGTCGTCGCGCTCGCCATCGTCGCATTCGGCGCGCTGGCACCGATCGGCGTGTTCTGGTCGCTGCCGACGGCGTTCCTCAAAGGGCGGGCGGCCGCCGGCGGAATCGCGTTCATCAATTCACTCGGCGCGCTCGGCGGATTCGTGGGACCCTACGCGGTGGGGCTGGTGCGGAAGCGCACCGGCAGCTTCGAGGCCGCGCTGCTCACTCTCGCGGGCGTCATGCTCGCCTCGGCCGTCGCGGCGCTCTGGCTCCGTGCCCGAAGCAGGCGGTCGGGGAAGCTCTCGCCCCGGGCGAGCGCGCGAGAAACCAGCGGGTCGATCACGCCGTAGACGTGCTTTGGTTCGAGTGAGCGTGAGCGGCGGCCCGCTCGGACGGCAGCCAGGCACAGTGGTCGCCGGGCCGCGCCCCGCGGTAGAGCGTGTGCGGCAGTGTAGCGCGCGAGGCCACTCGGTGAGGGCTCCAGAGGGCCGCGTTAGCTTAGGCCGCGGGCTTCAGCGCCCGGGAGGAGCACTCGCACCGCGGCGAGCGCATGAGCTGCCCACTCCCATCACACACGAGCTGAGACGCGATGGCGCAGCTCCTGGTCCTGTTCGTTACCGCGTTTGTGGACATGGTGGGGCTCGCGATGATCGTGCCCCTCCTGCCCTTCTACGCCACCGAGTTCGGCGCGAGCGCCACCGTCGTCGGCGTCCTCGTGTCGGCGTTCTCGGTGGCGCAGCTCCTCGTGGCGCCGGCGTGGGGCCGCTTCTCCGACCACTACGGCCGCCGGCCCGCCATCCTCGCCGGCCTCGTCGTGACCGCGGGCGCGTATGCGATCTTCGGCTTTGCCGAGTCGGTGCTCGCACTGCTCGTCTGCCGCATCGTGCAGGGACTCGGCGGCGGCACGATCGGTGTAGTGCAGGCCTACGTGGCGGACGCCTCGTCGCCCGCCGAGCGCACCAAGAGCCTCGGCTGGCTCAGCGCGGTCACCAGCCTCGGCGCCGTGGTCGGCCCCGCCTTCGGCTCGGCGGCAGTCGCGCTCTGCGGTCGGCACGCGCCGGGGATCGCCGCGGCAGGGCTGTCGTTGCTCGTCGCCGCGTTCGCCTGGGCCTATCTCCAGGAGCCCAAGCCGGTCACGACCACGAGCGGCGGCAACCCCGCCACCACGCGGCTCACCAGCCGCCAGGCCGTGACGCGCGTCCTCACCCACTGGAGCGAGCCCGCGTCGCGGCTCATCTGGATCTACGCCATCGGCATCGGCGCGTTCTACGGCACCATTCAGATCGCCGCGCTCCTCCTGAGGGAGCGACTCGGCGTGACCGAGCAGAACGTCGGCTACTTCGTCATGTACCTCGGCGGCATGGGGGTGATCGTCCGCACGCTGGTGCTCGGCCGCCTGGTGGATGCGCTGGGTGAGCCCAGGCTCGCGCGACTCGGCATCGTGCTGCTCGCCGCTGGGCTCGTCGCCACAGGGCTCGCGCACGGCCCCCTGCTCCTCTTCGTCGGGTTCACGTTGATGCCGCTGGGTACTGCGTTTCTCTTTCCCTGCGTGACCGGACTCCTCTCGGGCGCGGTGCGGACCGCCGAGCGCGGGCTTTTCATGGGCGTGCAGCACACCTTCGGCGGCGTGTCCCGCGTCGTCTTCCCGAT
>JBOHSY010000377.1:0-1080 GCA_050733355.1 Gemmatimonadales bacterium | reverse complement strand
CTGTTCCCCTTTCCGGGAGCGGGCGCGCTCGCCGTCACGCCGACGACCAGGTACCCTCGCGGATAGAACATCCCGAACTTCGTGGGCCGCTGAGACTCCCCAGATGGCTCGGCCATACGCCCCCGTTACAGACGAGTGCTTGGTGTTCCCCTGTCTGCCCGGCACAGTATCCGGCTGCCAATCTGCTGTGAAGGGGGCGTTGGGCATTCGCGGGACTGGCTGCGCTGTCGGCCGCAACGCCGCCTACGTGCTCTCGGGCGGCACCAGGAAGCCGGCCCGCGCGAGCGCCCACGCGAGGAGGCCATAGAGGGTGCCGACCAGCCAGTAGACGAGCGCCACCAGCCACACCGGGTGGGACGCGGAGAGCCAACCGATGACGCCCCCGACCAGGGCGCCGATTCCCGAAGCGATGGGCACAAAGGCCACGGCCCCCGGAATGTTGGGGGGCGGGCCATCGGCCGGGCGGCGCGCCCCACCCGGGCGGACGAGCCCGAGCAGGCGCCGGACGAGACTGAGAAGCGCCAAACCAAACCAGGCCTGGAGGCCGAGCGCAAACGCCACGGGGAGCGCAAAGCCGCTCACGGCTTCCGCCCACCACGAGCCCGGCGCTAGCAGGCCGGCAAGGCCGACGCCGCCGACGGCGCCGCCGACGAAGAGGCCCAGAAAGGCGCTGGCGACGGCCAGGGGACTACGGGTCGACGCTGGCATCCGTGCTCTCACGGTTCGGATGTGGTTGCGACATCACGGCCCGCGCATCGGCTGCGCGCGACGTGTCCGTGCATGCACGAACCTACGTTGCTTGGTCCATCACCGGAGGGCGGCCGCCCACGAACGGTGACTCCGGAAGCAGCCGGGGTCGGTGCCTCCCAGCGGCACCCGTCGGGAGCAACTCCTGAACCTCGGCCCGGCGAAGTCAAGCGTGCAGGCGATTGGAGTTTCTGTCATCGCGGTGTTTGCCCCGCGCTTGCTGCGGGCTGCTCGCGCCTTGTGATCGCCTGCTGGTTCGATTAGCTTCCGTCCAGGTTAACGCGACATAGCCTTCGGGCCCCGGGGTACACCAGCAGCCCGGGTGATCAAACT
>JBOHSY010000376.1:0-1180 GCA_050733355.1 Gemmatimonadales bacterium | reverse complement strand
CGGCGCGGCTACCGCTGCGTCGGGGTCGACATCTCCCGGCACATTCTCAGCCAGGCGCGAGGCCGGGTCGCGAAGGAGGGACTCGCCGGCCGCGTCCAACTGCTCTGTCTCGCGCTGGAGGACCTGCCGTTTCCTTCCGACACCTTCGATGCGATCCACTGCCGCGGTGTGTTGATGCACGTACCGGACTGGCAGCGAGCATTGAGCAATCTCTGCCGTGTGCTCAAGCCGGGCGGGCGCATCGCGATTCTGGAAGACAACGACCGCTCGTTGCACGCGGCCCTGGTCCTGGCGGCGCGACGCGTCCCGTGGCGGCGGTCCAGGTCCGCTCTGGTGCGGTCGCCGGATGGGCTGCAGTTCTGGTCCAGGGAAGACGGGACCCCATTCGTGTATCGAATGGCCAACATCGACGCCCTCGAGCACCGTTTGCGGCAGGACCGCGTCGTGGTGTTGGAACGGTTCCCCACTTCGCTGATCGACATCACGCTCCTTCCTTCAGGCTGGCCTCGCAACGCGGCCATCCGCCTGAACCAGCTCGCCACCCTCGCGGGTGCGCCCGCAGCGCTCTGCAAGGGCAACGGGCTCATTGCGGAGAAGCAATCCCCTCCCGCCGTCTAGGCTCGCGACCGGGCTCGCGGGCGGAATCTCGCTGGCGAATCGCGCATCGGGGCACCGGCGTGGTCTTGACACCGCCGCCGGGACCTCCCACCTTGTGCGCCGTCGTAGGCGCGGCTCGGTCCAAACGTGTGGCGCGCTCGCGTTCCCGTTTCTCGAACTCGTGCGGTGTTAATGCCTGAACCTACCAGCAGAGGCGTCCGCATGACCTCGTTGTGCGCCTTCCGCAAAGCCATTTCCCCCGAAACCGGTCTCTTCTGACGCGGCAGTAGCCTCGGGGCGGGTCATCCGCCTCGCCGTCAGATCAGTTGTGCCCGCGCGGCGATCGCCGCGCCAGGCCCCGCCTTGCGCCGGCGCGCCGCGCACGGGCGAAGCGGGCTCCATCACACGTCAACTTGTTGATCTGGAGATCGTCCGATGCATCACGAGACGGAAGAGGGACCACGTGCGCGCGTGAACGCCCGCAGCGCGCCGACCCATCGCCTGCGACGCTGGATCGGCGCCGGCGGGGTGCTGCTCGCGCTCGCCGGATGCCAGCCGGAGCAACCGACCAGTCCCGCCGACG
>JBOHSY010000375.1:0-4979 GCA_050733355.1 Gemmatimonadales bacterium | reverse complement strand
GTGGAGACTAGCTCCGGCCTCGGACGCCCGATCATGCGCTGCCTGACACAACCAATGCACACAGGGGGCGAGTAGCGGCCCGGCGCAGATGGGTCCACCGGAGAGGCGAACACCTTGGCGATCTGCGCGTAGTCTACCCGGGCGAACGCGAACGCCTTCCGCACCCCCGTCAGGTACGCTCCCCACGCGTCGGTGCTCAGTTGGATGCGGCCAGCGAGGCGCGAAGCTACGTCCGCAATGAACGACTCGGTACTCTCCCGACTCCGCGCCCCGACCAGCCACGAGAACACCAGCTTGGACTCGGCATCAATCGCGCAGAAGGTCCACAGGTCGCCGTGGCCCGGCTGCTTCGCGTTCTTCTGCTTCGCCCCGACGAACGACCAAATCTCATCCGCCTCAACCCGACTCGTCCGCAGGTTCCGAAACACCCGGTCCTGATAGAACGCCGCGAAGCTCCCCGCCTCGGCCAGTAGCCGCAGGATCGCGCCCCTGCTGGCTCCGGTGAGGCGACCGACGGCCCGGACTCCCATACGATCCGTAAGCCAGCGGAGGACCATCACGCGGGTTTCAGGACTCAGTTTGTACATGACTGTAAAATATGCTTGAGCGATCAAGGAAGCAAGGGCAAAGTTAAGAGGGCTAAGTGGTTGACCTAGCCCTCTTTATGCCATCGCGTCATCGCCGCCTTTTTGGCGATGGCTTTTCGTCGCTTCGCGCTGAGCGCCTTTGCCCGGGCCGGGCCACCTATTCGCCCGCCCAAGCTCCCGAGAAGACGTGCCGCCTGCCGCTTCGCATCTTCGGGAGACAGGTCACCGCCAGTCAGGCGCTGCACCGCCAAGTAGGCAGCTTCGTTTGGATCGGAGGGGGGTATACTTCTTGACCGCTTAGGCATCTTGCGCTGAACTTTACTTCCCCGGCTTCTTCGGCGCAACCTTCGGTGATGGCTTCAAGCCTATACCGTGAGCCCTGAGGGCTTCCAGGTATTGCCCGCGGTCCATCGGACATTCTATCAGCTGGTCGAGCTGCTTACGGGTGAGCCTTAACTGCTTGCACACATCACCGAGGAGGGGATTGCCGTAAACCTTATACTTCGAGCCCCGAGACAGCTTTGTGTAGATAGAGCGGGTCAGGCCAGCAAAGGTGAGAACGATGTAATCCCTGTCATCACGGGCCTCGAACCCCTTCCGCTTCAGGGATGCGAGTATCGCGTCACGCCCCAAACCATGCTCAAGCGATGCGGCGTGCAAAGTTGAGCATCCTCTCTGCCTCTTCGTCCAACTCATCGGCGGATAACTTCCCGAATACTCGCGCCACAAGCCCGGGCTTCTTCGAACAGGGCAACCTCCGCGTCTGCCAAGGTCATTCCGGCACCCATCAGGCTCCACCTCGGGTGCCGGATGTAGGTGCGGCGACCCTTCACCTCCACGTAGAACAGTTCTCCGGCAATGCGGTACTGGGCGAGATGGGCCGCCGTATGCTTGACCTTGGGCCGCTTGATCTGCTTGCGCGGAAACGCGTGCGACGGCGGTGTCAGCTTACTCCCGGAGGGAATGGTCGGTAGGCTAAGGAATTGATCTGCCGGAACGGCCGGCGGGTTACTATCCGACACGCCGCCCCCGCCAGCCGCGTTCTCCTCCGGCTTGGATGTTGGCGACTGCGTCGCTTGATAGACAAGGCGAACCTTCTCCGCCGCTCCGTATCGTGCCAAGCTGGACCCCGGGGACGCGCTGGAATTGTTCGGGACAACGGGCAGGGTGCCGGTCATTCGCTATCCTCCCCGGACCCTTCCTCGGGCTGATTCGCCTTTCGGTGCCGCATGGCCTCCTTGCCGTGCTTCGACAACCAGTCCCCCACGCGAATTGCAGCCTCTGGTGATAGCACCAGCGTGGCCAAGACCATCCGAGTTGCGTCAGCTCGTCTGATGTAGGTGTTACTGCCGGAACCACCCTGGCCCCCTCCGTAAGGTGTACCTCTTCCCTGGCCGGGACTGTGGTAAACTCGGAGTAGAGGTGGGCGACCACAGAGAAGCCTTCCGGCGAAGGGCCACCATAAGCCCCTTGGACCGGTATAACGGGCCTAGTAGGCGGTTCTTCGTAAACGAAAGAGAAGGATTGCCCCTTCTTCTCGGCCATCTGAGACCCCGGGGTTGGGGATGGCTCTGCCAAAGCGGACAAGCATAACTTGCCCCCGGGGAGCACCCCTCGCAACCCGCCTGACTGCTGGCCGGGTTACGCACCTTTCCTCTGTAACAATTCATTTAGGCCCAGTCCCCGGATGGAGATGGCGGGATCACTTCCTGTTCGTACCCGGCTTTTCTAGGTTCATGACCGCCGCCCCCTCTCGGGCGCCGCGGAGCCTGTGGGAACGAGTCGTCAGTTGCCGTCCTCCGGACCACTAGTGGAGCAGACGAGATGACCCTGACGCGCCGGTTCCCGGACGATGCGGGAGGCGCCGCTCGCCGGTGGCTGGTGTTCACCGTCTTGGCCGTGGGCACACTCTGGCTGGCCACGGACGGGCGCCAGTACTGGCACGACGCCCGCTTCGCGTACGGCTGCGCCGAGTTTTCACTGCCTCAGCTCCTGGCCGGAGTCTTCAACCCGCACCAGGCGTGGGGCCCCATCGACGAGGCCAGCTCGGCCGGGTTCTACCAGGCCAAGCCGCTCCATTTCGCTCTGCTGTGTTCCCTGTTTCAGTGGCTCCCGCGCGGGGTCGGGGGATTCGAGGCGGTCGTCGCCCTCTCGGTGCTCTGGGTCGGGCTGGCGGTCCTGGCCGGGTACTGGTCGTTCCGACAGATCTTCGGAGACGAGCGGCGGGCTCGGTTCGCCACCGCCTGCCTCCTTCTCGCGCCGGTCACGCCGTATCTCGCGGGCAAGCTGCTCGCCGAGGCGACGAGCCTGCTCCCGGCGACGCTGGCCGTGGGCATGTTCGCGGGTGCGATGAGAGCGGGCGGAGCCGTCGCGGGTCGGGCCGTCGTCGGCGGATTCCTACTCGCCCTCGCCGCGCTCGCGCGGCTCGACAGCATCGTGGGCCCGGTGTCGTTTCTGGTCGTCGCCGTCGTCATCGGCTGGCGCGATCGGCCACGGGCCTTCCGGGTCGGCCTGCTGGGGTGCGCGACGTTCGCCCTGATCTATCTCGCGGCGGCCGCAGTCGTCGGCGTTCGTTTCGCCAACCTGCGAGCGTACTTCGAAGCCTTCACCGGGAGCGCGGCCAAGCCGCTCGCCACCTCACTCCTGGCGATCGTCACGACCGGAGCCCTGGTCTTCGTGCTCGCCGCCTTCGGGTTGAGGAGCCGGGACCGATCCACCCGACTCTTCACCTTGTGGGCGGTCCTCGTCTGGGCGCCGATGATCGCGCTGACCTCGGCATACTCGGTGGAGCCGCGGTATCTCGTCGCCGGGCTCCTTCCGCTCGCTGGGCTGGGGGCGCTCGGGCTGGAGGTCCTCGCCGAGCGCGTCCCGAGGCTGCTGCGCACCCCCACCGGGCTTGCAGCCGCAACCCTCGTCGCGCTTGGCCTCAACGCGGCCGCGGTCGCCCTCATGCCCTACGAGCTCGACCGGCCGGCGCTCGTGCGAGCCGTGGGCGTAATCGAGCGGTCGGGCCCGGGTACCAGGATCCTGGTTCCGTGGGCCTACACCGACTTCAACTTCCTCCAGGCCGTCCTGCCGGCGGCGGAGATCTACTGCGTCCACTCACCGGAAACGGAGGCGCGTCCGGAGTACGTCGACGCGTGGCGGGCGCGATTTCGGAGCTGGTACGGCGAACGATACCTTACCGAGCCGGATCGTCTGCGCGCGTTTCTCGCGACGGGACCGGTGTACTATCTTGGCTGGGAGACATATCCACCACTGGCAAACGCGCGGGCCATGGCCGAGGCCGTCGGATTCCGCTCGGTCTCCGAGCGTCTCGGCGATCTCGCCCGGCGGAAGCTCCAGAATCACCTGGAGGAGAGTTGGATCTGGCGCTCCAAGGACCTGCTCGTGCTGGAGCCGGCGGGACGAGTCGGCCAATACCGGTACTTTCGAGTCCGGCTGCGTGAGCCGCTTTGAGGCCACCGGTGGCGACGCTTGCCGATGAGGCCGAGGGAGTCCCCATCCGCATCTGCGTACTAGCCGAGGCCTTTGCTCCGATCGTCGGGGGCGGGGAGACCCACGCGCTGATCCTGTCCGAGGAGCTCGGCCGCCTCGGCGCGCAGGTCATGGTGCTCACCCGCCGTACTACCAGGCAGCTGCCGGAGCGAGAGCGGAGGGGATTGCTCGCCATCCTGCGGGTCGGCCCATCCGGCTTCAAGCGGCTCGGCAAGTACCTGATGGGGCCGGCAGCGCTCGCTGCGCTGATCGGCGGCCGGGCGCGCTATGGCCTGATCTATGTGGCCGGCTTCCGGGTTCTCGGGATCGTGGCCGTGCTTGCCGGCAAGCTGCTGGGGCGGCCGGCGGTGCTCCGGGCCGAGAGTAACGGGGAGCTGTCGGGCGAGTTCGTGATCCAGGGCGTGGTCGCGCGGCAGGCGGTGCTACGATCTGCCGCGCGAATTCTGATTCGGGCGCGCAATGTCCTCCTCAGGCGGGCGGATGTCTTTCTCGCCATCACCCGCGGGATCGAGGCCGAGTTTCTCGCCGAGGGTGTGCCGAAGGACCGCATCGTCTACATCCCGAACGGCGTGCAGGCCGACGGGTTCGTTCCGGCGGATCCGGCACCCAAGCAGGCGCTCCGGAACCGATTGGGCCTCCCGCCGGATCGAGTGGTCTGGTGCTACACCGGAAAGCTGATGCGCGGCAAGGGGCTGGAGCTCTTGCTCGAGATCTGGGGTCGGCTGGTTGCCGACGATCCGCGGTTGATGCTGGTCCTGGTTGGCGGCGGCAGCCATCACGCGCTGTCCTGCGAGCCGGAACTGCGCGACTACGTCCGGGCACATGGTCTCGACGGCTCGGTTCGGTTCACCGGGTACGTCAGCAATGTCGTGGAGTACCTGCAGGCCTCCGACT
>JBOHSY010000374.1:0-3604 GCA_050733355.1 Gemmatimonadales bacterium | reverse complement strand
GCTCCCGCCTGCTCCCGCCCGCTCCCGCCCGCTCCCGCCCGCCCCGACGGGGCCATACGCCGGCGTCCCGAACCCGTACACGTGCGCCTGCACGATCTCTTCGCGGTCGATCGCCGCGCCGATGGCTCGGCGCACCTCCAGCCGGTCGAAGGGCGGACGGCGGGTGTTGAGCACCAATCCGTACGTGAACAGGAGCGGGTACTCGAGCACGGTGAGCTTCGGATCGCGCCGCACGAACTCGGCGTGCGCGGGTTGGATGCCGGCGAAGTCGAGCTCGCCGCTCACCAGCGCCGCGAGCTTCGTGGTGGGCTCGTCCACCACGGCGAGGACCAGCCGCTCGATGTTGGGCGGACCACCCAGGACAGGCGGGAACGCTGAGTCCGCCGCGAACACCCACCGGCGGTTCGACTCATGGCGCACGAACCGGAATGGCCCGTTTCCCACCGGCGCCCGGTTCCACGCCGCCTCCCGGATCCGGTCACGGGGCGTGGCGACGAGCAGGTGCTCCGGAAGGATCGCGAGATCGGTGAGCACGTCGGGAATGGCGGGCTGCGGAGCGCGGAACCGCAGCCGCACCGTGCTGTCATCGTCCACCCGCACCTCGGCCAGGTCCGAGAGGTCGGCGAGGCGCGGATATCCGACCGCGGGGTCCCGGGCCGCGTCGAGGGTCCACGCCACGTCGCGCGCGGTGGTGGGGCGTCCGTCGTGCCACCGCACCTCCTGGTGCAGCTCGAACACCAGCTCCCGCCGGTCGGGCGACCAGGTCCACCGTCGTGCGAGGTACGGACGCGGCGTCAGCCCGTCGTCGTAGCGGACGAGCGTGGTCAGGAGCACGTAGCGCTGCACCTGGCGCGCGAGCGGATGGACCGTGAGCAGCGGATTGATGCTCTGGAGATCCGCGCCGGACGCGAACAGCACGGTGGCGCCGCGCCGCTCGCCGCCTCCGCCACAACTCACGAGCGCAACGCCAAGGAACGCGCCGCGGATCAGACGCCGAGTCACGCGCGGATTCTACGTTCGTTTGCCGGGCGGCGCGAACCCCACGACATTCCCGGCATGCTGCGGCCTCTCGCTCTCCGGGCGCTCGCCGGCGTCGCGGTGGTCTGGGGCGTCGTCACGCTCGTGTTTCTCCTCCTGCACGCCGCCCCGGGCGATCCGGCGGCGCTCCTGCTCGGCCCCAACGCGACCGGTGCGCAGATCGCCGCGCAGCGCGAGGCGCTCGGCCTCGACCGTCCGATCGCGGCGCAGTACGGCGCGTGGCTGGCGCGCGTCAGCCGCGGCGACTGGGGCACGAGCATCGTGAGCGGGCGCCCGGTGCGGGACATGCTCGCCGACGCGTGGCCCGCTACCGCGCGGCTCGTGGTCCTCTCCCTCGCGCTCAGCTACGCGTTCGGCCTGGCGCTGGGGCTGCTCCAGGCGGCGCGGCCGGGGTCCGGCGCCGACACGTTCCTCTCGGTTCTCAGCGTGACCCTCTTCGCGCTGCCCGGCTACTGGCTGGGCCTGATGCTGGTCATGCTGTTCACCTACCAGCTGCGCCTGCTGCCGGCCTTCGGCGCCGCCGGTCTGGACGCGGAGTTCCTCTCCCCGGGGGAGCGGGCCCTCGATGCGCTCCGCCACCTCGCGCTTCCCGCCGCGACCCTCACGCTGGTTGGGCTCGGGGGCATCGCCCGCTTCGTGCGCGGCGCGATGGCCGACGTCCGCGGGAGCCTCTTCCTCACGGTGGCGCGCGCCAAGGGCCTCGCCCCGCGGGTCGTGCTCGTGCGCCACGCGCTCCGGAACGCGCTCGTCCCGGTTCTGACGCTGCTCGGTCTCTCGCTGCCTGCGGTCTTCTCCGGTGCGGTATTCGTGGAGGCGATCTTCGCCTGGCCGGGTGTGGGGCGCGTGCTGGTGGACGCGGTGGTCGCCCGGGACTACCCCGTCGTGCTGGCCGCTACGGCGGTGAGCGCGGCGCTGGTGGTAACCGGCGGCCTCCTGGCGGACGCGCTCACGGCGTGGGCCGACCCGAGGGTGCGGCATGCCGGCTAGCGCGCACCCGGGGCGCGATTCGCGGGCAGTAGTCGGCGCCGCGCTGCTCGGCGCGGCGCTGGCGGTCGCTGTGCTTGCACCGGTGGTGGCGCCGCTCGACCCCACACTCCAGCACGATGTGGTCGCCACGCGCTTCCTCGCGCCCGGCAGCACCGACGGGTTCGGCGCCTTTCACCTCCTCGGGACCGATCGGCTCGGCCGCGACGTGTGGAGCCGGCTCGCCTATGGCGCCCGGGTATCGCTCGGCGTGGGCCTGCTCGCCGTGCTGCTCTCGGTGACGATCGGCGTGATCGTGGGCGCCGCCTCCGCGCTTGCCCGCGGTCCGATCGGCGCCCTCCTGCTCGGCGCGACCGACTTCGCGCTGGCGCTGCCACGGGTCGTGCTGCTGCTGCTGCTCGCCGCCCTCTGGTCGCCCAGTGTGACGCTGGTCGTGCTCGTCCTGGGACTCACCGGCTGGATGACGGTCGCCCGGCTGGTCCACGCCGAAGCGCGGGCGCTCCTCGGCCGGCCGTTCGTGGAGGCGGCGCTGGCGCTGGGGTCGAGCCGCAGTCGGCTCCTGCTCCGCCACATCGTGCCGAACGTGGCGACCCCCGTAATCGTGGCGGCGGCGCTCGGCGTCGGCAACGCGATCCTGCTCGAGGCCGGACTCTCGTTCCTGGGCATGGGCGTGCAGCCGCCCGCGCCGTCCTGGGGAAACATGATCGCTTCGGGACGGGATGCGCTGGTGAACGCCCCCTGGGTGGCGGTGGCCCCCGGCGCCGCCCTGGTTCTGGTCGTCGTTGCGTGCACGCTGCTCGGCGACGCGGTCCAGGGCCGGCTCACGCGCGGCTGATCGGCTCGGCATCCGGGAATCGACGCCTGCGACCAGCCAGAGTGGTGAGGCATCACCGATCTGTGGGGTGGCCGGACTGGCGGCCCGGCAGTCCAGCCTCCGTCAAGGTGGCGCCGACCTCGGCCATGGCCGCGAGGCGGGCGAAAGCCCGCCCTGTAAACGCACTCGGATCAATGGCTTGTGCTCCGCCCGGTGGAGAGCAAGCAGGGCAACGTGTGCATCACCCGCGAAATATCCGTCTCCCCTCCGTCGAGCCGGCGGGCGGCGCCGGATCCACCCGGCCTCCCCGCGAGCCAAACCCGGAGGCGCGTCGTTCCGTAGGAGGATGGCATCGCGGCTTGTGAGACCGGTCACGTCGTTTTCGGGGTAGCGGCCATCCATTGCAATGGTGGAACTTTAGGCTGTGGTCCCCGGTTCAACTTTCGGGATGGTATCGGATACGCTGCAAGGGAAAGGATGCGATTGGATGAAGGAGCGGACTCGCCGGAAGCCGCGGGTGACGACCCCCGTTGCGGGCGTTCGGTCGCTTGACGATGCGGAGAGCCTGGACCTTTACCTGGACGAGATCAGCCGGATTCCGCTGCTCTCGGCCGACGAGGAGAAGGCACTGGCCCGGAAGGCGTTCAAGGGTGATGTCGGGGCCCAGGAACGGCTTGCCCGGCACAATGTGCGCTTCGTGGTTTCGGTGGCAAAGAAGTTCCAGAACCGCGGCGTGCCGCTGATGGATCTCATCGGGGAGGGCAACCT
>JBOHSY010000373.1:0-1973 GCA_050733355.1 Gemmatimonadales bacterium | reverse complement strand
GATTGAAACCGGGCGATTGCCGAACTGGCCGAGGTCAAGGATGGTCGCGCCGGCGCGGGCGCGTGGATTGAAACAAGGACCGCTGCCCTGATCCCGCGATGACCGCAGGTCGCGCCAGTGCGGGCGGGTGGATTGGAATAGCGAGCCCTGCGAGAGTGGCCGTTCCCGGTTCGGGCCCGCGGCAGTTTGGCACGATAATGGGGTAGCAAGTGATCGAAACTACCCCGTTAGGACGGCCGGGTACCCGATTCTCCAGCGGAGCATTCGGCTATCGCCCGGGTCGTGGGTATCGGGTCACCAGTTCCTGAATTCGCCGGACACCTTCTTCGACCTGGCTTTCCTCCGCCCCGAAGCTGAACCGTACGTAGCTCTTGAACCGCGACGGACGTCCGCTCCGCCGCTTGCCCGGATTCACGTCGAAGAACTCCCCCGGCACGCAGATCACCTGCCGCTCGAGCAGCGCGCGGAACAGCGACATCCCGTCGTCGAGCCCCGCCGGCAGGCCCGACACGTCCGCCCAGCAGTAGAACGTGCCCTGCGGGTCGAGATCGAACCGCGCGCCCGCCGCCCTGAGCCCCTCGAGCAGCAGGGCGCGCTTCCGGCTGAAGCCGCGGCGGATGGCCGCTGTCTCCGCGCACGCCACCTCGGGGGACACGAGCGGCACCGCCGCGCGCTGGAGCGGCTTGCTGCCGCCGCCGTCGAGGAACGAGCCGCTGCTCGACACCGCCTCGATCACCGTCTCCGGCCCGACGATCCAGGTACAGCGCCAGCCGGGATAGCGCCAGTTCTTGGTGAAGCCGTCGAACAGCACCACCGGATCGGCGTTCACGTTCTCCACGTAGCGCGCCGCCGACACGATGTCGCCCGCCTCGTCGTTCCAGACGTAATGGGAGTAGAACTCGTCGATCAGGAGCGAGCACTGGAGCTCGCGCGCGGTCGCCACCCACGCCCCAAGCTCCGGCCCGGCGATCACCCGCCCGGTCGGGTTGCAGGGATTCGACAGCAGCACCGCCGACAGCCCGCGACCGGTGATCTCCCGCCGAAGCTCCTCGACGTCGAAGTAATATCCCCGCGCCGGGTCGAGCAGGATCGGGATGGCCGTGAACAGCTTGAAGATGTCCAGCAGCTCCTCGTACGCCGTGTAATCTGGCAGGAAGTGCCCGAGGTTGATCTGCCCCAGCGCCGCGACGGCCCGGGTGAGCGACATGCGGCCACCACCCGAGATGCACACGTTCCGCTCGGTGTACTGTGAGGGCTTGCCCTGCCGGAAGAGCTGGTTGTAGAGGTTGGCCACCGCCCGCCGGAGCTCCCAGATGCCGGGCACGGGGGCGTACTCCTGATCGTCCGGGCTGATGGCCACCTGGTGCACGCGGGGCGGGGAGCCCGGCAGCGGGCCGGTCTCCGGCATTCCCTGACCGAGGTTGCACCACTCGGGATGACCGTGCCGGAAACCGCGCCTCGCCGCCTCGGCCATGACGTAGATGACGCCGGTGAAGGGGACCGGACGGAAACCGGGGATAGCACGGGAAGTCATGAGGGATAAGCGTAACCCGGGGACGTGAGAGGTGAGAAGTGAGAAGTGAGAAGTGAGAGGTGAGGGACTTCGGGAGCAGCACTCTCTCACCTCCCACCTCTCACCTCTCACCTCTCACCTTCACCAGATTACCCGTCGCCTCACACGCTTCGCGTACTCCGCGTACTCGGGAAAACGCCCTGCAAGCCAGCGCTCCTCCACCCGCGCCTTGGCCTCGAAGAAAGCGATCAGCGCCACGCATACCACGATAGCGAGCGTCCAGTTGCTCCAGGCCAGCGTCCATCCGGTCGAGGTGACGATGACGCCGGTGTAGATCGGATGCCGCACGATCCCGTACGGGCCGGACCGCACGAGCGAGGCGCCCGGCAGCGGTTCGGGTTCCGGGGTGAGCGCCGCGCCCAGCGCGCGAGCTCCCCAAACCGCGAACGCGAACCCCAGC
>JBOHSY010000372.1:0-9023 GCA_050733355.1 Gemmatimonadales bacterium | reverse complement strand
ACGGATACCAGGTGCTCGAAGCGGCCGACGGTCTTGCTGCCCTTCGGCTCGTCGAGCGCCACCCCGTAATCGATCTCGCCGTTACGGAGACCCGGACTCCGGTCCTGAACGGGTGGCAGTTCGCTGCTGCAGCGCGTCAGGTACACCCCTGCCTTCCGCTTCTGCGAGTCACGGCGCCGTGGGAGGAGCAACCGATCGACGCGATGGTGGAACTCCCGCTCCTCGAGAAGCCATTCACGATCCTGGAACTAGTCGGAGCGGTGCGTGAGCTCCTGAAGCCGGCATGTGAGTGGCCGCGCAGTGTGGAGCCGGTCGGACGACTCCGGTGCACGCCGCCGCCACGGTTCCCATTGACGGGCACACCGGCCAGGCCACGGGTGAGCGGGCCCTCATTCTCCGGGAGCCCCGCGTTGGCCTGAAGCGTCTTGGTGAGGGGCACCACCAGTGGCAACGAGGCCGCGCACGTTGGCCCACGAAACGCGAAAAGCCCCGCACCGCGGTGCAGGGCCTTGGGTTCGGACGATGGGCGATGAGGGACTTGAACCCCCGACCTCGCGCATGTGAGGCGCGCGCTCTAACCAGCTGAGCTAATCGCCCTTTCGGGGAGGCGGATAGTAATGTCCGGCCTCGGGGGCTGCAAGTCGCGACCCCACTTGGCGGTGCGCGGCGAGTGTGATGGATAACCTTGCCGGATTCTCTGGAGAGGGTAATGTAGGAGCGCTCCCACAATCTCAGCGGCGCAGAGGCACGCGTGATACAGCCTCGGCAGCGGGAGGAGCGAGCGGTGACTCTAAGTTAAGTCGTTGTTTGGAAATGATTTGGGTTATGACCCTTAGTGCCGCCTGCGGGTGGCCTGCGAGTTGCTCCCAAGGCGTGGCGGTCAGGTTCCGCCCCCAACAGCCAGGTGACGCCCTATGAAGAGCTGGTCTACGATCCCCGCAGCGCTCGTTGCTCTCGCGGTTGGTGCGAGTAGCGCTGCCGCTGCCGAGCCGGGCAGGACCGGTTTGCGAGACTGGTCGCCCGAGCTGATTTCCATCGGCCGCCTTGGTCCGCTCGGGACCAGCAATTCGCTCTTCGTGCTCGCGGTGTCCGGCGGGACGGAGCGCGCCGCCGCGGTCAGCAACACGCGGAAGCGGTCGGACGACGACGATGACGAGAAGAAGGGCGGCGTGCCGCTCTACGCCATCGCTGGTGGTGCGGCTGTGGGCCTGGGCATCTTCATCGCCGCGGTCAGCGGCGGGGGGTCGGACGATCTGGCGAACAATGCGGGCCCGAATCCCGAAACGCCCTTCACACCCGACCTCCCCGGCACGAACGGGACCGGCGGCACGGGCGGCACAGACATCACTCCGTCGACCGGCTCGGGCGGCAGCGTTTCGTCGTCCGATCCCGTGACCGTGACCCCGGAGCCGGCGTCGATGGCGCTCCTGGCGTCGGGCCTCGCTGGCATGGGCGGGTTCCAGCTTCGCCGGCATCGGAAGCGGGTCACCGAGACCGAGTAGCCAAGGCGCTGGCTGGAAAGAAAGCGCCCCTCGACCCCGAGGGGCGCTTTCATTTTCGAATGGGCCCTCCGGGATTCGAACCCGGGACCTACGGATTATGAGTCCGCTGCTCTAACCAACTGAGCTAAGGGCCCGCGTGGGTGGAACATCACCCGCGCAGACGCCCGGGACAAGCGCCGGGGTAGCCGTGCTTCGGTGGCCGACGGTCCGCAGCTTGCGTTGCGAGGGGTTCATGATGCTTGAACCCCGGCTACGCATGCTCCTCAGCCCGGAAGAGGGCGCCCTCCTGGGTCGGCTCGCGGATCATCCTCAGGGCGTGACGCGGTTCACGCCGGCGGCGCCCGGCAGATCCGGCTACCAGACCTTCAACGCCGACGTCGTCTGGCCGCTGGAGGAGCTCAAGCGCCGCGGGTTCGTCGCGATCATCAAGCGCGCCGCCGCCAACACGGGCGGCGCCGAGACCTACTGGAACGCCATCGAGGCGGGACTGACGCCCGAGGGTCGGGAAGCGGCAGCTGGACGCCGCCCCCGGAACTCACTGGGCTAATTCGGGATGCAGGAAGGCTGACCTTATCGCAGTCTTGGGGGTGCTGTACTGCCCGGTCCGACGTGTTACATCCGACGTGTTACAATGGAACGGGAGCCGCGCGACGAGCGTCGCACGTTCCCGCTCAACGCTGGGATATAACAGCATCAATCGATGAGCCTGACCCCCTGCAGTGACTGTGGGCGACAGATCAGCACGAAAGCGGAGCGCTGTCCGCATTGCGGCCAGAAGTATCCTGCCGCGCGGGTGCCATCCGACTCTCCGCTGTTGATCGCTGCGTCCCAGGTCCGTCGTCAGAAGGTGAAGTGCCGCGAGTGCGGTCAGGACGTTTCGCTTGGTGCTCCCACGTGCCCCTCCTGCGGTTTTCCAGCCTCAACGGTACGCCCGGCCCGGCGGGTTGTGCCTCTGTCGCTGGGCGTCGTCGCGGTCGCTGCATTCGCGCTTGCGGCCGCCTGGAAGCTGGACCTGCTGGACCGCGCCGCGCCCTGGGCCGAATCCCTCGAGTCGGGATTGACGTCGGTGAAGCCGCGCCGACAGGTCGAGCCCCCCCGCGTCAGGTCGAGCCGGTTCGGCGCCCCCTGCAAGACCCCAGCGCCGGTGTACGTTTACGCGCCCGACGAGACGCCGTCGGCGTTCCTCGTCCTGCTCGCGAACCCGGTTTCAGATCCCTCGCGCGTCGCCGACTCACTCGCCGCTCACCATGGGTTGCGGTCCGACAAGTACGACGCCTCGCTACACGGGTTCGGCGTCTACGGGGCCGACCCCGGCGTCGTGTCCCGGCTGCGCTGCGAGCCGGCCGTCAGCTCGCTCGAGGAAAGCCCCTCCGTTAGCCGCTGATCGCCCGGTTTTTCCCGGAGTCGCCCACCGCCGTCTTGCCCTCGAGGATGCGTCGGTACAGCGCGATGTGCCGCTGGGCCATCTGGGTCTGCGTGAACTGCTCGATCACCCGCCGCTGGCCCGCCTGCCCGAGCCGCCGCCGGAGCGTCGCATCGCGGCTCAGCGTCTCCAGCGCCTGCGCCAGAGCCCCGACGTCCCGGAGCGGCACCTCGAGCCCCGTCGTACCGGGCACGTTGACCTCCCGCACGCCGCTCGGCAGCGCAGTGGTGATCACCGGCCGACCCGCGGCCATGGCTTCGATCACCACGAGCCCGAACATCTCCTCCACGGTGACGGACGGCAGCACCAGGAAGTCCGCGTCGGCCATACGGCGGGGGAGATCGTCGTCAGGGTACTCGCCCCACCAGCGGATCCGGTCGTTGACCGCCAGCGCCTGCGCCAGCGTGCGCAGCCGCGGCCCCTCCGGGCCGGTGCCCACGATGTCCAGGCGAAGATCGGGCACCCGCTCGAGGGCGCGGAGCAGGATGTCGAGCCCCTTGTAGGACGCGAGCCGGCCGATGAAAATCGCACGGGGCGCGGAATCGGGCGGCGGCGGCGGCACGAACATCCAGCGCCGCTCATCGATGCCGAAGGGGATGATCTCCACCTTGCTCTCGAATCCGGTCAGCTCGGTGGACAGCGCCACGTGGGCGCGGCTCGGCACCACGATGGCGCGCGCACGGCGAAGGACCAGGCGCACGAGTGGCCGGTAGATCCCACGGCGCACGTCCGAGTGATGGGTGACCACGACCGGCGTGCCCCCCGCGCGAAGCAGCGAGGCGAGGTCGGCCAGCGGATGCGGATGGTGCACGTGGATGATGTCCGCGCGCTTCCAGGCCGCCGCGATGTAGCCCGGGGCGATCTCCTGCGACCCCAGGGCCGCGAACGAAAAGGCGCGGGTGACGGAGGAGCGCTGCCGGCCCGCGTCGCGCGGGCGGCCGCCCGTCCGCACGGCGACCACCTCCACGTCATGGCCGAGCGCCGCGGCCCCTTCTGCAAGGCCTTGCACGACGCGCTCCATACCGCCCGATCGGGGCCAGTAGTACTTCGCAAGGTGGAGGATGCGCATATTTTGATCGTCAGTACGCCAAGTTGCCCGGAGTTCCCGATGCCTGTCAACCAGTGGTGAGCTGGTGAGGGTCGTGGTCGTCTCTCGCGCCTACGCCGACCCGGGGCAGCGCGGCAAGCTTCGCGCCCTCGCCGGGCTCGGCTGCACGCTCGCGGCCGCCGTGCCCGCCTCGTGGCAACCGCATCCCGATGCCCGACGCCAGGACGCCGCCTTCGGCGACGACGGGGGCGTCCGGATCTATCCGGTGCCGGTGGACGGGGCACGATGGGATCGCCGGACGCTCACGCGCCTCCTGTCGGACTTCCGGCCCGACCTGGTACAGCTGGAGGAGGAGCCGTGGGCCCCCGTCGCCGGGTTCGTCGCGAGGGCCGCCGGACGCTATGGGTTTCGTCTCGTGGCCTTCTCGGCCCAGAGCCTGCCGCGGGCGCTCCCGCTGCTCGCCCGGTTCCGCCGTGCACGCACCGTCCGGACCGCGGCCGCCGCCATCGGAGCCAACCAGCTCGCAGCCACCCTGCTCGCCGCGGGGCGGCCCGGACTCCACCACGCGGTCATTCCGCAGATCGGTGTGCTTCCCCCGCTGAGCCCGCGAAACGCCCCGACCACCGGCTTCGCCATCGGCTTCATCGGCCGACTCGTCCCCGAAAGGGGACTCGATGTCCTCCTCCGGGCGTGCGTGCGGTTGCGCGGGTTCTGGACGGTTCACGTGGTCGGAAGCGGGCCCTCCCAGGAGGAGCTCGAGTCGCTCGCGGAACGGCTGGGCATGGCCGCCCGGGTGACGTGGCACGGGGCGCTGACCCGGGCCAGACTCGAGCCGGTCTGGGCCGGCCTGGACTGTCTCGTGCAACCGGCGCGCACCACGCCCAACTGGGTCGAGGCCCGCGGCCGTACCGCGCTCGAGGCCATGGCCCATGGCATCCCGGTAATCGGCTCACGCTCGGGGGTGTTACCGGAGCTGCTTGAGGGGGTCGGTAGGGTAGTAGCCGAAGACGATGTGGATGCGCTCGCGGCGGCGCTCCAGACCTGGCTCGACGATCCCTCCGAGCGCCGCCGGCTCGGCGCGGAGTCGCGCCGGCGGGTGCTCGCCGAGTTCACCGATGAATCCGTGGCCGCGCGAACGGTGAAGCTGTGGCGCGAGGTGCTCGTCGCAAGCGCTTGACTTAGGGTCACTTACCCACGATCTTCGCCGCCCATGCCACTGTGCCCAGTTCCTTTCTGGCCCCGCGTCCGATACGCGGTAGCCACCCTCGCGCTCCTGATCGCCCCCCCACTGCTCGCTCAGGTACCGGAGATCCCCGGCCTTCCCCCCGGCGCCCGGCCGACCCCGGACCAGGCACGCCAGATCCTTCAGACGCAGCCCGAGCTGGTGCGGCAGCTCCGGGACCGACTCCAGGGGGCCGGCTTGACCCCGGACCAGGTCCGCGCCCGCCTTCGCGCGGAAGGGTACCCGGAGGACCTCCTCGATCCGTACCTCACCGGATTCGACACCACACGAACGGTCACCCCTGCCCCGGCAACCCTGAGCGCCGTGCGCGCGCTCGGTCTCCTCTCCGCCGAGACCGTGGACACGCTCGCGGGTCTGGATTCCATGCGGGCCATCAGCGATTCGGTGCGGCGGGTCATCGACTCGCTCACGTTGCTGCGGCTCGACAGCCTGCGGCAGGATTCGCTCGCGGATTCCCTGACTCTCCGCGGCGGGCGGCTCAAGCGATTCGGCCTCGAGGTGTTCCGGCGGCACACGACGCGCTTTCAGCCGGTGACCACGGGACCGGTAGACGCGAACTACCGGCTGGGAGCAGGCGACATCCTGGTCCTCATCCTCACGGGCGACGTCGAGCGCACCCACACGCTGGAGGTGAATCGCGAGGGCTTCATCCTCATTCCGCAGGTCGGCCAGGTGCACGTCGCGAATCTCGCGCTGGGGGAGCTCGAGACCCTGCTTTACTCGCGGCTGGGGCGTGTCTACTCGGGCGTGCGCCGAGGTGCCGACGCGCGAACCCGCTTCACGGTGACCGTCGCCCGGCTGCGAAACGTGCAGGTGTTCGTGGCCGGGGACGTGGTTCGGCCGGGCGCCTTCCAGATGCCGGCGTCCGGCACCGTGTTGACTGCGCTGTACGGCTCCGGCGGTCCGACCGAGAGCGGAAGCTTCCGCGAGGTAGTGGTACGCCGGGGCGACAGCGTGCTGGCAACGGTCGACCTGTACGACTATCTGCTCCGCGGCATCAACCGGAGCGACGTCCGGCTTCAGGCCGGTGACGTCATCTTCGTGCCGGTGCGCGGCCCGTTGGTGAGCGCCGCGGGCCGCGTTGTGCGGCCGGCGTTCTATGAGGTGCGCGAGCACGAGACCCTGCGTGACCTCATCGCCATGGCCGGGGGCTTCGAGGCGGGGGCAGTCCGGACCCGGGTGCAGGTGCACCGGGTGCTCGCGCCGCGACCCGGAGAGGACGGCGAGACCGAGCGCGTCGTCATCGAGGTCACTCGCGAGCCTGGGGCGGACTCGATTCCCGCATTTCCGATGGCGGCGGGCGACTCGGTAATCGTGTTCGCGGTGCCGCCGTCGGTCCGCGGCTTCGTGACCGTACGCGGGAACGTCTGGCGCGAAGGTCGCGTCGGCGTTGCGGCGGGCATGAAGCTCAGCGAGGCGATCCGCCTCGCGGGCGGGCCGAAGCCCGACGTGTACCTCCCGCAGATCCTCGTGTCTCGACTCGGCGCCGACTCCAGCCGGATGCAGCTCCGGTCCGCGTTCGTCGACTCGACCGGCCGCGTAACCGATGACCTGACGCTTCAGGGCGGCGACGTCATCGAGGTCTTCTCACGCAGCGCGTTTCGGGAGCGGCCCTGGATCACGATCGTCGGCGCGGTCCGGCGTGCCGGACGAATCCCGTATCGCGAAGGCATGACGATCGGCGACGCCGTTCTGCTGGCCGACGGACTCACCGAAGACGCCGCGCCCGAGGCGACGGAGGTTGCGCGGCTGCCGGCAGACCGCCCCACGGGAGCGCTCGCGGAGACGATCCGCGCGCCGCTCCCGGCCGGGCTGCTGGCGGGTCGTACCGCGGGAAGCAGCGAGCCGGGAGGCAGCGTACCCGAAGCCGGCACCGGGGCCGACCTGCCGCTCCGCCCCTACGACAATGTCCTGATTCCCCGCCGAGGGGGGTGGGATCTCCAGCGCCTCGTGACCATCGCCGGTCAGGTCCAAGCGCCCGGCCGCTACGCGCTCACCAGCAAGACGGAACGGCTTTCGGAGCTGATCGAGCGCGCAGGCGGACTCACCGACGAGGCGTACGCCGGTGGCGTCGAGTTCTATCGCCGCAGCGGACCCGGGAACCAGACCGTCCCGTCAGCGGGCGGGGCGGACACGCTGCTCGGCGTCCGGCCACTCCCGCCCGGATACCGTGCGCGACTCGGCCTGGATCTGCCCCGGGTCCTGGAGAATCCTCGTTTCCGCGACAACATCATCCTTGCGGCGGGCGACTCGGTCCACATCCCGGAGTTCAACCCCGTGGTTGTCGTCCGCGGGGCGGTGAACGCCCCGGGCCCGGTGGCGTATACGCCGGGCAAGAACCTGGACTGGTATGTGAACGCGGCGGGCGGCTACTCGCAGCAGGCGGACCGGAAGCGGCCCTACGTGACCCAGCCGAACGGGCGCAAGGAAGCGACGATCCGCCGGTTTCTGCTCGCGGACGCCGTCCCGCAGCCGAGACCCGGGGCGGACATCTTCGTGCCGGTGCGGATAGTTTCGGAACAGCCGAGCAACGCGCCCCAGATCCTTGGGGTGGTGGCATCGGTCATCGCGAGCCTGACCACGATCGTGATCGTGGCGACGCAATAGCCAGCGAGATCCGGCGGGACTACGAGGGGCTGCGGAAGACAGACGCCGGCATCGCCGTTCCCCGCGCCGGGCTGCCCGACGAGGACGGATCGAAGTCGGGCACGAGGCGGGCGACCCGGGCTCGCACTTCCGCGGGCGGTGCTCCATCCACCGCCGCGCGCACGAGCAGGTCCACAATCTCCGCCAGACCCAGCGGCAACCGCCCGTTCTTCGCGCGGAGCACCTTCGCGTGTCCGGTGGGGTGCGCGTTCTCCGCACTGAAGAACAGCTCCTCGTAGAGCTTCTCGCCGGGTCGCGTGCCGGTGAACCGGATCTCGATGTCGGACCCCACCTCGAGGCCGGAGAGCCGGATCAGGTCGGTGGCAAGGTCGACGATCTTGATCGGCTCGCCCATGTCGAGCACGAACACTTCCCCGCCCTGGCCGAGGGCACCGGCCTGGAGCACCAGCTGCACCGCTTCCGGAATGGTCATGAAGTAGCGGCGCATCTCGGGGTGCGTGATCGTCACCGGCCCCCCGTTCTGGATCTGGCGGAGGAACGTCGGCACGACGCTCCCGCGGCTCCCCAACACATTGCCGAAGCGCACCGCGACGAAGTTGCGGTGGTCCCGCTCCGCGACCTCCTGCACGATCAGCTCCGCCACCCGCTTGGTGGCACCCATGATGCTCGTCGGACGGACCGCCTTGTCGGTGGAGATGAGCACCAGATGCTCGGCGCCGAACTCCGCGCACAGCTCGGCCACGTTCCGGGTGCCGAGGACGTTGTTGGTGACCGCCTCGGCGATGTTCGCCTCCATCAGGGGCACGTGTTTGTGCGCCGCGGCGTGGAACACGGCATACGGGCGGTGCTCCTCGAACACCTGGCGCATGCGGTCGCGGTCGCGAACGTCGGCGATCACCGGCACGAACTCCACGCGCGGGAACGTGACGGTGACCTCATGCAGCACGTCGAAGATGGAATTCTCGCCGTGGCCCAGCAGAAGCACCCGGGCCGGGTCGAGGCGCGCGAGCTGCCGGCAAAGCTCGCTTCCGATGGAGCCGCCCGCGCCGGTGACCATCACCGACTCACCCGTCGCGAGCGAGCGCACCTGCTCGAGATCGGTCTGGATCGGCTCGCGCCGGAGAAGATCCTGGATTTCGACTTGCCGGAGCGCGGCCACCGGCACCTTCCCGGACAATATGTCCTGGAACGATGGGACGG
>JBOHSY010000371.1:0-4262 GCA_050733355.1 Gemmatimonadales bacterium | reverse complement strand
GTGCGCCGCTGGGCGAGCTCGCGCTCGGCCAGCTCGCGCGCCGCAGCGGCGACGAAGCCCCGGAGCCGCTGGTACAGCTCGCGGGTCTCCGCCGACGCGCCCCTGGCGCCGAGCTCGGCGATGCCCGCCTCGCGCAGCGTCGTGTGCCCGTTGTTGGAGGCGACCGCCTTGAGGTCGCGCACCATCCGGGTGATCGCCGCTTCCGGAACCGCGGGCGCCTGGCTGCGGAGCCGGAGGCTCTCCGCCGCCCACTTGAATCCGGCCAGCCGGAGCAGCGTCCCGATCTCGGCCTCGTCGGCGCCGCGGAAGACCGGCGTCTTGGCCTCGAACCCGAGAATGCGCGCGCACCAGCCGAGGTGGGTCTCGAGGATCTGGCCCACGTTCATGCGGCTCGGGACGCCGAGCGGGTTGAGCACGATGTCCACCGGCGACCCGTCCGGCAGGAACGGCATATCCTCCTCCGGCACGATCCGGGCGACGATGCCCTTGTTGCCGTGGCGGCCGGCCATCTTGTCGCCCACCGAGATCTTCCGCTTCTCGGCGATGTACACCTTCACCAGCTGGATGACGCCCGGGGGCAGCTCGTCCGGCTGGAGGATCTTGTCGATCTGGTCTTCGGCCTTCTCCTCGACCTTGGCGCGCTCGCGTGCGGCCATGTCGATGGCGGCCCGGATCCGCTCGTTGGCGGCGCGGTTGGCCACCCGGAGCGTCTTGAGGTCCACCTGGCTCAGGTCCACGTCGGCCAGCGCGGCCTGGGTGAGCTTGGAACCGGCCGGGAGGTACTCCTCGACGGTGCCGGCCTTGAGCATCAGCGCGACTTCCTGCCCCTCGAGCAGGCGGCCCAACTCCTCCACCATCACCGTGCTGATGCGTGCCTTCTCGTCGGTCTCGATCCGGCGCACCTCGCCGATCCGCTCGCCGCGGTCCTTCTCGACGACCTGGTCCTCGATGCGGGAGAAGATCTTGACGTCGATCACGACGCCGGCCATGCCCGGCGGCACCTTGAGCGACGAGTCCTTCACATCCTTCGCCTTCTCGCCGAAGATCGCGGTGAGCAGCTTCTCTTCCGGCGACAGCTCGGTCTCCACCTTCGGCGTGATCTTGCCGACCAGGATGTCGCCCGGCTTCACATGGGCGCCGATGCGGACGATGCCCCGCTCGTCGAGGTCGATCAGCGACTCGTCGGAGACGTTCGGGATTTCCCGGGTGATCTCCTCCTGCCCCCGCTTGGTGTCCCGCACGTGGAGCTCGAGCTCCTGGATGTGAATGGACGAGTAGACGTCGTCCTTCACCAGCCGCTCCGAGAGGATGATCGCGTCCTCGAAGTTGTGTCCGTACCACGGCATGAACGCCACCAGCACGTTGCTGCCCAGCGCAAGCTCGCCCCGGTCGGTGGCGGCGCCGTCCGCAATGATCTCGCCCGTGGCCACGTGCTGGCCGAGCTGCACCAGCGGCCGCTGGTTGATGGCGGTGTCCTGGTTGGTGCGCCAGAACTTCCGCACCCGGTACCGGTCGTACTGGTGCAGCCGGGCGAGCGGCTGGTCGGTGTTGACTGCCCCGTTCACGCCGGCGTCCACGATGATCTCGTCGGCCGTCACCCGGGTTACGGTGCCCGCGCGCCGTGCGGCGATCACCGAGCCCGAGTCGCGGGCCACCTTCTCCTCCAGCCCGGTGCCCACGATGGGCGCCTCCGGGAAGAGGAGCGGCACCGCCTGCCGCTGCATGTTGGAGCCCATGAGCGCGCGGTTGGCGTCGTCATGCTCGAGGAACGGAATCAGCGCCGCGGCGATCGAGACCAGCTGCTCCGGCGCCACGTCCATGAAGTCGATCCGCTCGGGCGGCAGGAGCGGGTAGTCGTCGCCCTTCCGGGACAGCACGAGCTGGTCGGTGAACCTGCCGTCGGCATCGAGCACCGCGTTGGCCTGCGCCACCGCGTAGCCCTCTTCTTCGCTGGCCGACAGCCACCGGAGATCGTGCGTGGCGGTGCCGTGCTTCACCACGCGGTACGGCGTCTCGATGAAGCCGAGCTCGTTGATCCGCGCGTAGGTCGACAGGCTCGTGATCAGGCCGATGTTCGGACCCTCGGGCGTCTCGATCGGGCACATGCGGCCGTACTGCGAGTAGTGCACGTCGCGGACCTCGAAGCCCGCGCGCTCGCGGGTGAGGCCCCCCGGCCCGAGCGCCGAAAGCCGGCGCTTGTTCGTCAGCTCGGCCAGCGGGTTGGTCTGGTCCATGAACTGCGAGAGCTGCGACGACCCGAAGAACGCCTGGATCACCGCGCTCACCGTACGGGCGTTGACTAGGTCGTCGAGCGAGATCTTCTCGGGGTCCGAGTTGATGCTCATCCGCTCCTTGACCAGCCGCGCCATGCGCGAGAGGCCCACGCTGAACTGGTTCGCGATCAGCTCGCCCACCGACCGGATCCGGCGGTTGCCCAGGTGGTCGATGTCGTCGGTGAACCCGCGCCCGTCGTGCAGGTCGATCAGGTACCGGATGATCGCGATGAAGTCCTCCTCGGTGAGGACCGTGTGGTTCGGGTCGATCTTGAGCCCGAGCCGCTGGTTGATCTTGTACCGGCCCACCCGCCCGAGGTCGTACCGCTTCGGGTTGAAGAACAGCTTCTGGAGCTGCTGCCGCGCCGTCTCGAGGTTGGGCGCGTCGCCCGGGCGGAGCAGGGCGTAGATCTGCTCCAGCGCTTCGCTCTCGCTGTGCGTCGGGTCCTTGACCAGCGTGTTCTTGACCAGCGGCGACTCCGACCGCCCGGCCGGGAGGAGCACGTCCACCCGCTGCACCCCCTGGTCGAGCAGCTTCTTCCGCAGCTTGTCGGTGATCTCGTCGGCCGCCTCGGCCACGACCTCACCCGTCTCCGGATTGGCCACCGGGAACGCCAGCACGTGCCAGTGCCGGTCGCGCGTGGTGGTCGGCTGGTCGTCGTCGCGCAGGTCGATGGTCGTGTAGCCGGCGAACACGGTCACCGACTTCACGCCCTTGTGCCGCATCTCGTTGAGGCGCTCCTGGGTGAGCTCGTCGCCCACCAGCCCGAGCGGCGCGCCGCCCTGGTCCTCCGGATTCGGCACCGTTTCGGCGAGGAGCGCGCCCACCACCTCGCGGCGCTCGTGCCGGGCGCTCATGTGCCCGGTGATGTCGAGCTCCTTGGTGGCGAAGAAGAGCTTCAGAATGTCGGCGTTGTTCCCGTAGCCGAACGCCCGGAGCAGCGCGGTGGCCGGGAACTTCTTCTTCTTGTCGATGTGGACGTAGATCACGTCGTGGATGTCGATCGTGAACTCCACCCACGAGCCCCGGAATGGAATGATCCGCGCCGAGTAGAGCCGCTGCCCGTTGGGGTGGGTGTCCTCCTCGAACACGACGCCCGGCGAGCGGTGGAGCTGGCTCACCACCACGCGCTCCGCGCCATTGATGACGAACGTCCCGAGCGGGGTCATGATCGGCAGCTCGCCGAGGTAGACCTCCTTCTCGATGATGTTCTTGGGGCGGCGCTCGCCGTCCACTTCCTCGAAGACCACGAGCTGCAGCGTCGCCTTGAGCGGCGCCGCGTAGGTCATGTCGCGCTCGATGCACTCCTCGACGGTGTACTTCGGGTCGCCGAGGGAGTAGCGCAGGAAGTCCAGACTGTACTTTCCGTTCACGTCGGAGATCGGGAACAGGTCCCGGAAGACGCGCTCGAGCGAGACGTCCTGCCGGGCGCCGTCCACGTCGTCGGGGACGAGCAGGGTCTGGAACGCTGCCGTCTGGATGTCGAGGAGGTGCGGCATCGGCATGCCGCCCTCGAGCTTGCTGAACGTGATAACGGGTCGGGTATCGGGCATCAGATCACTCTCAGGCAACACAAATGGCCCCGAACGCGAATCCCCCGCCGGCGGCGGGGTGTCGCGGGGCTCGGAAAAAATCGGGTTTCCGGAAGCGTCAAGCGCATTAGTCTCACTGAAGAAGCCCGTGATGGCCCACCCGGCCCCCGTGGCCGGGCGGGAGGCATCGCGAAGCTACTTCAGCTCGACGACCGCGCCCTGCTCCTCGAGCTTCTTCTTGATCTCTTCGGCCTCGGCCTTCGAAACGCCTTCCTTGACGGTGCTCGGGGTGTTGTCCACCGTGTCCTTGGCCTCCTTGAGGCCGAGGCTGGTGATCTCGCGCACCACCTTGATGACCTGGATCTTCTTGGCGCCGCCCTCCTTCAGGACGACCGTCCACTCGGTCTTCTCCTCGACCGCCGGCGCCGCGGCGGCGCCGGCCGCACCGGCCCCGCC
>JBOHSY010000370.1:0-5210 GCA_050733355.1 Gemmatimonadales bacterium | reverse complement strand
CGCTGATCCGCGTGCCCGAGGGCACGGTCATTCACGCCACCATCAGGAACACGCTGCGTGATTCGACGCTCGTCCTTTACGGCCTCCAGACCCGGCCCGGCAGGATCGAGGACACGATCCAGGTCGCCCCGCGCAAGACGCGGACGGTACGCTTCGCCGCGGGGAAACCGGGCACTTACTTCTATTGGGGAACGACCACCGGTAAGCGGATGAACGATGACCGGTGGATCGACAGCCAGCTCCACGGCGCGCTGATCGTGGACTCGGCCCACGCGCCGCCCCATCCCGATGAGCGGGTGTTCGTGATCGGCCTGTGGTTCAAGCCAGCAGATTCGGCTCGCGGCGAGCCGGCACGCGAGATCATGGGCATCAACGGGAAGGCGTGGCCGTATACCGAGCGGTTCACCTACACGGTGGGGGACACGGCGCGCTGGCGGTGGGTCAACCCCACCTCCAGCTCACATCCGATGCACCTCCACGGCTTCTATTACGACGTCGACAGCCATGGAAGCTGGGCAGTGGACACGAGCTATGCGCCAGACGACCGGCGCCGCGTGGTGACCGAGCTGCTCTGGCCCGGAGGCACCATGACCGCGCGATGGTCGCCGTCGCAGCCGGGCAACTGGATCTTCCACTGCCATTTCGCCTTCCACGTATCCCCCGAGCTGTATCTCGCGACCGCACCGGCATCGCCTCATGCCCCGGCGCACGGCGGTCCAGTCCGGCACGGGATGTCCGGATTGGTGTTGGGTCTGCAGGTGAATCCGGCGCCGGACCAAGCGGCACGAAGCGATCGCACTGAACGGCGTGAGCTCAGGCTCGTTGCTCAGCCCGCTCCGGCCGGCGGCGATTCAGCTCACATGCTCGCGTACTCGCTCCAGGAGCGCGGGGCGGCGCCGGCCCACCACTCGATGGCGATACCCGGGCCGGCCATCGTCCTCGAACGCGGGCGGCCGGTGCGCATCACGGTGGTCAACCACCTGACTGAGCCAACGGCAGTGCATTGGCACGGGATCGAGCTGGAGAGCTATCCCGACGGCGTGCCCGACTGGAGCGGCGGCATCGGCCGCGTGTTCCGGCCGATCGAGCCCGGCGACTCGTTCGCGGCCGAGTTCACCCCGCCGCGCGCGGGCACGTTCATGTACCACTCGCACTTCAGCGAGGTGCAGCAGATCCTCGGCGGCCTGTACGGTCCGCTGATCGTGGTCGAGCCCGGAGCCGCGCTCGACACGGCCACGAACCGGCTGGTGCTGATCGGCGCGCTGTCCCGGAACGACAGCGCCTTCGGGGTCGTCAACGGTCGGCTCGAGCCCGCGCCGATCGAGCTGCGAGCGCGCCGCCCGTATCGGTTCCGGCTGATCAACATCGGGGACGCGCGCATGTCGTTCGCGCTGCGGCGGCCCGATTCCACCGCGGTCCCGTGGCGGGCCGTCGCGAAGGACGGGGCCGATCTCCCGGTTTCGCAAGCCGTTGACCGAACGGAGCCGCTCATGACAGGCCCTGGGGAGATCGCTGACTTCGAGTTCACGCCCGAGGCGCCGGGTGATCTCGTGCTGGACGTCAATTCGCCCTTCGCGACGTGGCGGCTCGGCGTACGGGTGCGGGTGCTGTCCGAGGCAAAGACCGCCGTGCGCCAATCGTGACCTGCGACACCGCCCCGAAGCCGGGTTCGGGCGGTGTTTGATGTATGACACGATACATCCTGCCGGCGCTCCTCACGCTCGGCGCCCTCGGCGCCTGCCAGTCGGACGAGCGCAAGACGACCGACACGGCCAGCGCGGGCTCGAAGCCGCCCGACGCGACGGCCGCCGTCCGTACGATCAGCGGTCCGGACATCGGGCCGAGCCCGCAGCTGGCCCCGCCCAACGCGACCCCCTCGGGCACCAAGATCTCGAAGGTGGTCGGCTGGTCGGGCGACGCCAGGCCGAAGGCGCCCGCCGGCTTCACCGTCACGCTCTTCGCCGATAGCCTCGAGAACCCGCGCTGGCTCCACGTGCTGCCCAACGGCGACGTGCTCGTCGCCGAGTCGCGCACCGAGGCGCCGGAGCGCATCCCTGCGGCCGTCAGGAAGGCGTTCGAGGGGTCCGGCATTTTCGGGCCGTCGGCCAACCGGATCTCGCGCCTTCGCGACAATGACAGGGATGGACGCGCCGAAACCCGCGAGACCTTCCTCCAGGGCCTGAAGCAGCCGTTCGGCATGCTCGCGCTCGGGCCGGCGTTCTATGTGGCCAATACCGATGCGCTGCTGCGCTACCCATTCGACTCTGCGCGAGGCCGCGTGACCGGTCGGGGCCGCAAGATTCTCGATCTCCCCGCGGGCGGCTACAACAACCACTGGACCCGTAACGTCATCGCGAACCGGGACGGCTCGAAGCTCTACGTGACCGTCGGCTCGGGCACCAACGTGGATGAGGAGAAGGTGGACCGGAAGGACACGCGGCGCGCGGCCGTGCTCGAGGTCGATCCCGACGGCAGCGGCATGCGGGTGTTCGCGTCCGGGCTCCGCAACCCGAACGGGCTCGATTGGGAGCCTACGAGCGGGGCACTCTGGACCGCGGTGAACGAGCGCGACGGGCTGGGCGACGAGCTCGTGCCCGACTACATCACCAGCGTGCGCGAGGGCGCGTTCTACGGCTGGCCGTTCGCCTACTGGGGCCCCAACGAGGATCCCCGCCTGAAAGGTCAGGCGCCCGAGCTCGTGTCGAAGGCGATCGCGCCCGATTACGCGACGGGGGCCCACACGGCGTCCCTGGGGCTGACATTCGGCAATGGCCTCCGCTTCCCCGACCGGTACCAGCGCGGCGCGTTCGTCGGCCAGCACGGATCCTGGAACCGGAGCCAGCTCGCCGGCTACCGGGTGGCATTCGTGCCGTTCGAGAGCGGCCGCCCCAGCGGAGGGATGGAGGAGTTCCTTGGCGGCTTCATCGCCGATTCCGCCAAGGGCGAAGTGTGGGGTCGCCCGGTGGGGCTCGCAGTCACGCCCGACGGTGCGCTGCTCGTCGCTGACGATGCCGGCAACCGCATCTGGCGGGTGGCCGCGGAATAGCTAACTGGGCTCGATCCGGCGGATCTCGTCGGGCGCGCGAGAGGCCAGCAGTCGCTCGGTGAAGTCCATGCGCTCGGCGAGTTCCGCCACCTCCGCACGGAGGGCCTGCAGCTCGTCGAGCACGCCCTCCGGCAGCGTCTCCCGCTCGCCGGGCCTCGGCTCCCAGTCCGAGATCACGCGACCCCGCTCGTCCTGGAACTGCCCGAATCCCACCACGATCACGTCGTACAGCCACCAGACGCCCAGCCCGCCCAGCGTGCATGCCATCAGCACGGCGGATTCCGTGCGGCCGGAGTAGAACCGGTGCGCCCCGAAGGGACCGAGGAGGGCCGCCAGCGTGAACGCGACCGTGCGAGACTTGTCGGATGGTTCGGAGGGCATCGTCAGTCGGCCTTGGTTCGAATCGCGCGCCAGGCGCGCGGTGCCGCGCTGGCATCGAGTGTGACCGTGCCACGGCCGCTGTCTCCCAACACGCGCCCGGCAAAGCGCATTGTGCCGCTCTCCCGATCGCCGGGAATGGAGAAGGTGATGCTGTCGCCCCGCAGCCGCGCGCCCGCCAGCTCCCATCGCTGCCCGCTGATCGTCGCGGTCCCGCTCACCTGCTGGAACTGCTGCTCGAAGCGCAGCCGGATCGCGGGCATGCCTTCGGCCGTCACGTGCCAACCGCCGCGTGCGTCAGCCGGGATCACCCAGAAGTGGACCGGGGTCCGCGCCATGGCCACTCCCTGCACGAACGCCACGCTGTCCGGGGTCCATGCGCCCATGTCGAAGTTGTTGGAAACCACCCGCGCGCCGGGCCGGAGCTCACGGAGGAGCTTCGGCCGGAGCCGCTGGTTCAGCGACGATGTGAGATACAAGGTGACGACGGTCGCCGGACGGAGATCGGTCTCGAATAGATCCGCCTGGCGGAACGTGACCCGGTGGGTGACCCCGGCCGTATCCGCGTTCCGGCGTCCGTCGGCGACGCGGTCGGGATCGATGTCGATGCCGACGCCGCGCGCCCCGAACCGCTTGGCCGCGGAGATGACGAGTCTTCCGTCGCCGGATCCGAGATCGTAGACGACGTCGGAGTCGCCCACACCCGCGAGGCCCAGCATGGTGAGCGCCACATCCACCGAGGTGGGCACGAACACCACGTCGGGCGTCTGGGCCGAGGCGGGCGCGGCGAGGGCGAGCGCGAGCAGGACACCGAGCCGAGCCACCGTTAGCGCGGCCAGAGCCAGCCGAACACGCCGGCGGTCACCAGGGCATACAGGAGACCGTCGAGCACTTCCTTCCACGCGACCGACCACGGCTTGCCCATCCAGATCGCCGCGGGGATCTGCCCGGCCGCGTAGGCGAGCAACGTCACGGTCCCGACCACCCGGAATACCTGGAGGTAGGGAGTCCCCGCGGGGAGCGCGTGGGCCACGGCGTAGGCCACGAATAGCGACACGACGACGTTGAAGGCGAACCACTGCCCCAGGCTCGCGCCCATCGAGTACGCGCCCGGGCGCTTGAGATTCAGCACGCCGACCGGCCCGTCCTGGTACTTCTGCTTCATCTCGGGTGTTTCCATCTCCCTCATGCCCGACGCGTATGGAATGATGTACTGCGCCGGTGCCGGGTTTCCGCTCCGGAGGGCTGCGCGCACGGCGTCCTCGTCCGGCAGGCGGGTGTAGTCGCTCGCGTGGTACCGGAACACCATGTGCACGAGCGAACTGGCGATGAAGACGAACACGGCCGACAGGATGATGGGGAGGAGGAGCGAACCGAGCGTCACCATGGAGAGCCTCCGGGAAAGACGGACGCGGGTCGGGGAAACGCACTGCAAGATACGCCAAGATACGCCGGAAATCGGGAGCGTGACCTGGAGCCCATCGTCCCGGCTCCGGCGGTCACGGCGGGCCGGCTCCCGCGCCTCCTACGTTGACCCCATGGTGCAGTCCACCGTGTCCTTGGATCAGGAGGATTCCATGGCCAGGCAGACGTTACCCACCAACACGTACGAGTGTGTCGGCGGTCCGTTCGACGGGGACACCGTCGCCTGCGGCGACGGGAGCTGCGTCGAGGTATCGTGGGGCGGCCAGAGCCAGGGACATTACGTGCTTGGCGCGCGCCCGAGCGCGCGCGTGCTTCGCTGGGTGCCGCTCGAGGTGTAGCCCTCGCCGGAAACGCAGAGGCC
>JBOHSY010000369.1:0-3144 GCA_050733355.1 Gemmatimonadales bacterium | reverse complement strand
GGCCACTGCCGAGGAGGGCAAGGCGACCATCGAGCTCCTCGGCTCGATTCTCGACGAAGCGGTGCAAGCCGAGCTGGGCGGTTGAGTTCACCCCGCCCTGGCGTTAACGTAGCCGCGCGATAGCGGGTTACCTGACTCCCGAGGTTTCCATGTTGCGTCTCTCCGTGGCGTGCGGTGCCGCGCTTGCCATCTCTTTTGTCGGCCCCCCACTCCTTAGCGCCCAAGAGCACGACCAGGCGCATCAGCACGACATCGGCAGGCTCGGCCGGGTGGTCTTCCCGGTCTCCTGCGCTCCCGAGGCGCAGCGCCGCTTCGAGCACGCAATGGGGGTGCTCCACTCCTTCTGGTGGGAGGAGGGGAACCGGGCGTTCGGCGCCGTCCTCGCGGCCGACTCCAGTTGCGCCATGGCCCACTGGGGCATCGCCCTCAACGCCTGGGGTAACCCCTTCGCCGGCGGACCGGCCGGCCCCGCCCTGACCAGGGGCGCCCAGGCCGCCGCAAAGGCAGCCGCTCTGCCAGTCAAGACCGCGCGGGAGCGCGGGTTCATCGCCGCCGCGGCTGCGCTGTATCGCGACGCCGAGTCCACTCCGAGCGCCGCCCGGCTCCAGACGTATGCCGATACCATGACGCGGCTCTATCGCGATTTCCCCGGCGATCGGGAGATCGCCATTTATTACGCGCTCTCGCTGGTGGCTACGGCGCCCCGCACCGACACCACCTTCGCCCAGCAGCGGAAAGCGATAGCCATCCTGGAGCCGCTCTTCGCCCGGCATCCCGACCACCCGGGGCTGGCGCATTACATCATTCACGCCGCCGACACGCCGCGTCTGGCCTCGCTCGGCCTCCCGGCGGCCCGGCGCTACGCCAAGATCGCCCCGGCCGCTCCTCACGCCCAGCACATGCCCTCGCACATCTTCGTGCGGCTGGGTCTTTGGGACGAGACTGTCGCCTCCAACTGGGAGTCGTTCCGGGCAGGGATGGACTACGCTCGGGCCGCTGGTCTGCCGGCTGCCACCCCGAGCGAGCTGCACGCACTGGACTACGCCATCTACGGCTATCTCCAACGAGGGCAGGACTCCGCTGCAGGCGCGGCTGTGGCTACAGCTGAGGGCCTGAAGGTCACGGATGCTCAGGCGCTGATCGCGGCGTACAATGGAACGGCCATAAGGGCCCGAATCTCTCTCGAGCAGGGAGAGTGGGGGGCGGCGGCGGCGTTTCCCCTGCCGGACGACTCCGCCCCGCCCATGGCCGCCGCACTGAGCCGCTTCACCCGCGCCATCGGAAGCGCCCGTAACGGCCAGCCGGACGCGGCGCGTGCCGAGGTCGCGGCGCTCGATGCGATCGCGGCGTCGCTGGAGGCCAAGCAGGAGACCTACTGGAGCCGGGTGGTCCGCATCAAGCGCGACGCTGCAGGCGCGTGGGCGTTGTTCGCCGCGGGCGATACCGCCGCTGCACTGGCCCAGGCGCACGCCGCGGCCGAGGACGAGGAGGTGACCGACAAGCACCAGGTCACCCCTGGCGAGCTGCTCCCCGCTCGCGAGCTGGAGGGAGACATGCTGCTCGCGGTGGGGCGCTATGCGCAAGCCCGCGAGGCGTACCGAGCGATCCTGGTCCGAGAACCGGGGCGGGCCCGCAGCATCTTCGGCGCGGCGCGGGCGGCGGAGCTCGCCGGTGACAAGGCCGCCGCCGCAACTGGATACCGCGAATACCTCAAGCTGATGGAGAAGGCGGACGGACGGCGAACCGAGCTCGCGACCGCGCGGGCGTTCTCGCGCTGAGCGCCCCTCGAGCCGACTGATCCGTCACCTTGAACTTCAACACCTCGCGGCTCCTCCGGAGAGAACGTCGCGGGCTCGGCGCCAGCACGGGCAGGCCAAGTGAATGAGCTCGCCGGCCGCGTGGCGGTCGTGACCGGCGCCGGCCGGGGGATCGGAGCTGCCACCGCCCGAGCGCTTGCAAACGCCGGTCTCAGTGTGGTGGTCGCCGCCCGTACTCGAGATCAGATCGAGCGGCAGACCGCCAAGTTGGTGGCGCAGGGGCATAAGGCAAAAGCGGTGGTCTGCGACGTGACCAGCGAAGCCAGCGTGCAGACCCTCGCCCGTGAAGCCGCTGAGCTGGGACCGGTGGCGGTGCTGGTCAACAACGCCGGCGCCGCCGCTTCGATGCCTGTCGTCCGCACCTCGCTCGAAGACTGGAACCGCCTCATGGCCGTCAACGCCACCGGCGCCTTCCTCTGCACCCGGGCCTTCCTCCCCGGGATGCTCGAGCGGCAGTGGGGCAGAGTGATCAATGTGGCTTCGACGGCGGGCTTGAGCGGCGGCAAGTATCTCGCGGCCTACTCCGCGGCCAAGCACGCGCTCCTGGGTCTCACCCGCTCGGCCGCGGCGGAGGTGGCGGGCACCGGGGTCACGGTGAACGCGGTCTGCCCCGGCTTCGTCGACACCGAGATGACCACCGAGACCCTGGCCCGGATCGTCGCCAAAACCGGCCGCACTCGTGAAGAAGCGCTGGCGGCGGCCCTCGCCTCGGCGGGGCAGACTCGGCTGATCTCGGCCGAGGAGGTGGCGGCGGCGGTGGTGTCGCTCTCCGTCGCTGCCGTCACCCATCCTCCCAACGGGGAGACCCTGGTCCTGGACGGGAGAGATCCGATGAGCGGCCGCTTCGCGATCATCAACCCCGAAGAGCTGGGCGCGCCCCGGGGCTGGAACAACGGCATGCTGGCCCAGGCCGGGGGCAGGACGCTCTTCATCGCGGGGCAGACCGCGCGCGACGGCTCGGGCCAGGTGCCGGCCGCTGACTTCGTGTCCCAGTTCGACGAGGCGTTGCGTAACGTTCTCGCCGTTCTGCGTCAGGCCGGCGGCGTGCCGGGAGACATCGGCCGATTCACAATCTATGTCACCGATATGGCGCAGTACCGCGCCAGCCTCAAGCCATTGGGCGTGGTGTACCGGCGGCGGATGGGGACGCTCTTCCCCGCGATGGCGCTGGTGGAGGTGACGTCGTTGGTAGACGAGCGGGCAGTAGTGGAGATCGAAGCGACGGCGGTCCTTGGCTAACAAGGCATACAGCCGACGGGCCGGAGGGGCGCCGGCGATGGCCTTCGTCGGCAAGGCGAAACGATGCGCGTGAGAGCTGCCGAGGAAG
>JBOHSY010000368.1:0-13590 GCA_050733355.1 Gemmatimonadales bacterium | reverse complement strand
GCTCGCGATGGTGGACCGCTGGGTCGGCGCGTCGAACTGGACCTTCCTGGCCGACCCCGCCCGGCGCTCCCCGGCTGTGTCGGCGCTCGTACCGCCTGCGGGGGTTCGCGTGGCCGAGGTCCTGCGGGAGATGCGCGCCCGCGGGTTCACGCTGGCCGGGGGGCTCGGCGCGCTGGCCGACCGCCTGGTCCGGATCGGCCACATGGGCGACGCCACCCCGGCGACCGTGGAGACCATGCTGGGCGCTCTCACGGACCTGGCGGCGGGGTCTGGCGTGTGACCCGGCGCACAGCGGGGCTCTAAGTCGCGGGTATCTTGCCAGATAGTGGAAGTGGAGACCGGTTGGCGCTCTGCGAGACATCCGATTCCTAGCCCTCGGCCCCCAAGCCCCGTGGCCGGATGAGCTGACCCTCTCCTCTGCTTTCGCTGCTTAACCCTCTTAACCCCCTCTTCTTATATATCTCGCGGGAACGGGCGCACTCGCGCCCGTTCCACCCACCTTTTCTGCGCTGCCGGTGATGGTCGGCCGCGGCGCGGTCCGCCAAGACCCCGCGGTCGAGGTCGCATTAGCCGGCATCCCGGCACCGTCGGGCTCGTGGTTCAGAAACTTGACGTATGCGTCCGGCTGAATAGAATTGCAACCATGCGGTTCGCCCGTCTCCCGCTTCCCATCGGCATCTGCCTTCTTCCGCACCCGCGGAGAGGCAGCGTGCCGGCGCGCGGCTGACGCAGCGCACGAATCGGCGATCCCACGCGGCCTCTCCTTCCGAGAGGCCGCTTTCTTTTTTCGCTGCCGGCCCCGCCCGGCGGAGCTCGCGCCATGCCGATCTCGCTCTACGACACGACGCTCCGCGACGGAACCCAGCGCGAGGGACTCTCGCTCTCGGTCGAGGACAAGGTCAAGATCGCCCGGCTGCTCGACGAGCTCGGTGTGCAGTACATCGAGGGCGGCTGGCCCGGCTCCAACCCGAAGGACGCGGAGTTCTTTCGGCGCGTGGCCGCGGAGCCGCTCGGGCGGGCGAAGGTCGCGGCGTTCGGCAGTACACGGCGGGTCGGGACCCGGTGCGACGAGGACGCCAGTCTCCGCGCCCTGGTGGCTGCCGCCACGCCCACGGTCACCGTCGTGGGCAAGAGCTCGACCCTGCACGTGGAGCGCGTGCTGGAGACCACGCGGGACGAGAACCTCGCCATGATCGGGGAGAGCGTCGCGTGGCTTCGGGGCCAGGATCGGGAAGTGGTGTACGACGCGGAGCACTTCTTCGATGGCTTCGCCCAGGATCCCGAGTACGCGCTCGCCACATTGGAGGCGGCCGAAGCGGCCGGCGCCTCCTGGGTCGTGCTCTGCGACACGAACGGCGGCAGCCTGCCCGCGCGGGTCGGGGAAGTCGTCTGCCGCGTGCGCGACCGCATCCACGCACCCCTCGGCATCCACCCGCACGACGACAGCGGACTGGCGGTTGCCGTCGCGCTCGCCGCGGTGGAAGCCGGGTGCGCGCAGGTGCAAGGGACGATCAACGGGTATGGCGAGCGCTGCGGCAACGTGGACCTCGTCCCGGTGATCGCGAACCTCCAGCTCAAGCTCGGCCGGGACGTGCTCCCCGCCGGCCGGCTCGCCCGGCTCACCGAGGTTTCCCGGGTGGTCGCGGTCATCGCGAATCTCAATCCCGATGCGCACGCGCCGTACGTCGGCCGGAGCGCGTTCGCCCACAAGGGCGGCATCCACGCGGCGGCCGTGGCCAAGGTGCCGGAGAGCTACCACCACGTGGACCCCGCGGTGGTGGGCAATGAGATGCGCGTCGTGGTGAGCGAGGTGGCCGGACGGCGCAACGTGCGCCTCCGCGCCCAGGCGCTCGGGCTCGACGGCGGGGCCGACGACGGCGCGGTGCTCCAGCGGATCAAGGAGCTCGAGCACCGCGGCTTTCAGTTCGAGGCGGCGGAAGGTTCGTTCGAGATGTTGCTTCGCCGGTCAGCGCCGGGTTACGAGGCCCCCTTCGAGCTGCTCGACTTCACCGTCCTGGTCGAAAAGCGGGGCGGGCAAGGAGTGCGGGCCCAGGCCACCGTGAAGCTCCGCGTGGGCGACCAGATCATGCATACCGCCGCGGAGGGCGCCGGCCCGGTGAATGCGCTCGACCGCGCGCTGCGCAAGGCCCTGGTCCCGTTCCATCCCGCGCTCGAGGACGTGCGGCTGGTGGACTACAAGGTCCGCATCGTGGACGAGCACCTGGGCACGGGTGCGCGCCCGCGGGTCATCGTCGAGTCCGCCCGCGGAGCGGAACGCTGGAGTACCGTCGGCTGCTCCGAGAACATCATCGAGGCGAGCTGGCTCGCCCTGTGGGACGCGCTGGAGCTGCCGCTGCACCGCTGAGGGGCCGCCGCCCGTCCGTTTCCCTGCCGCGTGTGACTGCCGTCACGTAGTGTCCCGGATACGCGGCTTACCTTGGCGGCGACCCCGAGAGGCGCGGTGATCCGGCGCTTCGCGACCGACCTCGTAGTGTCTGCCGGACACTCACATCAAGCACATGCAAAGCAAGGATTGACATCATGGCTTTCGACTCTGCCAGCAGCAGAACCGGGCGCACTGTCGTCGGTCTGTTCCGCGACCGCGGCGACGCCGAGCAGGCGATCAAGGAGATCAGGGACGCGGGATTCACCCGCGAACAGATCGGCATCGCCATCAAGGAGCGTAACGAGCAGCGCGAGGTGGCCGACGGCACCGGGACGTCGCAGGCCGGCAGGGGCGCCGCCGCCGGCGCCGTGAGCGGCGGGCTGGTCGGCGGCATCATCGGCCTGCTGGGCTCCCTGCTCGTTCCGGGGATCGGCCCCATCGTGGTCGGGGGCGTGCTGGAGTCGGTGCTGGTCGGTGCCGGCGCCGGGGTGGCGACCGGCGGTCTCATCGGTGCCCTGGTGGGCCTCGGCGTCTCCGAGGAAGACGCCCGGCACTTCGACACCGGGTTCCGCGAAGGCGGCACGCTGGTCACCGTGGACGCCGGGGCGCGCGCGGCCGAGGCCGAGCGCATTCTCGGCTCGCACGACGCGGACCTCGGGCCCGCTTGGACCGGCCGGTCCCAGTACCGCGGCAGCGAGCGGCGGCAGTATCGGGACCCGCAGTATGCCGGACCGGAGCGGCGACTGGTGGGTGTCTGACCCCCCGCCGCGCCGTGGTCGGGCTGTTCGACAGTAACGAGGCCGCGCAGACGACGATTCGCGCGCTCCAGGCCACCGGATTCTCCGATCAGGCGATCGGGGTGGTCATGCGGGACCTGGGCGGGGGCCGGGAGCGGGTGGATCCGGCGGCAGAGAGCGAGGCCGCCAGCGGGGCCGCCACCGGCGCCGTCAGTGGCGGCGTGCTTGGCGGCGTGCTCGGACTGCTCGGCTCGCTGCTCCTGCCCGGCGTCGGCCCGATCGTGGCAGGAGGCGTGCTCGGCTCGACGCTGGTCGGCGCGGGCGCGGGGGCCGCGACGGGCGGGGTGATCGGGGCCTCATCGGCCTCGGGCTTCCGCCCGACGACGCGCGGCACTTCGACCGCGGTTTCCGCGAAGGCGGCATTCTGCTGAGCGTCACGGCGGATGACGAGCGGGCCGACACGGCCGTGCGCATCATGCAGCAGCACGGCGCGGACCTCGGTCCCTCACGCACGCCCTACGCCACGCGGGGCTGGTGAGGAGCCTCGAGCAGCAGCGCCGACTCGCCCGGCGCGAGGGCGCCGCGCCGCGCCGCGGCCGGAATTCCCGACCCACCGTACGCGACGTCGTCCGACGACCAGCGGATTGACCACCCGGCCCCGCGCGGCGCCGCGACGAAGCTTCCCGGACCCGGTTCGAGCTCGAGGTCCGTGCCGAGATTGACCAGCAGGAGTGTGGCGCGCCCGGCTCCGGTGGTCCGCAGGGCGATCGCGTGCTCGGACAGCGCGGCTGACTCTACCCGCCCGCGGTTGAGCGCGGCGCCGGATCGGCGCAGCGTCACGAGGTCGCGGTGCAGCCGCAGCGCATCCACGCGGCGCCCACGCTCGGCGTGGTCGAGCTGGCAACGCCGGAACGTCTCGGCATCGGCGGGGTCCGGGAGCAGCGCCTGGACGGCCGGATCGGCGAGACTGGCGAACTGGGCCAGGTACCTCGCGCGTCCCTCGCGCACCAGACGAGCCAGCGTGGGCTCGTGATCGGCGAAGTAGAAGAACGGCGCCGACGCGGCGAACTCGTCTCCCTGAAAGAGCATCGGCGTGCCGGGCCCGAGCAGGAGCAGCGCGGTGAGCGCCCGCCATCTGCCCGCGCTCGTGAGCTGGTGCAGTCGCCGCCCGCCCGGCATCACCGACAGCTGGTCGTGGTTCTGCAGGAAGTTCACCAGGCCCGCGTGGCCATGGCTCCCCTCGGTGGGGAAGGCCCCCGCGGCAGCCGCGAGCTCCAGCCCCGTGCCGGTGAAGCGCTTCAGGTAACCCTCCCGCCGCCCCGTCGCGGCCACGCGCGCCGAGTGGTGGAACTCGTCGTGCCAGATGGCATCCATACCCCACCCGCCACGCGACGGCGGCGCGAGGAGCCACCTGCGCTGCGGCTCGTCTTCGGCGATCACCAGCGTGGCGCGGCCGCGGGCGGTCTCCCGCACCCGGCGCGCCACCGCCGCCAGGATGTGCTCCGGTGAGGCGTCGTAGATCGTGTGCGTGGCATCGAGGCGCAGCCCGTCGAGATGATACTCCGCGATCCAGTGGGCCGCGTTGGCCAGGAAGAACTCGCGGATCGGGGCCGAGCCGTCGCCATCGAAGTGGAGCGACTGCCCCCACGGCGTGGTGTACCGGTCGGTGAAGTAGTCGTCCGAGAACTCGCGCAGGTAGTTGCCGTCCGGCCCGAGATGGTTGTATACCACGTCGAGGAGCACGCCGAGCCCGAGCGAGTGCGCGCGATCGACGAACCGGCGAAAGTCGTCCGGCCGTCCGTACAGCCGGGTGGGCGCGAACAGGTTGACGCCGTCGTATCCCCAGCCGAACCGACCGGGGAATTCGGCCACGGGCATGACCTCGAGCAGGGTGACCCCGACGTCAGCCAGGGCGGGAAGCAGGTCGGCTGCGGCGGTCCACGTTCCTTGCGGGGTGAACGTCCCCACGTGAACCTCGTAGCAGACCTGTCCATCGATCGCGGCCCCGTGCCACCCTGCGTCGCTCCATGCGAACGGCGCCGGGTCGATCACCTCCGAGGGGCCATGCGGTCCCCCAGGCTGGAAGCGGGACGCCGGATCCGGGACGGGAATCCCGCCGTCGAGGCGAAACCGGTAGCGGGTTCCGGCGCTCAGCTCCGGCACGACCGTGTGGAAATACCCGTCGGCGCCCGGCGCGAGCGGCACGGCGCGGCCCTCGGTCTCGAGCACTACCTCGACCCGGGCGCGGCGGGGGGCCCAGACCCTGAAATCGATGCCTTCGGGCCGCACTTCGGCGCCGATCGGGAGCCGGCGCCGGACGGCGGAGAGGTCACGGACTGGCATCCCCGAACAATAGCCTCGGTCGCGCCGATGACTTCCCGGTATTGAAGGGGGAGATCGCCTGAGATACGACTTCCTGGTAGAGACCTACGCGACCGAACGGCTCAAGGTGCTCGGCACCTGGGGCTCGTTCCGTGACGAAGACCTGGCCGCGCGGCCCAGGGCGGGCGATCCGCGGGGTCGAACCGCGCTGGAGCACATGGTGCACCAGTGCGTCAGCGAGAACCTCTGGTTCCGCGACATGCTCGGCATCGACGTCGGCGCGCCCCCGCTCCCGACGGCCGAGACCCGGGTCGAGTTCCTGCGGCGCTACGCGGAGGATTCCGCCCGGCGGGCCGGCGCGCTGGCGGCCACCGAGGACGGCTGGTGGGAAGGGGCGGTGACGTTCTTCGACGTGACGCGCCTGCGCGCCTGGGTGGTGGTCCGGCGAGTGGCGCACACCGCGCACCACCGAGGGCAGCAGACCGCGCTGCTCCGGATGCTCGGCCGCGACCTTCACAGCACCTATGGTCCCACGGCGGACACGGGCGGGCTGATGCAGCACCGGGCGCCCACGATATATCCGTACTCCGATGCCGAAGCGCTGCTCGCCGGCGAGCTGGAGGGTGGGCGCAAGATGCCGCTGCCCGGATCCGGCGGCCGGCCGGTCACCGAGAGAGCGATAAGACCTGGATGAAGGCGATCAGGCTGCACGAGTACGGCGCAGCCGAGATGCTCCGGTTCGATGACATCCCCGCGCCGGCGCCCGGCGCGGGCCAGGCGCTGGTCCGCCTGGAAGCCAGCGGCGTCAACTTCATCGACGTCTACCAGCGGACCGGTCTCTACAAGGTCCAGCTTCCCTACACCCTCGGCATGGAGGCGGCCGGCACCGTCGAGGCCGTGGGCCCGGAGGTCACCGCGGTTCGCATGGGCGAACGGGTGGTCTACGCCGGGCCGACGGGTGCTTATGCCGAGTACGCCGCGGTTCCGGCGGACCGACTGGTCAGGGTACCCGACGGAATCGATGCCCGGCTTGCGGCGGCGGTCTTTCTCCAGGGGCTCACGGCGCATTACCTGGTGCTTACGACGTATCCCCTTCGGCCGGGCGACACCTGCCTGGTTCACGCAGCGGCCGGCGGGGTCGGTCTTCTGCTGTGCCAGATGGCCAAGCGATGCGGGGCCCGGGTGATCGGCACCGTGTCCACCGAGGCCAAGGCCGGGCTGGCGCGCGAGGCCGGGGCGGACGAGGTGATTCTCTACACGGAGCAGGACTTCGAAGCGGAGGTCAGGCGACTGACGGGCGGCGCGGGCCTCCAGGTGGTGTACGACTCGGTCGGCAAGACCACGTTCGACAAGGGACTCAACGTGCTCGCACGTCGGGGTATGATGGTGCTGTACGGCCAGTCCGGCGGGCCGGTGCAGCCCCTCGACCTCCAGGTGCTGAACCAGAAGGGTTCGCTGTTCATCACTCGTCCCACGCTCTTCCATCACATCGTGACCCGCGCCGAGCTGCTCGCGCGTGCGAACGAGGTGCTGGGCTGGGTTGCCGACGGGTCGCTTCGCGTGCGGATCGACCGCGAGCATCCGTTGCGCGACGCGGCCGAGGCGCACCGGGCGCTCGAGGCCCGGCAAACGACGGGCAAGCTGCTGCTATTGCCAAGTGAGCAGTGAGCAGTGAGCGGTGAGCAGGCGAGGCAGGCGGGGCCTCGGTGCGCGGGCGCCCCAGCTTACTGCTCACTGTTTACTGCTTACTTTGTTATCCCATGCGCCTGAATCCTTTCCGCGCCCTGCGTCCACGGCCTGACCTGGCGGCCCGCGTGGCTGCGGTGCCATATGACGTCGTGAGCCGGGACGAGGCGGCGGCGCTGGCCGAGGGGAATCCGTACAGCTTTCTACATGTCGGGCGCTCCGACATCGATCTCCCGCCGGACACCGATCCCTACGACGCCCGGATCTACGCCGCGGCGCGCGCCGCGCTGGATCGTTTGGCGACCGAGGGCACCCTGGTGCGTGACGCTGCGCCGGGCCTGTTCCTCTACCGGCAGGAGATGGACGGGCGGGCGCAGACGGGTCTCGTCGGCTGCGTGCACGTGGATGACTACGAGCACGACATCATCCGGAAGCACGAGAGGACGCGGAAGGACAAGGAGGACGACCGGACGCGACACGTGCTCACGCTCAACGCCAACGCGGAGCCGGTGTTGCTGACGTACCGGCCGAGGCCCGAGCTCGACGCGCTGGCGCGCTTGGCCACGCAGGACGCGCCGCTGTACGATTTTACCGCGCCCGACCGCGTGCGTCACACCGTCTGGCGTGCGTGCGATCCGGCGGCGTGGGTGCGGGCGTTCTGCGCGGTGCCGCTCGCGTACGTGGCCGACGGGCACCACCGGTCCGCGAGCGCGTGGCGCGCGGGCCGGGAGCGCAAGGCGGCGAACCCCGCGCACTGGGGCGACGAGGAGTACAACTGGTTTCTCGCCGTGCTCTTTCCGGCGGACCAGCTCCGGATCCTGCCGTACCATCGGCTGGTGCGGCAGCTCAACGGCCTCTCACCGGCGGCGTTCGCGGAGCGGCTCGGGGCCCTCGGGCGGCTCGAGCCGGCGCCCGCAGTCTCGCCCTCGGCGCCGGGGAGCTTCGGGCTCGTCTTCGACGGCCGATGGCATCGGCTCACGCTGGATCCGGCGTCGATCGACCGCGCCGATCCGGTCGGCTCGCTCGACGTGAGCCTGCTCCAGGACCGCGTGCTGGGCCCGATCCTCGGCATCGCCGATCCGCGGACCGACAAGCGCATCGACTTCGTGGGCGGCATCCGGGGCACGGGCGAGCTGGAGCGCCGGGTGCGCTCGGGCGAGATGGCGCTGGGCGTGGCGATGTATCCCACGACCGTGGAGCAGCTGCTGGCCGTGTCGGACGCGGGCGGCGTCATGCCGCCGAAGAGCACGTGGTTCGAGCCCAAGCTCAGGAGCGGGCTGTTTGTGCATGAATTGGACTGATGCTATCCGCTATCCGCTATCCGCTATCGGCCGCTCCGCCGTCGCTCGTCGCGTCGCGCGAAGCACCGAGCGGTCGCGCAACGAGCGGGTAGCGGGTAGCGGATAGCCGATAGCGATGAAAATTCTCATAGCCGACAAGTTCGAGACAGTAGGCATCGACGGCCTCAAGGAGCTCGGCTGTACCGTGCTCTCCCAGCCCGACCTCACGGCCGACACGCTGCCGGCGGCGCTCAGGCAGCACGACCCGAACATCCTGGTGGTGCGGAGCACCAGGGTGACGGCGGACGCGCTGAAGGTGGGCGCGAGCCTCGCGCTGGTGATCCGGGCGGGCGCCGGCATCGACACGATCGACACGGACGCCGCGTCGGACCTCGGTATCTTCGTCTCCAACTGTCCCGGAAAGAACTCGGTGGCCGTCGCCGAGCTGGTGTTCGGGCTGCTGCTGTCGTGCGACCGCCGCATTCCCGACCAGGTGGCCGATCTCCGCGCGGGCCGGTGGAACAAGGCGGAGTACTCCAGGGCCCGCGGCCTCCACGGGCGCACGTTCGGGATCGTGGGGCTGGGGCAGATCGGACGCGAGATCTCGGCGCGGGCCCAGGCGTTCGGCATGCACGTGGCCGCGTGGTCGCGCAACCTGACCCATGCCGAAGCGGACCGGCTGGGGCTTCGGTACTGCCAGACACCGCTGGAGGTCGCCCGCGTCAGCGACGCGATATCGATCAACGTCGCCGCGAACGAGGAGACCAGGCACCTGGTCAACGCCGAGTTCCTGGTGGCGATGAAGCCGGGCGCATATCTCATCAACACGGCGCGCGGCAGCGTGGTGGACGAGGCGGCGCTCGCCGCCGCCATCAAGGCGAAGGGCATCCGCGCCGGGCTCGACGTCTTCCAGAACGAGCCGGCCGGGGGCAGCGGGGCCTGGGACAGCGCCCTGGCGAAGCAGCCGGGCGTGTTCGGCACGCACCACGTGGGCGCGTCCACCGAGCAGGCGCAGGTGGCCATCGCGCACGAGGTCATCCGGATCGTGCACGAGTTCGTCCAGGAAGGCGGCGTCCCCAACTGCGTGAATCGCCTGGCCAAGAGCTCGGCGACGCACATTCTCGCCGTGCGCCTCAAGAACCGGCCCGGCGTGCTGGCCGACGTCTTCCGCATCCTCGCCGACCGGACGATCAACGTCGAGGAAGTCGAGAACATCATCTATCACGGCGCGCACGCGACGCTCGCGCGCATACATCTCGACGCGGGTCCCGGCGCGGAGGCGCTGGAGGCGGTGCGCCGGGCCAACGACAACATCATCAGCGTCGAGCTGACCGAGATCGACGGGAGGAAGTAGGTGAGCGACCGCATTTACAACTTCAGCGCAGGGCCGGCCACGCTGCCCGAGCCGGTGCTGAAGCAGGCGCAGCAGGACATCTGGAACATCGCCGGCAGCGGCATCGGCGTGCTGGAGCATAGCCATCGCGGCAAGCTGTTCGACAAGGTCGCGGACGAGGCCGAGCAGGCCTGCCGCGAGCTGGCCGGCATTCCCGACGGCTATCGGGTCCTCTTCCTGCAGGGCGGGGCGTCGCTCCAGTTCGCGATGGTGCCGATGAACTTCCTGCCGAAGGGCGCCACCGCCGACTACCTCGTGACCGGCGTGTGGTCCCAGAAGGCGGTCAAGGAGGCCAAACTCGTCGGCAAGGTGCACGAGGCGGCCTCGAGCGGCGACCAGAACTTCAACTACATCCCCGGGCAGAGCGCCATCCGGTACTCCGAGCGGCCGGCGTACGTGCACCTGACCACGAACAACACGATCTTCGGAACCCAGTGGGCGTCCGAGCCCGAGGTCCCGGCCGGCGTGGCACTGGTGGCCGACACGTCGAGCGACATGTTCAGCCGCCCCATCGACGTATCGCGCTACGGGTTGATCTATGCCGGCGCGCAGAAGAACCTGGGGCCCTCGGGTGTCGTGCTCGTGATCATCCGCGACGATCTGGCCGAGTCCGGTCCCAAGGAACTGCCGGTCATGCTGCAGTACCGGACGCACATCGCCGAGAAGTCGATGTACAACACCCCGAACACGTTCGGGATCTACCTGATGGGCCAGGTGTTCAATTGGATCCGCGAGATCGGGGGGCTCCGTGCCATGGCCGAGCAGAATGCGGAGAAGGCGAAGATCCTGTACGACTACCTCGACCAGAGCGATTTCTTCCGTGGCACCGCCCGGCCGGACAGCCGGTCGCTGATGAACGTCTGTTTCCGCGCGCCTACCGAGGATCTCGAGGCGAAGTTCGTCAGCGAGGCCACCAAGCGCGGGCTCGACGGGCTCAAGGGGCACCGCTCGGTGGGCGGCATGCGCGCGAGCATATACAACGCGTTCCCGCGCACCGGGGTGCAGGCGCTGGTCAACTACATGAAGGACTTCGAGCGGGCGAACCGCGGAGCGGCGGCGACGGCCTGACCTCCGCCTGCCCTACGGGAGCCGCGGGATCGCCCCACTCGGCCATGGCCGCATAGTTGCAGGGCGCGGTCGCGCCCTGGGTGCTCGACTCGCCATTCGCCACGCTCCTGCCGGTGGCTGCCTCACTCCTCCGGATCAATGCCCGCTCTAGGGCGCGCGCGTCGCGGGACCGCGGATGAGGAACGCCGCGAGCGCGCCGAGGAGCACCACGAGGATGGTGTCGAAGACGATCTGCTTCACCGTGAGGGCGCTCGGCATCGGCTGCACCACGTAGTAGATGACGTACGTGGGGAAGATCGCTAGGAACGCGACGGCGAGGCCGAAGCGGAGCCCCTGGGGGAGCCACGGCGTGTTCTCGACGCCGCGCGAATAGATCCACACGAAGGCGCCGGCCAGCATCACGTGGGCCAGCACCATCAGCAGGAAGAGCCGCTGCGCGTCCGCCTCGGGCCGGAACAGATTCGGCAGCTGCCCGTAATCAGCGTCCAGCAGCGTGCCGTGCACGACGAAGCTGCCGGCCATCCAGGCGATGAACAGGATGAGCCAGGCCAGAAAGAGCTTCCGGTTCATGTTACCCTCCTGTAACTCGTGCGCGCCGGACTACTGGGCTAACAACTACTACTATGGCGTCGAAACGCCCCCATGGTAAGCCGTGGCTTGCATGGGCGCGCCACGCGGCTGCCCACTAGCCCCAGAACAGCGCGGCCGGACCGCGGCTCCGAGCGCCCGCTCCAGCGGCCCCGGCGGCCCCCCTGGCGAACATGAGCTCGTCGCCCAGGCGGCTTCAGAGCCAGCCCAGCATCCGGGAGTGGATGAAGCCCCACGCCACCATCACCATGAGGAACGCGACCACCAGGAGGAAGCCGAAGGCCGACTCGCTGGGCGGAACCAGGCGGGCGAAGTTCATGCCGTAGATGCTGGCCACGAAGTTCGGCACCATGATGATCACCGTGATCGCGGTCAGCCGTTTCATGATTGTGCCCAGCCGGTTGAACGCGCTAAAGACGTGCACGTCGAGGGCGGCGCCGAGCAGGTCGCGATAGGTGTCCAGCTCCGCCAGCACGTGGACCGCGTGGTCCTGAACGTCGGCGAAATAGGGCCGTAGTCCATCCGGAACCGTCCGCTCGCGGCGAAGCACCTCGGCGAGCACGTGGCTGGTCGGCGCCAGCAGCCGAGGCACCCGAAGCAGCTCCTTCCGGAGCCGGAAGAGGTCGGCCGCTGCGCCCTCGGCGCCGGTGAAGATCGCCTCCTCGATCCCCTCGATCCGCTCCCGGACCTGGTCCTGGACCACGAAGTAGCCGTCCACCAGGCTCTCGAACAGGGTGTACGCCAGGCAGGCGATCCCGTGCGCCTGGTGCCCCTCGTGTCGTTCCCACCGGCGGCGCGCTTCCGCGAGCACGGCCAGCACCGCGGCGGGCCGGCGGTGGAGGGTGACCAGATAGTTCTCGCCCCAGAAGAGGTTCAGCTCTCGCGGCACGATGATGTCGCCGGACCGTTCGGCGGCATAAACCACGATGAAGTAGTAGCCGGAGTAGGCGTGGCATCGGGGGCGTTCGTGCGGCCTGGTCACCTCCTCCAGCGCCAGCTCGTGGAAGCCGAACGTCTCACGCAGAAGCATGACCTCCGCCGGTCCGGGGTCGCTGATGTCGAGCCACACCCGATTCCCGCGGTCGGCGAGCACCTCGCCGAGCCGGTCCACGCCGACCTCGGCAGGGAGGCCGCCATCACGGGCGCCGAGGACGAGTCGCATGGTTCCCATCGTGCCTCCTCTCGTGACCAGCGCTGCAAGGATCGCAACAGCTTCGGCTGTAATCGGGGATTTGGCAAGCGAGTCGAGCACAGGCGGCTCGCGGGCCGGCGAACAGTCACGACGGGCCCGGCTCGTCGCTGCGCGAGGAGCTGGAGCGGTGGCGCGAAGGGTTTACTGGTGGTCGAACAGTCGGACTCCGTCACCGAGGAGGACGGCCGCGAGATGGCTTCTCAGTTCGTCAAGCAGTCCGGCCTTGATGAACTGTTGAATGACGTTCGCGCCTCCTGAACCCCTGACATCACGATCGCCCTGCGGCTGCTTCTGCTTGCTCCAGGGCCCGTTGAATACCTTCGGTCACGAAGGTAAAGATGGTCCCACCCTGCCTGACCCAGGGAGCGCTCGCTTGATGCGTGACGACGAAAACGGGCGCGCGGAAAGGAGGATTCTCCGGCCACCGAACCTCGCCCCTCGTCGACCATCCGTCCGCCCATTACATAGGCACCGGTGCGGGCGAATCCTGCCCTTACGATCTCGTCGTCCCGGTTGGTGTAGCCTCCCGTGAGCCCTACTCGCTCGCGAAAGGACGCCAGTGGATAGACCCACTGATGGATGCGCATGCCTCCGTCGCCGAGGGGATTCCCGGGGCCGGCTGTTCGGCCCGGCAATGAAACCATCCAGCGACATGCCGACGTCCACGAACACGTTGCCCATCGATTCTCCTCGAGTTCGCGCGGCCTCGCGACCGAGGTCGGTCGCCCACAGGCGACCGGGCTGCAATGCTGGCCGTGAAAGCTCCAACGGCCAGGGGGGCGTATCAGGCCCCGGACTTGGCGATTCTAGTCGAGTGCAGCAGCGCCATGCGCCAACCGGTACCTGAGCGCCGCAGAATTGCGCTTTCAAGCCACTCGCGGTTGCGATTCCCGTTCCGGTCCCTGATCTCCGACTTCTGGAAATAGACGGCATACGCG
>JBOHSY010000367.1:0-2839 GCA_050733355.1 Gemmatimonadales bacterium | reverse complement strand
CGGCACGAGGGTGGACTTCGCTGGCGGCGCGGGGCGAGAGCGGCCGGACGAATTTGCCGCGGCGCTCGAACGGTACGTGAACAAGTAGGGATGGAGGTGTTATGGGACGCCAGGCGAGGGCGAGGCTCGAACAGAGGAGAAAGGGCCGGGCCGGACATCCGCGGGGCTGGGTCATGCGCCGGCGCTCGCGCGGGGTCGCCGTCGTCATCGCGGTGCTTCTGCTCGCGGCCGGCGGCGTCGGCGCCTGGCAATGGAACGCAGCGCGGGCGGCACCCGAGCCGGCTCCCCGTTTCAACCTGATGGGATCGACAGGCAAGGTGTACACGCTCGACGACTTCGTCGGCAAGCAGGAGGTCGTGCTGATCTTCTACATGGGAACGGGCTGAGCGATGTGCCGCGAGCAGCTCGGGAAGCTGCCGAACAAGGTCGAGGCCCTGACGGCCGAGGGCGCCGCCGTGCTGGGCATCAGCGGAGACAGCACCGATGCGGCCGCCCGCTTGATCAAGGAGCTGGGCTTGCCGTTCCCGATCCTTTCCGACCCGCGCATGGCGGTGGTCCGGGCTTTCGCGATGTACGGCGACTCCATGGGCATGCCGGAGATGGGGTACGTGGTCATCGACAAGCAGGGGCGCATCCACACCCGGCAAGTGGACAGGCGATTCGGCGAGAACGTCGATTCGATCGTCCGTGCCCTCCGCGCGGCCAAGCAGCAGGTCTGAGGCCGGCGATGAAGAGCCTCTGGCCCGCTGTCCGCTGGGGCGTCGCGGCGGTGCTCGTCGCTGTCAGCGTCTGGTTCTTCATCGCGACCGTGCGGCACACGCCGGGCCCGTCCATGGTGCGGATTCCCTTCGAGATGTGGTACGGCAACTGGCGCGCGGTTCTCCTCGCGGCCGGAGTCTTCACGCTCTTCCTCGTGGGCTTCACACGGCCGCGCCGGCGCGCGGAATGGCGCAATGCGGGCGTCGCCGCGGCCTTCTTCATCTCGCTGTTCACGGAGATGTTCGGCCTCCCGCTCACGATCTACCTCGTCGCCCCGCTGCTCGGACTGCCGCCGGGTGTCTTCGGCCACAACGAGAGCCATCTCCTCGCGTTCGCCCTGCACCAACTCGGAGTGCTACATCTTCAGTACGGCGTGTACGTGGTCATGGTCATCAGCATGGCCCTCATCGCGGCCGGGCTGAGCTTGCTCGTCGTGGGCTGGGCGACGGTGTATCGCGGCCGCGGGCGCCTGGTCACGGACGGCATCTATCGCCATCTGCGGCACCCTCAGTATCTCGGCCTCATCCTGATCGTCGTCGGCTTCAACATCCAGTGGCCGACGCTCCCGACGGTGCTGATGGCGCCGATCCTCATCGTCATGTACGTGCGCCTCGCCCGCCGCGAAGACCTGGAGCTCGCCACGTTCTTTGGCGAGGAGTTTCTCGACTGGGTCGCCCGGACACCGGCGTTCATCCCATTGGGCCGGGGTCGGGTCGACCGCAAACTGTGGGCGCGAGTTGCGGCGACGTCGGTCGGCGTTCCGCCACCGTTCCCCGGACGGCGTCGATGACAGGGCTTGGCGTGCCGAGAGTCCCGCGCTGGCTCCTGGCGCTGCTGTCGGGGGCGCTGCTGGCGCTCTCGTTCCCGGGAAGCGGAGACCAGGAGTGGGCCGCGTTCGCGGCGCTGGTGCCGTTGCTCGCCGCCATCGAGGGCGCGGGCTGGCGCCGCGCTGCCGTGCTGGGACTCGGCGCGGGAGTGCTGTTCTGGGCCGCGACCATCCCGTGGATCGTGACAACGATGGTCCGCTACGGCAATCTTCCCTGGCCGCTGGCAGCGCTCGTTCTCGCCGGGCTCGCCGGCTACCTGGCGTTCTACCTGGCGGCGTTCTGCGCGCTGCTGTCCCGCGTGCCGGGGAGCGGCGGTGCCCGGTTCGTCGTCGTGGCCGCGAGTCTCTGGGTCGCTCTCGAGTTCCTGCGCACCTACCTCCTCACCGGATTCCCGTGGAACCTCCTCGGATACTCGCAGTACCGCAACGGGCCGCTGGTGCAGGTCGCCGCCGTGACGGGGGTCTATGGGGTCTCGTTCGTCGTCGTCGCCGTGAATGCCGCGCTGTGGCGTCTCATCGCGGTGGACCGCGGCTGGACGCAGCGGTTTGCGGCGACCGCCACTGCCGCGGGCATCGTCGCCCTTGCGCTGGCGTCCGCGTGGGTGCCCCCGCGCGGCGCAGACCAGCCGACGCTCCCGGTCGCGCTCGTGCAGGGAAGCATCGACCAGGGTATCAAGTGGGATCCTGCGTACGAGGATACCGCGCGCGCCGTCTACCGAGCTCTGACCGCCGATGCCGCCCGCCAGAGGGCGAAGCTGGTTGTCTGGCCGGAGACCTCCCTGCCGTTCGTCTTCGACGGGGACCGGCGACGCACCGCCGTCCAGGGCCTCGCGCGCGAGACGGGCGCGTACCTCCTGGTGGGCGCGCTTGGCCACGCGCCCGAGGGACCGCGGAACAGCGCCTTCCTGGTCGCCCCGGACGGCGAGGTCGTCGGACGGTACGACAAGCGCCATCTCGTGCCCTTCGGAGAGTACGTCCCGCTCAAATCACTCTTGCCCTTCGTCGAGGTCCTGGGCGGCGGCGCGATCGGCGAGTTCCGGTCGGGAGGCGAGACGACGACGTTCTCGACGCCCCTCGGCCGGCTCGCCGTGGTCATCTGCTACGAGGCGATCTTCCCGGCCGAGGTCCGCGAGTTCTTTCTCGCCGGCGCGGACGTGCTCGTCAACATCACGAACGACGCCTGGTTCGGCCGGAGCGCGGCGCCGGTCCAGCACCTCGCGATGGCCGCGTTCCGCGCCGTGGAGAACCGGGCGT
>JBOHSY010000366.1:0-11214 GCA_050733355.1 Gemmatimonadales bacterium | reverse complement strand
GCTCGGCGCCGGCGGCGCGAAGGTCGTGCTGGCGTTCGCCGAGCCGCGCGCGTGGAAGGGCCGGAGCGGGTTCAGCGCGGCGTCGCGCGCGGCGCTCGCACAGGAGGCGCCGGGCGCGGCGCTCGTGGTGCTGTTCGGGCACCCGCGTCTGGTCGCGGAGATTCCGCCGCGCCCGCCGGTGCTGGTGGCGTGGCACCGGCAGAGGCTGATGCAGGACGCGGTGGCGCGCTGGATCGCGGCGCGAGCCTAGCGCCTTCGCCTCGCTGACCCCGAAGCACTTCACGTTCCCACGGCATTCGGCACGGCGCCTGCGCTTCCATGGGGCGTCCCCGTCCGGGGCGCCCCGGGTTCAGCCGCGTGCTCGTGCGCCTGCTTCCGTTCGAGCTGCTGGCCCCCGTCGCGCACAGCACACCGCTTCACGCGCAGGTGTCCCCAGGTGGTCGATCCCCGGTGGCCACGACCCGTCCGCGTCCACCAAGCCGAGCGGCGGCCGCCGCTACGCTCGCGGGCTGCACCTGGGCGGTGAGCGTGACGCCGGATGGCGGCCTGGCCCCGAGCCGGCCGCCCAGCACGTCGGTCCGCACGCTCGCGTTCAACGTCCGGAACGCCGGCACCGGCGGAGCCGACGACAGCTACCTCCTGAGCTGCAGCGCCGGGGGCAGCGTGAGCTGCACCTCGGTATGTGCTAGAGGCGAATCCCGTCAGGGCGCCTCGCCGTCTGGGCGAGAGGCATGCCGGATCAGCGGCAACAGCGCGTAGGCCGGAAACGCCAGGAAGAACGTCAGCAGGAAGTACGGCGCATATCCCAGCGCCTCCGCCGCCGGGCCCGCCGCCGTTGCCGCAACACTCCGGGTAAGCGCGAGCAGCGCCGACAGCAGCGCGAACTGCGTCGCCGCGTAGCGCTTCTCGCACACCGACATCAGGAACGCGAGGAACGCCGCCGTGCCCATCCCGGCCGCGAAGCTCTCGAACAGCGCCGCGGCGAAGATCCGCTCCGTCGAACCGCCCGACGCCGCCACCCACCAGTACCCCAGCGCCGAGAACGCCTGCACCAGCCCCAGCATCCAGAGCGCGCGGAAGATCCCGTAACGTGACGTGAACAGCCCCCCGAGCGATGCCCCCGCGAGCGTCGCGAGCACGCGACCGAGCGTCAGGTTCTTGCCGATCGTCTCCAACGAAAGCCCGCGATCCACCCAGAACGGCCGCATGATCGGCTCGAGCGCCGCGATGTCGAGCTTGAACAGGAGCGCGAAGATCACCACTGCCCAGATGCCCGGGCGGCGGAAGAGCGCGCGCAAGGGTTCCCAGATCGAGGTCGCCGCGGCGTCGGCGCGGCCCGCGTCGGGCAGGAAAAGCGACGCGAACGCGAGCGCGCCGAGCGTCATGGCGCCCGCGGCAAAGCTGGTGTTCCAGTCGGTCCGGCCGGCCAGCCAGATCAGCGCGCCGCCGGCCACGAACATGGCTACGCGATAGGCCGTGATCCGGACCGAGTTGGCTATGCCCAGCTCGCGCGTCTCCATCGACTCGATGGTGTACGCGTCGATCGCGACGTCCTGCGTCGCGGAGAGCGTGACCATCAGGAGCAGGAGCACCCAGAACCCGGGGCCGATGTCGCCCGCGTCCAGGGCGGCGAGCGCGATGGTCAGCGAGGCCAGCAAGGCAAGGCACGTCGTGATCCAGTGGCGGCGGCGCCCCAGGCGATCCACCGCCGGCGCCCAGACGAACTTGAGCGACCACGGCAGCGTGATGGCGGTGACGTCGGCGACCTGCTCCAGGCTGGCGCCGATGGTGCGGAGGTAGATCGGGACGGTTTCGTTGACGAGGCCGAACGGAAAGCCGGACGCGAACGCCAGCGCGCCGATCCAGCCCAGCCTGACGCTGAGCGATCGCGCGGGCGCCGTCGGCGGTGAGGCCGCGGCGGGCGGCGCGCTCAGGGCGCGGACCCGGCGCCGCAGCGCGCTACGAGCAGAAGCAGCCCCAACGCGATCACTCCGGCCACGAGCCGGAGCGGGAATCCCCCGCGGTTGGGTGGGTCGGCAGGCGGAGCGGGCGGTTCGCTGCCGGAAGGCGGGGCGGGCGGTACCACGAAATCGTCCGTCGTGGGCGAGTCGGGCAGCTCGTACTCCTGGTACCCGACCTCGCTGGACTCGTCGGCCTCGTCGAGGCCTTCGCCCTCGAAACGGGCGATGACCACGGTGATGTTGTCGGGGCCGCCGCGGCCGTTGGCGAGATCGATGAGCGCATTGCAGGCGGATGACGGGTCGCTGTTTTGGGCGAGCAGCTCGCCGATCTCCTCCCGCCGCACCAGGCTCGACAGGCCGTCGGAGCAGATCACGAGCGTGTCGCCGCGGCGAAGGGGCTGATGCGTGAGATCGACCTTCACCTTGGGATCGGGGCCGAGCGCCTGGAGGATGATGTTGCGCCGCTCGCTCTGCTCGGCTTCCTCCTCGGTCAGCTCACCCGCATCCACCAGTCGCTGCATCAGCGACTGGTCCTTGGTGAGCTGGATGATCTCGTCGCCGCGCGCGAGGTAGCCCCGGCTGTCGCCGATCTGCGCCAGCCAGAGCCCGGTGCCGTATACGCCGGCGACCGTCGCGGTGGTGCCCATGCCCCGCACCTCGGCGTGCTGCTTCGCGTAGTCGTGGATGTGCCGGTTGGCGCGCTCGAGCGCCTCGCGCATCCGGAACGCGAACTGCTCCGCGGAGACGTCGCCCTCGGCCGCCCAGACGCTCGCCAGATGGCGGTGGATGAGATCCACGGCCATCTGGCTCGCCAGCTCGCCGGCCGCGGCGCCGCCCATGCCGTCGGCCACCATGAACAGCGAGCCGCGGGGCCCGATCACGTGATCGCGCACGTCGGGCTGGAGGCTGGCATGTCCGGTGCTGAGATCGGCGACGAGGAAGGTGTCCTCGTTGTGATCGCGCGCGCGGCCGAGGTCGGTCTTGCCGAACACGCTCACGCGCACCGGACCTGAGCTCACGCACGCCTCATGCGAGATAGGGAAGTGGGCGACAATCTAGGCCGCGGCTCCGGGAGCGTCAACGTTGTCTTGGCGTAAGTGAAGGTGGCTGTGTACCTTGCACCCATGCCTCTCGGCCGAGCCCTCCGCGGCGCATCGCTGGTCGCCGCGGCATTCGCGTGCGCCCGGCCCGAGGGCGCTCCGCCGGGGCCGTTGCCTGCGCCCGGCGCTCCCGCCACCGCATCGGAAACCGCCCCCGATCGGTTGCCCGAGGTGCCGTTTCTCGGCGGACCACTCGCGTTGCGCGTAACCTATCCCCCGGCCGGGGCCGTGGTCGACGCGGCGGACTCGACCTTTCTCCTCGGCAGCACCGGCGCGGGCGACGCGGAGCTCACCATCAACGGCGCGCCGGTCCGCGTCTGGCCCAACGGCGGATGGATCGCGTGGGTCGGACTGCCGGCCGACTCGGCGATGCAGTTCGAGCTGCGCGCCCGCACGCCGCGCGAGACCGCCGTGCTGGTGCACGCGCTGCGCCGCCCCGGTCGATACGCGCCTCCGCCCGGAGCGGCGGTGTGGATCGACAGCACGTCGCTCCTTCCGCACGGGCGCGTCTGGGCCGATCCCGCCGAGTATCTCAACCTCTCGGCGCGCGCGGCGCCCGGCGCGACCCTGCGGTTGCGACTGCCCAACGGCACGATCGTACCGCTGGTGCCGGATCCCTCGCCCGACGAGCCGTCCGAGGGCGTGCGCGCCTTCGAGCTCGATACGCTCAAGCTGATGACACCGCTGCGCACCGACCGCTACCGGGGACTGCTCCGTGGCCGGGCACTGGGCACGGACCTCGGGCCGGCCCTGCCGATCGCGCCGCCGATGCCAGGCGTCGAGCCCCCGTGGCAGCGAGCGGTGCTCGAGGCCGTCGTGGGCGGCGACACCGCGCGCGTCGAGTGGCCCTTGCAGGTGACGCTGCTCGACACGATGCCGATGGTCGCCGTGCTGGACGACGACCCGGACCGGCGCGGCGCCGGCGACAGCATCACCATGGGCCGCGCGGCTCCCGGGGCAACCTACGCCTGGTTCTTCCCGACCGGCACGCGGGTGCGGGTGAGCGGCCGAGTCAACGGCGATCTCCGGGTGCGGCTGGCCGATGGGGCGGAGGTCTGGGTCCCCGCGAGCGAGGCTCGCGCCCTCCCGCCGGGCACCCCGCCGCCGCGCGCGCGGGTGGGGGCGCTGACGCTCACCCCGGTGCCGGACCGCGTGCTCGTGCGCATCCCGCTGGGCGAGCGGGTGCCGTTCCTGGTCGAGGAGGAGGATCGGCGGCTCACGTTGCACCTGTACGGCGCCGAGAGCGACATCGATTGGATGCGGTACGGGCCCCTCATGCGCGACTCGCTGGTCCGGCGGTTGGCGTGGCATCGCGAGACGGGCGGCGCGCTGCGGCTCGACTTCGAGCTCGCGCAGCCGCTGTGGGGCTACCGCACGCGCTGGAGCGGACAGGATCTGGTGCTCGAGATCCGGCGGCCGCCGCGGATCGACGGGGGCGATCCGCTCGAGGGCCGGCTGATCGCCGTCGATCCGGGCCACCCGCCGCTCGGGGCCACGGGCCCGACGGGCCTGCGGGAGTCCGATGCAAACCTCGCGGTGTCGCTCGCGCTCGCGCGCCTGCTGAGGGAGGCCGGCGCCCGGGTGATCCTCACGCGCACCGCCGACCGCCCCGTGGACCTCGGCGCCCGCGTGCCGATCGCCGACAGCGCCGGTGCGGAGCTGCTGGTCTCCATACATCAGAACGCGCTGCCCGACGGACTCAATCCGCTCACCAACCATGGCACCAGCGTGTTCTACAATCAGCCGCGCAGTTTGCCGCTGGCGCGGGCCATCCAGCGCCGCCTGGTGGAACGCTTCGGCGTGCGGGATCTCGGCGTCGCCCGGGCGGACCTGGCGGTCACGCGGGCGACTTGGATGCCCGCGGTGCTCACCGAAGGGCTCCACATCATCATGCCGGAGCACGAGGCGGCGCTCAGGTCGGAGAAGGGCCGGGAACTGTACGCGCGGGGGGTGTTCGAGGGAGTGCGGGACTACTTGAAGAGTGCTAGTGCTAGTGACCGGCACCAACACTAGCACTAGCCGCTAGCACTACGCCGGCCAGGCCTCCGGTCTCGCGTGGGTGAGGATCAGGAGCGGTTGCACCAGGGTATCCGCCCGGATCGCCGCCTCGACCTGCACCAGATTCTGGGTGATTCCGGTGCTCGCGTCGAACGTCGCAATATGCATGACCAACTGGCCCACAGGGACATCGTCGGCCTCGGCGGCGGCGTCGGACTCGCCCCCGACCAGCGTCGCCTGGCCTAGCACGATCCGGGCATGTCCGAACAGCCAGAGGGGCAGGCCGTCCAGCCCCCCGAGCAGGCGGCGGCTGAGCGCCATGCTCTCGCCGTTCAGGGTGATCACGCCCAGGGTCGGGCGCTCGTTGTGCCGCCGGGCGTGCACCACGAACCCGTAGTTCAGCGACGGGTCCTGGCCGGCGGACCGGCGCAGCGCGGCGCGCAGCTTCTGCTGGCTGAACGCGATCGTATGGTACGGGACCACGGTGGCTCCGATGAGTCGCCAAGGGATGCCGGCAGATCGAGCATAGTTCATGCCATATAGCCATTTACGTCCGGGACCCGCGGCCGAATCGTCGCCGGAAGCGCCATTGACTCCCCCACGACCCTAGGTAGCTTGGGCCCATGTTCTGCTCCCGCTGCGGCAGCGAAGTCAGCAGCAAGTCGAAGTTCTGTCCCTCCTGCGGCCTCGATCTCACTGCCACGACTCCGGTGCACGCGGTGGCCGCGGGCTCGGTCGCCGAGCTGGACCTCGTACGCGAGGCGCTGGACAGCGAATACGAGATCCTCGAGGAGCTGGGGCGGGGCGGGATGGCGCTGGTGTTCCGCGCCAAGGACAAGCATCTCGAGCGCGAGGTGGCGGTGAAGGTGCTGCCGTTCAGCCTCGCCTTCGACGCCGAGTTCGTGGAGCGATTCCAGCGGGAAGCGCGCACGGCCGCGCAGCTCGAGCACCCGAGCATCATCCCGATCTACCGGGTGGGCCGGTCCGGCCGGGTCATCTACTTCGTGATGAAGTTCCTCCGCGGGGGCTCGCTGTCGACCGTGCTCGCGGAACGACGCACGCTGAGTCCCTCCGAGATCCGCCGCCTCCTGCTCGAGGCCGGCAGCGCGCTCGGCTACGCGGCGCAACGCGGCATCGTGCACCGCGACATCAAGCCCGACAACATCATGTTCGACGAATTCGGTCAGTCCATGCTGACCGATTTCGGCATTGCGAAGGCAGCGTCGGGCCAGCGGCTCACCGGCACCGGCATGTCCATCGGTACCCCGCACTACATGAGCCCGGAGCAGGCGCGCGCGCAGGCGATCGACGGGCGGAGTGACATCTACAGCCTTGGGGTTGTCGCCTACCAGTGCCTGACCGGTACCGTGCCGTACGACGGCGAGGACAGCTTCTCCATCGGCTACAAGCACATCACCGAGCCGATCCCCACGCCGCAGCTGATCACGGCCGACGAGCGACGCCTGTTCGAGGTGATCAAGCGGATGCTCATGAAGGATCCCATGGACCGGTTCCAGGCCTGCGAGGAGCTGATCGCGTCGCTCCGGGGACAGCCGGTCGCCGCGCCGGGGACGATCCGCGCCGCCGCTCCGGGCGTCACGCCGCCGGCCATCACCAGCCAGCCGACCACGCCCATCAACTCGCCATCGGTGGACCGGAGACTGGCCAGCGACCGGCGCGATCCGGTACGGCGGGTCGCCGATCGCTCGGTGGCGATGCGGCGGAAGCCGATGCCCGCGTGGCCCTGGGCCGTGATCGCCATCGTCGGAGGCGGTGCGGGCGCGGTCTACTACTACCAGGCTCGCGGGTTCGCTCCCCATGCCGCCGCCGCGGCCGACTCCACGGCGCCCGCCCCGCTCGACTCCACGAGCCAGCCGGCGGTGCTCGGTGCGGGGGGCGCACCGGGTCCCGGCGACACCGCCGGCGCTATCCCACGCCCGCTCGATCCGTCACCTCCGCCCACGCGCCCGGTCGCCAACCCCGCGCCGGCGCCGCCGCCGATGCCGCCGCTGGACAGTGGCGGCATCCGGCTGGTCAACCTGCCCCGCGGATCCAGCGTGCTGATCAACGAGCGGCCGGTGACCGATCCCGTCACGCGGCTCCCGCCGGGGGCGCACATCGTCGCGATCTCGGCACCGCGATTCCAGTTCCACGCGGAGACCGTGCGGGTGGAGCCGGGACAGGTGCTCGAGCTGAGTCCGGTCCTCACGCCTCTCGGCATGGGGCAGCGATCGCAGCGCCAACTGGCGCAGCGGGCGCCGAGCTGCGCGCCCGGCCCCGGCTACAACGCGGACCGCTCCTGCTTCGACGAACGGCCCCGGCCGGTGGCGCCGCCCTTCGTCCCCGTCCCCATGGACGTGGAGGGCGAGCCGACCCCGTCCGTGCTGTGGGTGCGGGTCTCTACCGACGGCAAGACGCTCGAGGTCCGCGCGTTCCGCCCGTCGAACGACGGCGCGTTCGAGCGGGACGTGCGGGCGTTCGCGATGGACCTGGCGTGGCAACCCGCGACCAAGGGCGGCGCGCCGGTGGAGGCGTGGACGCAGATGATCTTCCGCCCTGCTCCTTGATCCATCGCTCCGCGTTCATCGCGCCCACGGCCGTCGTCCTCGGCGACGTCGCGATCGGCGCCGACGCCAGCGTGTGGTACCACGCCGTGATCCGCGGCGACATCGCGCCCATCCGGGTCGGCGCCGAATCGAACATCCAGGACGGCAGCGTGGTGCACGTCGATACCGGCGTCCCGTGCACGGTGGGACGCCGGGTCGGCGTCGGGCACCGGGTGGTCCTGCACGGGTGCACCATCGAGGACGACTGCCTGATCGGGATGGGGAGCGTCGTGCTCAACCACGTGCGCGTCGGCGCCGGCAGCGTGATCGCGGCGGGCGCGGTGATCCCGGAAGGCGTGATGATCCCGCCCGGCTCGCTGGTGATGGGCGTGCCGGGGCGGGTAGTGCGTCCGGTGGACGACGCGCTCCGGGACCGTATCCGGAGTACCTGGGGCCATTACGTCGAGCTGGCCCGCGCGCATCGGGCGGGGCGCTATCCCCGCCTGGACGGCGACGCATCGGAGCCGGATCGGGCGCAGTGACGTGACGCTGCGCAGATGCGCGTGGGGGCGCGAGGTTGTGTCATTTATCCACACGAGGAAATGTCTATTATTTTTGTGATGTGAGGAACGAAAATCCGCGTCGTTACGCGGTTTTTACGAGGGATTGTGCGGTCACGTGGGTTGGCCTAGGTTGGCGGTCCGTTCGAGGCCGCCATCCCCCTGGTGAGTGCTCGATCAGGCAGGAAGCAGGTCGTTGATGGGCCGGAACCAGAAGCGCCGCGGGCGCGGGTTGCGCCCGGCCTTCTCGCTCGACTCCACCACATGCCGGGGATGTCCATGAACTCGTCCAGCTCTCGGGACGCGGTCGCGCTGTCGTCCAACGCCGTCACGGTGCTCGAAAAGCGGTACCTCATCAAGGACGATTCGGGCAGCCCGGTGGAAGGGCCGGCGGATCTGTTCTGGCGCGTGGCCCGCACGATCGCGGAGCCGGACCGGCGATACGGGGCGTCGGCCGGGGCGGTGGAGGCGCTGGCCGAGGCGTTCTTCGACCTGATGGCCAACCGGCTGTTCCTGCCCAACTCGCCCACGCTGATGAACGCCGGCCGGCCGCTCGGCCAGCTCTCCGCGTGCTTCGTGCTGCCGGTCGAGGACGCCATCTCCGACGGCCGGAGCGGCATCTACGACACGCTCCGGGCCATGGCGCTGGTGCACCAGTCGGGCGGCGGCACCGGGTTCAGCTTCTCCCGGCTCCGCCCGAAGAACGACATCGTCCGGTCCACGATGGGCGTGGCCTCGGGGCCGGTGTCGTTCATGTCGCTCTACGACGCGTCCACCGATGTCGTCAAGCAGGGCGGCACGCGCCGGGGGGCGAACATGGGGATCCTCCGGGTGGACCACCCGGACATCCTCGAGTTCATCGCATGCAAGGACGACACCACCAAGATCACGAACTTCAACATCTCGGTGGCGGTCACCGACGTGTTCATGCAGGCGGTGGAGGCCGACCGCGAGTACGACCTGATCCACCCGAAGACGCAGCAGCCGGCCGGCCGGCTCCGCGCCCGCGAGGTCTGGGAGAAGATCATCCAGGGCGCCTGGAAGACGGGCGAGCCCGGCGTGTTCTTCATCGACCGCGCCAACCAGTACAACCCGGTGCCGCACCTCGGCGCGTACGAGGCCACGAATCCATGTGGTGAGCAGCCGCTCCTGCCGTACGACGTCTGCAACCTCGGGTCCATCAACCTCGGCGCGTTCGTGCGGAATGGGCAGCTCGATTGGGACGGGCTCCGACGGGTCATCCACCTCTCGACGCATTTCCTCGAGAACGTGATCGACGCCAACCAGTACCCGCTGCCTGAGATCGCCGAGCTGGCCCAGCGGATCCGCCGGATCGGGCTGGGCGTCATGGGCCTCGCCGATGTGTTCGTGCGGCTCGGCGTGCCCTACGACTCGGAGGACGGCGTCGCCCTCGGCCGCGAGATCCAGCAGTTCGTGGACGAGGAGGCCAAGAACGAGAGCGAGCGGCTCGCCACCCTGCGCGGCGTGTTCCCCGAGTGGGAGCACAGCATCTGGGGTCCCGACACCACGGCCGCGCGGACGCCGAGCGGCGCGCGGGTGCGGCCGATGCGACGGCTCCGGAACTGCAACGTCACCACGGTGGCACCGACGGGCACGATCTCGATCATCGCGGGCTGCAGCTCCGGCATCGAGCCGCTCTTCGCCGTCGCGTTCATGCGCAACCAGGCCGGCGTGCTCATGCCCGACGTGAACGAGGACTTCGTCGCCACGGCCAGGCAGGAGGGCTGGTACTCGGACGACCTCATGCGGCGGATCGCCGAGAGCGGGCGAATCGACTTCCCCGAAGTGCCCGAGCGCTGGCAGCGGGTGTTCGTCACCGCCAACCACATCAACCCCGAGTGGCACATCCGGATGCAGGCGGCGTTCCAGGAGTACAACGACTCCGCGATCTCCAAGACCTGCAACTTCGCGAACGACGCCACCGTCGAGTACGTCGCGGAGATCTACCGCCTTGCGTACGAGCTCGGCTGCAAGGGTGTGACGGTGTACCGCGACGGCAGCCGCGACGCACAAGTTCTGTCCACCGGCGGCACGGCGAAGAAGGTGGTCGAGAAGGTCGGGAGCGGGCGGGAGCAGGCGGGAGCAGGGGGGAGCGGGGCCGCTCCCGGTGTCGCAGACCTCCACGGCGAGCTCGCGGAGGTGCGGCTGGAGAACGAGCGGCTCCGGAAGGCCATGCTCGAGCTCGAGGCCGAGAACCTCCAGCGCCGGCAGAAGCGGTCGCGTCCGGAGCTGCTCCGGGGCACCACGCGCCGGCTGGAGACGCCGCTCGGCACCCTGTATGTCACGGTCACCGAGGACGACCGCGGCCAGCCGTTCGAGGTCTTCATGAGCCTCGGCAAGGCCGGCGGTGCGCTGATGGCGGATGTCGAGGCGCTCGGCCGGCTCATCAGCCTGGCGCTCCGCTCGGGCATTCCGATGAAGGAGATCTACCGCCAGCTGCGCGGCATCAGCTCGGATCGGGTCATCGGTCTGGGGCCCCACAAGGTGCTCTCGGTGCCGGATGCGGTCGGCATCGCCATCGAGCGCTGGATGCAGGAGAAGGAGGGCGTGCAGCAGGAACTGTTGCCGGGCGTGTCACCGTCATCGGCCGATGCTCCGGTCACGGTGCAGGCGGTTTCCCGCGGGGGCGAGCAAATGGCGCTGGGCGGGATGCAGGAGACGCTCTCCGGCGCATGCCCGGACTGCGGCTCGCAGCTCGAGTTCGCCGAGGGGTGCATGAAGTGCCACGTGTGCGGCTTCAGCGAGTGCGGTTGATCGTGGTCATCCGCAGTTAGCGACGGAGCGTCACACGTGGCGCACCACCGGGGTGCTCGGCTTCCGCCGGCACCCCGGTTGGCTTCCGCCCATCCGCCTCGTTGATCTCAGGACAGCTTCTTCGCCTTTTCTCTCACGAAGGCATACGTCGCCAGCGGGAGGATGTTCGCGTTCGCTGCGCGACCGGCGTATTCCCTCACCTTGGCTGCGTCACCCTGGCCTTTCCACGCCAGCGCGGTCCAGTAGATCACCTGCGGATCCTGCTGGTTGCCCT
>JBOHSY010000365.1:0-2627 GCA_050733355.1 Gemmatimonadales bacterium | reverse complement strand
GCGCCGCGCTCCGTCCCGGCCGGGCGCTCGCGTCCGCGTCGATCATCGCCGAGCTGGTCCGGCGCGCGCTCGGCGACGCCGGCCGGCTCACGGCCGACGTGCTCGTCGTTGGCGCGGCTGGCGCCGGACGCGAGCCGGAGCGCGACGAGCTGCGCGCGGCGCTTCGGAGCGAGGCGCTCGCCACCACCATCGTGATCACCACCGATGTCGAGATCGCGCTCGTCGCCGCCTTCGGCGACGACGTCGGCATCGTGGTGAGCGCGGGCACCGGCAGCATCGCGGTGGCGCGGGACCCGACCGGCGAGCTGCACCGGCTCGGCGGCTATGGCTGGCAGATGGGGGACGAGGGGAGCGGCTACGCGATCGGACGCGCGGCGCTCGGGGCGGTGAGCCGTGCGCGGGACGGGCGGAGTCCGGCTACCGCGCTCGAAGCCCGCGTGCTGGACGCCACCCGGTGCGCCGATTTCGATGCGCTGGTGCGGTGGGCGGCCGCGGCCAGCCCCGCGGAGGTCGCGTTCCTCGCCCCGCACGTGCTCGAGGTGGCCGCGGCCGGCGATCCGGTGGCGCAAGGGATCGCGGACTACGCAGCGCGCGAGCTCTCGCTGCTGGCCCTGCTGCTGGCGGAACGGCTGTCCGACGCCGGTCCCACGCCGGTCGCGCTCACCGGCGGCCTGCTCGAGACGGTTCCGACGCTCCGGCGCGCGGTGCTGACCAAGCTCGCCGACCAGCCGTCGCTCCGGCCCGTGGGCGACCCGGTGGACGCGGTCCTCGGCGCGATCGCGCTGGCAGCGCGGGTATGATCCCGGGCGAGGGGGCGGGCATCTCGTCGATCGCGAGCGCGATCCAGCTTTCCATCGCACCGGTCTTCCTGCTCACTGGCGTCGGGGCGATCCTCGGGGTCCTCACCAACCGATTGGCCCGCATCGTGGACCGGTCGCGAGTCCTGGAAGACCGGGTCCACGCGAGTCCCGAGGAGATGGCACACCTCAGAACCGATCTCCGCATGCTGTCCGAGCGCGCCCGCCTGGTGAACCGCGCCATCGGCATGTGTACGTTCGGCGCGCTGCTCGTCTGCCTGGTGATCGTCGCCCTGTTCGTGAGCGCCTTCGCCGACGTGCACCTGGGCACGGTGATCGCGCTCGCATTCACCGGCGCCATGCTGGCGCTGATCGGTGCGCTGGTGAACTTCCTGCGCGAGACCTACCTCGCCACGCGGAGCCTCCGCACCGGGCCGCCGTGAGCCTGCTCGACCGCGACGCGATCGGCGCGGCGCACGCGCTGATCCGCCCGCACGTGCGCGAAACCCCGGTGATCGGCGTCGCAGGCGGTGACCTCGCGCTCGCGGACGTGCCGCTCACGCTCAAGCTGGAGCTGTTGCAGCACAGCGGCTCGTTCAAGGCCCGGGGCGCGTTCATGAACCTGCTGGCCCGCCGGATCCCGCCCGCCGGCGTGGTCGCAGCGTCGGGCGGCAACCATGGCGCGGCGGTCGCTTTCGCGGCGCGCCGGCTGGGCGTGCCGGCCCGCGTCTACGTGCCCACCGTGGCGTCTCCCGCCAAGCTTGCGCAGATCCGTGCCTACGGCGCCGAGCTGGTGATCGGCACCGGCGGAGAGGACTACTCCGACGAGAGCGATCCCGGCCCCATGCCGATTCCACTCGACGCGCCCATCGAGGGCGGCAGCGCCGCCGACCCCGACCCCGCTTCGGGCGACCGGCACCTGCTCGTGCTCCAGGAAGGGAGCTGCACGCTCTATGAGCTCTACAACACGGAGCGCGTCGCCGGCGGCTTCCGGGTGAGCTCCTCGGCCACGTGGGATCTCACGGTGAACGACATGCGCCCCGCGGGCTGGACTTCCGCCGATGCGGCCGGGCTTCCGATCCTCCCGGGGCTGCTCCGCCACGAGGAGGCGGCGGCCGGCGGCATCGCGCGCGCGCTCCGCTTCACCATGCCGCAGGTGCGGCGCGCCTACGTCGCCCCGGCGAGCCATTGCGGATCGTATCCGGATGCCGCCCGGCCGCCCTACGGGCTTCGGGTACGACTCAGGGCGAGCTTCGATCTGTCCGGCTATGCGGGCCACGCACGCACGGTGCTCGCGGCGCTCAAAACCTACGGCCTGATCCTGGCCGACCAGGGCTCCGCGTGGTACGTGACCGGCACGTCGCATCCCGGCTGGGCGGACGCGCTCGACCAGCTGCGGGCGCGCCCGGTGCGCGGCCGTGATTTCGAGGTCGTGCGGATGGGCCCGGTGACGACCTGCTGAGCGCTGTTACAAAGGCGGGCCAGGCGGCTGCAGCCGCCTGCACCGCGGGGCGCTCCGGCTGAGGGCGCTGAGACTTGGAGCACTGCACCCGCGCGCGCCGGCGCCGATGACCGTCGCGCTTTCGTACGGCGTCAGGTTCCCGATACTTGAGCCCGTCACCCGGCATTCCCGATACTCCGCGCGGTCCTTCTGCGGAGCAAACGGATGGCGGCGAATCACGTGCGGTTTCGTGCCCTCTCGGCGGCGCTCGGCGCGCTCGCGCTGGACGCGTGTACGCCGCGCCGTCCGCCGCCGGCCCCCGAGCCGGCGGTCGAGGCCCCGGCGGTGAGGGTGCCCGCGGCCAAACCAGGCTCGTCGCGGCAGCGGCG
>JBOHSY010000364.1:0-2323 GCA_050733355.1 Gemmatimonadales bacterium | reverse complement strand
GGGCGCACGTCATGGAAGTGGCGGAGTGAACGGTGCGTCGTTGCGTTGGGGAGTTCTTTGCATTATAGTAGTGCAAAGGAGGCCCAATGCCCGAACGCAGCGACGTACCTGCCGCCGTCCGAGACCTGGCTCGCCTGTTGGCCGAGCCCCAGCCGATGCGCCGTGGGACGTTCTCGGTCCAGCACCTGCGGTGCAACAAACCCGGCTGTCCCTGCGCCGACCGCCCCGGTGCCCGGCATGGCCCGTACTACCGCGTAGTGCGGGTCGTGAAGGGTCGTACGCAGTCGCGACACGTGCCGGTCGGTAGTGTGGACGAGCTGCGGCGACAAGTAGAGGCGGGCCAGCAGTTCCGCCAGCAGGTCGAAGCGTACTGGCAGGTCTGCGAGCGATGGGCGGACGCTGTTCTGGACGCGCCCCAGGTGGCCTCGCAAGAGGCGGCCAAAAAGGGGGGTTCCAAGCGGCCTTCGACGCCGAAGTCGTCCACGAGATCGAAGCGCTGATCGCCCCTGGCGCCGCCGACCGACTCGACTTCGAGGCGGTCGAAACCGCCGCGCGCCGTCGAGTGCTGTCGGTGGCAGCACGCGCCGTCGAGCAGCGGCTTAACGCCGATCACTCCGACCACGTCGGGCCGACGGTGTTGTGCGGGTGTGGGCAGCCGGCTGACTACGCGGGGCGCCGATGCAAGACCTTCAGCAGCGTGCTCGGTCCGCTGACGCTCGAGCGCGCCTACTACCACTGCGAGGGGTGCGAGAAGGGGTTCTGCCCGCGCGACCGCGCGATGGGCCTGGAGGGCGGGTCGCTCTCGCCGGGCGTGTTGCGGATGGTCGGGCGGGTGGGCGCCATGGTCAGCTTCGAGGAGGGCCACGAGATGTTGCACGAACTGGCCGGCGTGGACGTGCCGACCAAGCACGTCGAGCGCGCGGCCGAGGCGATCGGACGCGAGGTGGCCGAGGACGAGCGGAGCGTAGTCGAGCCGCCGCCGGCTGACGATCCGGTGGCGCCGACGCTGTACCTGGGGATGGATGGCACGGGTGTGCCGATGCGCAAGGAGGAGTTGGTGGACCGCGCGGGCAAGCAGCCCGACGGCTCGGCCAAGACGCGCGAGGTCAAGCTGGTCACGGTCTGGAGCGCCGAGGGGCGCGACCCAGAGGGCACGCCGGTGCGCGACAAGGACTCGGTCAGCTACTCGGCGGCGATCGAGAGCGCGGCGCAGAAGGACACGGACGAGGTGGCGAGCGAGTTCGCGGCGCGCGTCGAGCGCGAGGCCACGCGGCGCGGCTTCGAGCGCGCCGCGCGCCGGGCCGTGCTCGGCGATGGCGCCAAGTGGATCTGGAACCTCGCCACCGAGCACTTCCCCGACGCCATCCAGATCGTCGACCGCTTCCACGCCAAGCAGCACTTCTCGGACGTCGCCAAGTCCGTCTACGGGGCGGGCAGCGACCTGGGCAAGCAGTGGGCGCGCGAGCGCCACGACGAGCTGGACGCCGGCGATATCGAGGCCGTCCTGAGCGCCTTACGGGTGCACTCGCCCAAAGACGACGAGGCCCGCAAGTGTGTCCAGTACGTCGACGACAACCGGGCGCGCATGCGCTACGCCGAGTTCCGGGCTGCGGGGTTGTGCACCTCGACCGGGGTCGTCGAGGCCGGCTGCAAAAACGCGATCGGAACGCGGTGCAAGCGCTCCGGGATGCACTGGACGGTGGCCGGGGCTGACGCCATCATCGCCCTGCGCTGCTGCAAGCTTTCCGGTCGTCTCGAGGACTTCTGGGAGCGACGCGCCGAGGCTGGCCGCCAGCGGCGGCCCGGTCTGTCCCGCGCCGCTCCGGGGCCGGCGGCCCCTGCTATCTCACAATGCTGACGTGCACCCCGCGCCGACCCGCGTGCTATCTTCCGCGCCCGTGCTGCACGCCAAGGACCTGCTGACGCTCGGCAACGCCGCGAGCGGGCTGGCCTCCATCCTGCTCTGCGTCCAGGGACGTCCCGGTTGGGCAGCGTGGGCCGTCATGGTGGGCTACGCCTTCGACGTCGCGGACGGCGCCGTCGCGCGCGCGATGGGGGGGTCGAACCGTTTCGGAGCGGAGCTGGACAACCTGGCCGACCACATGACGTTCGGCATCGCGCCGGCGTACTGCATCTACCTGGCCTACCGGGCGGAGACCCCGGCCCTGGCCGTCCTCATGGGCGGCGCGTTCGCGCTGGCGGCCACGGTGCGCCACACCAGGAACCTGGTCTATCCCGTGCCGACGGCGGGCTGCTGGGTCGGCCTACCCAGGCCGGCGGCGGCCTTCGTGGCGATCTCTTTCGTCCAGTCGCGGCTGTTCGG
>JBOHSY010000363.1:0-8765 GCA_050733355.1 Gemmatimonadales bacterium | reverse complement strand
ATCGCGCAGAGCTGGAGCGTGATCTCCGGCGCCGGCAGTCCCGCGAGGCAGGACCTCGCCATGCGGGCGCTGAACACGCACCTGGTGCGCGAAGATGCGAAGCTGATCATGCTGCTGGCGCCGCCGTTCGACCGGGGCACGCATGACCCGGGCTACATCATGGGGTACGTGCCCGGTGTGCGAGAGAACGGCGCCCAATACACTCACGCCGCGTTATGGGCCGTCATGGCGACCGCCCGGCAGGGCGACGGCGACCGCGCGTTCGAACTATTCCAGATGCTCAACCCGCTCACACACAGCGCGAACGCGACAGACATGCAGGTCTACAAGGTCGAGCCGTACGTGGTGGCGGCGGACGTGTACACGGCGGAGGGCCAGGTGGGTCGCGGCGGGTGGACCTGGTACACCGGGTCGGCCAGCTGGATGTATCGCGTGGGCATCGAGGCGATCCTCGGCTTCGCCAAGCGGGGTGACCGGCTCGAGCTGCGCCCCTGCGTGCCGCCCGCCTGGCCTGGCTTCTCGCTCGAGTACCGCCATGGGCGCAGCGTGTACGCCATCGCCGTTCAGAGCCCGGGCGCTCTCGGAACGGCCGGGATCGAGATCCTGCTCGACGGAGGTCGGCTGGAAGCGCCGGCCATCCCGCTGGTGGACGATGGGCGCCGCCACGAGGTGATCGTACGGCCGGTGGCCGGAGCCGGGTGAGGCCGCTTCCTCCGCGATCGCGCGGTTACGGCGCCACCAGCACTACCCGTTTTCCCCGCCCGTGCCGCTCCCCCACGACGTCGTGCGCGGCGCGGATCTGCTCGAGCGGAAACGTCTCCATGACCGGCATCCGCAGGAGCCCGCGATCCACCAGGCGGGCGATCCCCTCCAGGTCCGCGCGCCGAGGCTTCACCGCCACGAATCCGAAACGGGGCCCGCCGACCACCGCGTTGAGCACCGGCGACAGCGGCGTGAGCGCGTAGACGGGCAGGCTCGGGGCGATGGCCACCCAGCGCCCGTCCCGGCGAAGCAGCCGCCGGTACGTGCGAATCGAGCTTCGGCCGACGCAGTCGAGGAACACGTCGAACCGCTCCCGGAGCGCCGCCGGATCGGTTTTTCGATAGTCCACCACCGCATCCGCCCCGAGCGACCGGCAATGCTCCACGCCCGCGCCGCTCGCGATCGCGGTCACGTGCGCCCGCATGACGATGGCGATCTGGATGGCGGCGGTCCCCACGCCGCCACTGGCGCCCTTGATCAGGAGCCGCTCGCCCGGGGTGAGGCGCGCGACGTCCCTCAGCCCCTGAAGCGCGGTCGTGGCGACGAGCGGGATCGCCGCCGCCTCCACCCAGTGGAGCCGCTCCGGCATCGAGGCCATCCACTCGCGCGGCGCGACGACGTAATCGGCCGCCGCACCGCCCATGAAGCCGTCGAGAAATCCCCAGACCCGCTGTCCGGGAACGAGGTCGCTCACCGCCGCCCCCGTCCCCGCCACCTCGCCCGCGAAGTCGAACCCGGTGCCGCGCGGGAAGGCCCTCCCGGTGAGGAGTCGCAGCGCGCCGCTGCGCACGACCGCGTCTTTCGGGTTGAGCCCCATGGCATGGACCCGCACCAGCACCTCGTTCGGGCCGGGTGCCGGAACCGCCAGGGTCCGCACCTCGAGCACGTCCGAGCCGCCGTATCGATCGAACTGCACCGAGCGCATGGTCGGGGCGGAGGTCATGACGTAAGTTGGGGGCGGGAGGGAATCCATGAAACTGACCGTCAACGGCGTCGAACGCGACGTGAACGCCCCGCCCGACATGCCCCTGCTCTGGGTGCTGCGCGACGTGATGGGCCTGACCGGCACCAAGTTCGGCTGCGGGATCGCGCAGTGCGGCGCCTGCACCGTGCACCTCGATGGCGCGCCCAAGCGCTCCTGCGTCACCCCCGTGTCGGCCGCCGAGGGCAAGGCGATCACGACCATCGAGGGGTTGTCACGCGACGGCTCTCATCCGGTGCAGCGCGCCTGGGCCGAGCTGGACGTGGTGCAGTGCGGCTACTGCCAGTCGGGCCAGATCATGTCCGCCGCGGCGCTCCTGGCCGGCAAGCCCGATCCCACTGACGCCGAGATCGATGCGGCGATGAGTGGGAACATCTGCCGCTGCGGAACCTATCAGCGCATCCGTGCCGCCGTACACCATGCCTCCGGACTGGCCCGGGGGAGGACCGCATGAACGCCGCCCGAGATCCTTCGCGTCGCGATTTCCTTCGAACCGGCGCGCTTGTCAGCGGCGGCCTGGTGGTCGCCTTCGTCGTGCCCGGCGCCCGCCGCGTGTTGGCCGAGCGGCCGCGAACGCTTCCGGCCCCGGGACCCAACGCCTTCCTGCGGGTCGGCAGCGACGACAGCGTCACGGTGCTGCTGGCGCACTCGGAGATGGGCCAGGGCATCTGGACCGCGCTCCCCATGCTGATCGCGGAGGAGCTGGACGCCGACTGGTCCAAGGTGAGGGTCGAGCACGCACCGGCAGCGCCGGTGTACGCCCACACGGCCTTCGGCATGCAGATGACCGGCGGCTCGACCAGCACCTGGTCGGAGTTCGAGCGCTACCGCCAGGCCGGCGCCACGGCGCGGGCGCTGCTGGTGGCGGCCGCGGCGGAGCGGTTCGGCGTCAAGCCCGCCGACTGCCGTACGGAAAACGGCATGGTGGTCGCCGGCAGCCGGCGGGCGCGGTACGGCGAGCTGGCCGACGCCGCGGCGAAGCTGCCGGCGCCGAAGAGCGTACCGCTCAAGGATCCGAAGAGCTGGAAGATCATCGGCAAGCCCACTCGGCGCCTGGACACGCCGGAGAAGATCACGGGGCGGGCGCAGTTCGGCATCGACGTGCAGTTCGAGGGCCTGCGCACAGCGGTGGTGGCGCGGCCTCCAGTGTTCGGCGGCAAGGCCAGGTCGTTCGACGCGACCAAGGCCAAGGCCGTCCCCGGCGTGCGCGACGTGGTGCAGGTCCCGACCGGCGTTGCCGTGGTGGCCGATCACTTCTGGGCCGCCAAGCTCGGCCGGGACGCTCTGACGGTGGACTGGGACCTCGGCCCCAATGTGAGCTTGAACTCGGCCACCCTGCTCGACGAGTTTCGCCGCCTCGCCCGGACGAAGGGGGCAACCGCCGCGCAGGCCGGCGATGCCGCCGGCGCGTTGGGCAAGGTGGCCAAAACGATCGAAGCCGAGTATTCGGTGCCCTACCTCGCGCACGCGACGATGGAGCCGATGAACTGCACCGTGCGGATCGGGCGGGGCAAGTGCGAGATCTGGACCGGCACACAGTTCCAGACCCTCGACCAGCAGGTGGCGGCCGGCATCACCGGCCTCAAGCCCGAGCAGGTCGAGATCCACACTACGTTTCTCGGGGGCGGCTTCGGCCGGCGCGCCACGCCGACCTCGGACTTCGTCAGCGAGGCCGTGCATGTCGCGAAGGCGGCGAAGGCCCCGGTCAAGACCGTGTGGACGCGCGAGGACGACATGCACGGCGGGTATTACCGCCCCGCCTACGTGCACCACGCCCGCATCGGCCTCGGCGCCGACGGGATGCCGGTGGCCTGGCACCACGCCATCGTCGGTCAGTCCATCCTGGCGGGCAGTCCCTTCGAAGCCGTGATGGTAAAGAACGGCATCGACGCAACGTCGGTGGAAGGCGTGAGCGATTCGCCCTACCTCAAGGAGATCCCGAACCATCGGGTTGACCTGCACTCGCCCCGGACCGGTATACCGGTCCTCTGGTGGCGCTCGGTGGGACACAGCCACAACGCCTTCGTGATGGAGAGCCTGATCGACGAGCTGGCCAAGGCCGCCGGCAAGGACCCGGTCGAGTATCGGCGCGCGCTCCTCAGGAATCATCCACGCAGCCTGGGCGCGCTGAACCTGGCCGTCGAGAAGGCCGGGTGGGGCACGGCGCTGCCCAGGGCGCGCGCCCGCGGCGTCGCGGTGCACGAGTCGTTCGGCAGCTACGTCGCCCAGGTCGCGGAAGTCTCGGCCGACAACGGCGCGATCCGGGTGCACCGGGTGGTCTGCGCCATCGACTGCGGCATCGTGGTCAACCCGCAGGCCGTGACTGCCCAGATGGAATCGGGCATCGCGTTCGGGCTCGGCGCCACGCTGCACAGCTCGCTGCACCTGAAGGGCGGCAGGGTGCAGGAGTCCAACTACCACGACTACCGGGTGCTGCGGCTCAATGAGATGCCGGTGGTGGAGGTACACATCGTGCCGAGCACCGACAAGATGGGAGGCGTGGGCGAGCCCGGCGTGCCCCCGATCGCCCCCGCGGTCGCCAACGCGGTGGCCGCGCTGACCGGGCAGCGCCTGCGCGAGCTGCCGCTGCGGCTCGCGAAGAGCTGAGGGAACGGTCGTGGGCCCACGCGTCGCCCTCGGGGTGGTCCTTCTCTTGTCGGTCGTCACCTGCGGCCCCCGGCCCAGTCCGAAGGAGCGCGCGCGGGCCCTCGCCGCGTTCACCACGGTGCAGCAGGTGTTCCAGCACCCGCGCTGCCAGAACTGTCACATCCCCGGCGACGCGCCGCTCCAGTTCGACGCCGGGCTGCCGCACGGGATGGCGGTGAAGCGCGGTCCCGACGGGAAAGGCCCGCCGGGCCTGCCCTGCTCAACCTGCCACGGCACCGCCAATGCGTCGGTCAGCTACGGACCCAACGCCCCTCCGGGCGCGCCGAACTGGCACCTTCCGCCCCCGGACCACAAGATGGCGTGGATCGGCCTTCCCGCGGCGGAGCTGTGCGAGACGATCAAAAGCAGGAAGGCGAACGGCGGGCGTGATCTCGACGCGCTGACCAAGCACGTCAGCGAGGACAAGCTGGTCCTCTGGGGCTGGGAGCCCGGCGGCGCGCGCGCTCCCGTGCCCGTGCCGCACGACCAGTTCGTCGCGCGGTTCAAGGAGTGGGCGGCCGCCGGCGGACCGTGTCCGGACGGCCAGGAAGGGTGAGCGGCAGGGATCATGCTCCCGAGTGGGGTGCGCGAGTACTTCTGGCTCATCGCCGCCGGTCTCATGCTTGCCAACGCCGCCCTGCTCCACACCCGCGCCGGCGCGCTGGTCCGCGCCGGGCAGGCCACGGACCACGAGCGCCGCCGGTTCGCGGTCGGTGTCGCCTGGGTCTCGGTCGGCTTCTGTCTGCTGGCGCAGGCCGTCGTGTGGCTCACCGGTGAGAGCCGCCCCGAATGTCTCGCCGCGCTCCCCCCGAACTCGCCCGCGAGCGTCGCGACCACGGCCCTGACGCTCGTCGGCTGGACTGCGCTGCTGCTCCGGGTGTGGCGCGGGCAGGGAGCCCAGACGCTGGCGCGCTTCGCGCCGGCTTTCATGCCGGCGGGCTCCTCCGACCGGACCTACAGCCCGGCTGGAGTCCGCCGGCTCGTGAGCGGCGTGGTTGTGATCGCCATGCTCGGCAGCGTCGTGGCCAGCCGGGTCGCGCCGCCACCCGCGGACTGCGAAGGCACCGCGGTGAATTCCTGACGCAGCGGAGGTCGTATGCTCGGTGGAAAATCCTGGGACCAATGGATCGAGCTCTACGCGCGAAGCCATCAGCATCCGCTCAACCGCCTGTGTCATACGTTCGGCATCCCGCTGATCGCGCTCTCCCTCCCGCTCTTCCTCGTGGCGCTCGCCGTTCCCGGGTTCTGGCCGCTGCCGCTGGCGATGTTCGTCGCCGGGTGGCTGCTCCAGTTCATCGGCCACGCGGTCGAGGGCAAGCCACCCGAGTTCTTCCGCGACTGGCGCTTCCTGTTCGTGGGCCTTCGCTGGTGGGTGGCCAAGGTGCGCGGCCGGGCGTGACGGAGACGGCTGCCCGGATTCCCCGGGCTCTCCTCGAAGCCGCGATGCTCGAGCATCAGTCGCGGAGCTACCAGGTGCTGGCCGCCGCCATTGGGCAGGTGCACGTGCGGTCCGAGCGCGGCGCCGACGGGCGCGACTACCAGATCGAGATCGAAGCCGAGTGGGACGACCAGCCGGGAGGCGCGATCCGGGTGGTGGGCGCCATCGACGACGGATCGTTCCGCGACTTCCTGCCGATCTCCGCCGAGTTCATCGTCGCACCGGACGGCAGCCTCTTTCGGCCGGCGCGCTGAGCTAGAGTGCGCGGCCGTCCGCGAGCGCCGCCCGCACCGCCGCGGCGAGCTGTCGTCCGCCCATCCCTCCTGGCAGGATGACGCCCGCCCTCGTTGCCACCCGTTGTGCTCAACACTTTGGCCGCCCCGCGTGTCATGACGATGGAGATGGAGGAGACGGATGCCGATCTGGTCCTTCGAGTCCGGCACGGCGACCGCCGTGCGGCGGGCCGGCTGCTCGAGCGCTACCTGCGCGCGTGCCGTGCGGTCGCGCTCGCCGTCACCGGCTCGGAGGCGGACGCCGATGACGCGTGTCAGGACGGCTTCGTCGTCGCCATCGAGCGGATCGACGACTGCCGCGACCCGGAGCGCTTCGGCGGCTGGCTGCTCCAGATCGTGAGGAACCGGGCGCGGAACCTGGTCCGGGACCGGGGCATGCGGGAGGCGCTGGAGCTGGATGAGAGCGCCCCGGCGGGTATGCCCGACCCGGCGGAGAACGCGGAACGTGAGGAGCTCAGGGCCCGGCTCCAGGCGGCGCTCCTCACCCTGCCCGAACAGCAGCGGGAAGTCGTGCTGCTGCACGATCTGGAAGGCTGGAAGCACCGCGAGATCGCGGAGCGCCTGGAGCTTCCGGCCGGCACCGTTCGCTCGCACCTGCACCACGCACGGCGGAAACTGCGCGAGATCCTGGGAATGGCGGATACTGATCGATGAACGAACCCGAACCGGTGGACCTGTCGCCGCTCGACCCGGCCCGCGATCCGGAACGCTGGGCGCGACTGATGGACGCCACCCGGCTCCGGGTGGACGCCGCGGTGCGGGAGCGGGCGATTCCCCTGGACACCCTCGCCGTGGTCGGCGGCTGGATGCGTCCAATCCTCGCCGCGGCCGTGCTGGCGCTGGCGCTGCTCGGCGCGGCGCGACTGAAGATCGGCGGGTCGACGCCGCCCGTGGCGCCGGCCTCCGATGCGCAGCGCCTCGCCGCGCTGACCGCTGGATTCGCCGAGGGCCACGGGCCCACGGGCGCCGAGCTCGCGGCAGCGGTCGGCGCGCGGGGGCCGCGATGAAGCTCGGCGCGCGCCGCTCCGCCGTCGCCGCGCTCGCGGCCGTGTTCCTCGTCGGCCTGGCCGGAGGAGTCGTCCTCGAGGAGGTCGTCGATGACTTCGACTGGCCCACGGCCAACCACGCCAACCATCGCGACCAGCCGGACGATCCGATGGACGACGACGCGGAGGAAGCCTTCTTCGACCGGCTCGGACTCCGGGCCGATCGGCGCGCGGCGATCGACCGCGCGCTGGACGAGCGCGAGGACCGCCTGGAGCGATACTGGGAAGGGAAGATCCCGGAGCTCCGGGCGCTGGTCGATTCGAGCCGCGCCGAGATCCGGCTGCTGCTCACCCCTGAGCAGCAGTCGGCGTACGACCGCTGGATATCGGGAAACACCGGGACTACGATCCCCCGTCAATAGAGGAGCCACACATGCACCGTCGCATTCGCATCATCTCGCCGCTGCTGACCCTGACCCTGTTCACCGCCACGGGGGCTGGGATGCCTGCCGCCGCGCAGACCGTCTCCCGCGACACCGCAACGGCCGCCGCGCCGGCGCCGGGCCCCGAAGCGGCGGCGGCCCCCGGAGCCCCGTCGGCAACGACCGTCTACCAGCTGGCTCAGGTCGACGGGAAGGCGCTTCCGGTGGAGGTCGAGAAGGAATGGCGTTGCCGGGAGGACGTGACCGCCGGCACGCTGACCCTCGGTGGTGACGGCCGCTGGCTGCTGGAGACCACGAAGCGCGAGGTGTGCGGCAGCAATATCAGGACCGAGATCGACACCGATGACGGCCGCTACATCGCCGAAGGGCAGACGCTGCGCTTCCTCGACGACGACGGCGAGGAAAACACCAAGGACTGGGACCTCGGCAAGGATATCGACCTGGATGATTTCCGGACGGGCACCCTCGGCGGCGACGGCACGCTGACCGTGCGGCTCGCCGACGAAAAGACCACACTCGTCTTCCGCCGCTAGGCCCGACTCATGCTTTCCACACTGAGAGTGGCCACTGTGGCCGGTCTCGCTCTGTGCGGGACCGGTCTTCAGGACCATTCCGGCACGCCCGAACGCTACGACCTCGCGGGCAAGCCGGCGTGGCAGGTCGTGCTCCCCGATGAGCTGGCGGAGATCTCCGGACTCGCCTTCACGCCCGATGGCCGGCTTTTCGCGCACGGCGACGAGCAGGCGATCCTCCATCAGCTCGACCCCCGCTCCGGCAGGATCGTCAGCACGTTTGCGCTGGCCGCGACCGGACGCGAGCCCAACCTCGGCAAGAGGAGGAAGCCGGGGCAGGCGGGCGGAAATGTCGTCACCGGCGACTTCGAAGACATTGCGATCGTCGGCGACCGGTTCTTCCTGGTCACCAGCAACGGCGTACTGCTGGAGTTCCGGCAAGGACGCAACGGCAGCCAGGTACCGTACACGGCGCACGTCACCGGGATCGGGCGTGCCTGCGAGATCGAGGGGCTGGCGCACGACGCCGCGGCCGGCGCCCTGCTTCTGCTATGCAAGGACGTGCCCGGCAGGGGCCGGCAGCATCAGGTAGTGATCTACGCCTGGTCCCTGAAGCACGGCCGGCTCGCGGGCGCGCGGCTGGCGGTGCCCTACAGCGACTTCGCGCGTGTCACCGGTGCGCCGGAGTTCAACGGCTCCGCTA
>JBOHSY010000362.1:0-9624 GCA_050733355.1 Gemmatimonadales bacterium | reverse complement strand
GTGGTCGGCCCGATGGCCACGAGCGCGGGGCGCTCGTCCCGCGGGATCACCCGCGCGGCGAGCGACGCGACCTTGGGGCTGGCCACGAGCAGGATCTCGGCGCCGAGCGTGGCCTGTCGGGCCACGTCGTCGCCGGCGAGCACCGAGCGGTAGCACAGCACTTCCTCGACCGTGATGCCCGACGCCTTGAGCACCGCCGGCAGCTCCTCGCGCCGCGCGTCCCCGCACGGAAAGAGCACCGGCGAGCCGACCCGGCCGGCGAGCATCGCGCTCGCCAGGATCGAGCCGACGCCGGCGTCCATCGTCGCGAGGCTCGACGGCAGGTGCACGTCCCCGAAAAGCGGCTGGAGCGGCGCCGCGCTCGCCGCGCCCGTCGCCCACGCGTCCAGCCCGAGCGGCGCGGTCACCCGGAGTGCGGCCGCACGGTCGGCGAATGCCCTGGCCGCCCGCGGCGAGGTGACCGCCACCGCACGGAACTCCGGCAGTCGCAGGATCGCCGCGTCCACGCGGGCCCAGTCGGGCGGCGGCGCGAAGTCGAGCAGCGGCGTCTCGCGCACCTGGAGCCCATCCTTGCGCAACAGGTCGGCCAGTCCGGCGAGCGACCCGCTCGCCGACGTGAGCACGACCAGCGGCCGCCTCACGGCTCGGGCACCGGCTCGCGCCCTGCCGCCGACCGCGCGGCGTCGAGGATCGCGGCCGCACCCTGCCGCACCAGCTCGTGCCCGAGCGTGGCGCCGAGCGTATCCGCCGCGTCGGCCGTGAGCGATGCGGTGGCGAGCGTTCCCTCGAGGCACTGCTCGCCTCCGAGCGAGACGACCCGCCCGCGCAATCGGAGCGTGCGCGCGCCGCCCTCGTCGGCCAGGTGCGCCGCCGCGGCGATCGGCACCTGGCAACCGCCCTCCAGCGCGCGCAGGAATGCACGCTCCGCCACGACCGCGAGCTCCACCGCGGGCTCGTGCAGCGCGCGGCGAATGGCTTCGCGAGCGCGCGGATCGTCGGCGCGGGTGGTGGCCGCGAGCGCGCCCTGCCCCGGCGCGGGCAGCATCACGTCGAGCGCGAGCCGTTCGCTGATCCGCGCTTCGAGGCCGAGCCGCACGAGGCCGGCGGACGCAAGCAGGATCGCCGACCACTCCGGGTGCTGGTCCAGCTTGGCGAGGCGGGTGTCGACGTTGCCCCGGGCGTCCACCACCCGGAGATCGGGTCGCCGCCAGAGCAGCTGCGCGCGTCGCCGGAGGCTGCTGGTGGCCACGATCGCACCCTCGGGGAGCGTGGCCCAGCGCAGTTCGCCGCGTGCCACCAGCGCGTCCCGCGGATCCTCCCTGAGTCCGACCGCGCCGAGCGCGATCCCGTCCGGCAGCCGGGTAGGCAGATCCTTGAGCGAGTGGACGGCGAGGTCGATCCGGCCGTCGAGCATCGCGTCGTCGAGCTGCTTGGTGAAGAGCGCGCGGTCGCCGATGCGGGAGAGCGCAACGTCCTGAACGAGGTCGCCGGTGGTGCGGATCTCGACCCGCTCGGTCCGATACCCGCAGTCAGCGAGCCGCGCGCGCACCCGTTCCGTCTGCCAGAGGGCGAGCGCGCTCGCCCGGGTACCGATGCGGAGCGGGGGGTGCTGCACGAGCGAGGCCTCGGTGGGGATGGCGGGAATCTAGCCGTTCCCGCCGGCTCCCGCGCGAATCGCGGGACGATCCGGCAACCCGGAAACTCCAAGGGCCGTCGCGGCATTGACAGAGCGACTCTCACACGGACCGTGACGATGCCCTTCCGAACGACGATGGCACTCGGTGCCCTCGCGCTCCTGATCCTGCCGGCCGCCGCGCTATGCCAGGACCCGGTGCCGCTGTATCCCGAGAATTACAAGGTCCTGGTCGAGAACGACCGGGTCCGGGTCATGGATTTCAAGCTCCGCAAGGGCGACACCGAGCGCCTGCACTCGCACCCGGCGCACGTGCTGTACGTGCTGGAGCCGTTCACGGTGAAGTTCACGCTGGGGGACGGCACGACCCGGATGCGGCAGGTGAAGGCGGGCGAGGTGCTGTACAGCGAGGCGGTGACGCATTCGCCGGTGAACGTGGGCGAGACCGATGCGCACGGCATCATGGTGGAGCTCAAGACCCCGCCGGCGCGAAACTCCTCGCTCGGGGCGTCGGCCGGAGGCGCCGAGGACCTGCTCACCGCGGTAACGTTCATTCGCGGCGTGGAAGGCAGGGAGGCCGAGCTTCAGCGGGAGCTGCTCATCCTCACAGGGCCGACGCGGGCGGAAGCGGGCAATCTCCGGTACGACCTGTATCAGTCCACCGTGAAGCCGAACGAGTTCATGCGCCTCGAGGTCTGGCGCGACGAAGCGGCGCTGGAAACGCACAAGGCGATGCCACACCTGCGCGCCTCGTTCGAGAAGCGCAGGCAGCAGGGGTGGAGCACCGACATCACGCTCTGGAAGCGGGTGGCCGACTGAGCCCTGCCCGTGCGACGGCCGTCAGGCCGCCGCGGGGGCGAGCTGGCCTCCAACCGGGAGGCTCCGGATCCGCCGTCCCGTGGCCGCGAAGATGGCGTTCGCGAGCGCGGGGGCCATCGGCGGCACGCCGGGCTCCCCGATGCCGCCGGGCGGCTTGTCGCTCGCCACGAGGTGGACGCGGACGACGCGGGGCGCGGCGTCGAGCCGCATGACCCGGTAGTCGTTGTAGTTCGCCTGCACCACCCGGCCGTCCCTGAAGCTGATCTCGCCGTACAACGCGTTGCCCAGCCCCATCACGGTCGCGCCTTCCATCTGGGCGCGCGCGCGCTCGGGATGGGCGACGAAGCCGGCATCCAGCGCGACGTCCACCTCGGGAATGGTGAGCGCGCCGTCCGGCTTCAGCTCGACCTGCACCACCGCGGCCACGTAGCTCAGGAAGCTCCGGTGCACCGAGATGCCGCGCCCGCGGCCCGCCGGCAGCGGACGGCCCCATCCGGCCTTCTCCGCGGCCAGCTCCACCACCCCCCGGTAGCGCGCGATGTCGATCGGGTGCTCCGCGAACGTCCAGCCGTAGTTCCATGGCTTGCCCGTGATCCCTTCCGCGGCCGGATCGACCGTCCGGTCGGCCCCGAGCAGCTCGAGCAGAAACTCCTTCGGATCCCGCCCGGCCGCGTGGGCGAGCTCGTCGACGAACGAGCCGATGGCGAACGCGTGCGGAATGTTGATGACGGACCGGTACCATCCGATGCGGGTGTGTGCGGGCGCCGGGCCCACCTCGGCCCGGTACGCCGCGGTAGCGTAGGGGAAATCCGTGAGACCCATGCCGGCCTCGAAGTCGCCCTGCGCGAGCACGTCGGGCGCAAAGGTCGCACCGATCGAGGGCAGGACGCTCCGGTGCAGCCAGCCGGTGACTTTGCCGCCCCGGTCGAGCCCCGCCTCGAGGTGCTCCGCCGCCGCCGCGTGGTAATACCCGTGCTGGATGTCGTCCTCACGGGTCCACACGACCTTCACCGGCGCGCCGACCTCGCGGGCCAGCAGCGCGGCCTCGACGATGAAGTCGGGCTTCGACTTCCGGCCGAAGCCGCCGCCGAGCAGCGTCACGTACACCGCGACCTGCTCGACCGGGATTCTCAGAACCTCCGCGATGGTGTCGCGGGCCGCCTGGGGGTGCTGGGTGCAGGCCCAGGCCTGGAGCCGGCCGTTCTCCAAGACGGCGAGCGCCGCCGGCGGCTCCATCTGCGCGTGCGCCAGGTGGGCGAGGTAGTAATCGGCCTCGATCCGCTTCGCCGACCCGCCGAGCGCCGCGCGCACGTTGCCCTTCGCGCGCACAACCTTGCCCGGCTTGCGCGCCGTCCGCTCGAGCTGGCTGCGATACGCGGCTGACTCGTACCGGCCGTGGGCCCCCGCGTCCCACTCGATCTTGAGCGCCTGACGCCCCTGGATCGCCGCCCAGGTGTTCGTCGCGATCACCGCCACGCCGCCGAGCGGCTGGAAGCCCGAGGGCGGCGTCGCCTCGGGCAGCCGCACGATGCGCTCGACGCCCGGAACCTGCTCAGCCTCGGACGTGTCGAGCGACGCGATCTTCGCGCCCCACACCGGCGGGCGCGCGATCACGGCGATCTTCATCCCGTCGCGGCGCAGGTCCTGGCCGTACACCGCACTTCCCGTCGTCATCGCGGCGAGGTCGACGATCGGGATCTCTTTCCCGACGTACCGGAACTTCGACGGCTCCTTGAGCCTGAGCTGGTCCTTCGGCGGCAGCGGCAGGTCCCTCGCGATCGCCACGAGCTTGCCGTAGCCCACCTTCCGGCCGCTGGGGCGGTGCACGACCTCGTGCAGCCGTGCCTCGACCTCGCCGATCGGCACGCTCCACTGCTGGGCCGCCGCGGCCTCGAGCAGCAGGCGCACGGTGGCCCCGGTCTCGCGGTACTGCGGCAGGAAGTCGCGGATGCTGGTGGAGCCATCGGTGTTCTGCGAGCCGTAGGTCTTCTCGTCGCCCGGCGCCTGCTCCACCACGACGCGGTCCCAGTCGGCCTCGAGCTCGTCGGCAATGACCATCGCCATCGTCGTCCGGATGCCCTGTCCCATTTCCGAGCGGTGACACACCACGGTGACCGTGCCGGTGTCATCCAGGCGCACGTGCGCGACGGGCGTGATCGTCAGCGTCGGCTTGGCCGCCGCGCCCCGCAGCTCGTCGTCCACCCGGGAGCAGCCGCTCACGCCGACCGCGAGCACCAGCCCGCCGGCGCCGGCCGCGGTGAGGAACTCGCGGCGATCCAGTCCTGATCGGGGAGCCATGGTCAGCTTCCCTTCGCGGCGGCGTGGATCGCCGCCCGGATGCGCACGTAGGTGCCGCAGCGGCAGATGTTGCCGGCCATGGCCTGGTCGATCTGTTCGTCGGTGGGGTTCGGCGTCTTCGCGAGGAACGCGGCCGCTTGCATGATCTGGCCGCTCTGGCAGTAGCCGCACTGCGGCACGTTCTGGTCGCGCCAGGCGCGCTGGACGAAGTGGTCGCCGTCCCCGCTCAGGCCTTCGATGGTGACGATGCTCTTCCCCGCCAGCGTCGACACCGGAAGCACGCAGGCGCGCTGGGCCTCGCCGTTGACGTGCACCGTACACGCGCCGCAGGCCGCGATGCCGCAGCCGAACTTCGTGCCGGTCAGGCCGAGCTCATCGCGGAGATACCAGAGGAGCGGCATCGCGGGATCGCCCTCGAAGGAGCGCTCGACGCCGTTCACGCGCAGCTTGGTCATGCGGGATACCCTTCCGGAACACGGAGGACAGGACAACGGAGCGCCCAAAAGATACGCCCGTCGTCCTGTCCGTCCATGGCCCCCGCCAACCGTTACTCGCTCGCCAGTGCCGCGAGCTCCGCGTCGCTGATGATGGTTCGCCCGTTGAGCGGCTGGACCTCCCGCGAGTTGCCCTCCTCGAACAGCTCGCGGAACGCCTCGATCTGGGCGGCGGACATCTCGATCGGCTGCGCCAGCACAACCCAGCTCACGCCTTCCGTAAACGGCGGCGTCGTCAACGATCCGTGGTAGCGGAACGACTCCCGATCGTGCGGCAGCAGGCGTGCCAGGTTGAACCGTTCGATCTCCTCCTGCGCGCCGGGGGGCTCGGGCAAGTCGTCGAAGATCCGCGCGAGCTCGGCGTGCGCCGCGCCTTCCCGAACCAACACGCCCACCACCATCAGGCCGCCGTCAGCGGCACGGTGCACCAGGTGCATTTCGAGCGGTCCGCGCTCCCCCTCGATCTCGTGCTCGGCCGGGGTGTGCCAGTGGAACTGCAGCAGGTGGAAGACACGGTCGCCGGTCCGAAGCTCGGCGTCGCCGGGGGCGACGTCCGCGCGAACCGTCGCGAACTCATCGGGCGAGCCGGTATTGACCACGACGAGATCGGCCCGGCGGTCGTAGCGGAATTTGAGGGCGGAGACCTCCTGCCGCGAAACCGATGTCGCGTCGTCGGCCCGGATATCGATGGGGCTCTGACCCGCACCGATCGGGGCGACGGCACCCTTCCGGGTGAAGGCCGGGCCGGTCGTGGGGCTCTCGCCGCAGCCCGCGAGGACCAGCGGCGCGATGATGCAATACGCGAGTCTGCGCATGGTTCTTCTAGCTCCGGAATCCCAGTCCGCGGGTCCGCAGCTTCATGCGATAGACCCCGGTGCTGGCGGTGATGTAGAGCGTGGAGCCGTCGTCGCCCCACGCCGTGTTGGACACCGCGATGCCGAAGTTCACCCGGCCCAGCAGCGTGCCGTCGGGCGCGAAGACGAACACCGCGCCCGGTCCGGCGGCGAACAGATTCCCGTCACGGTCGATGTCCATGCCGTCGGGCACGCCGGCCGCCTCGGCCACATGCGCCCGCGCGTCGTGGAACACGCGGCCGCGTCCGACACTGCCGTCGCGGGCCACGTCGAACGACATCCACACGGGGTTCCTCAGGTCGGCGTTCGACACGTACAGCGTGCGGCCCGACGGCGAGAGCGCGATGCCGTTGGGCGCCGTGAGCTCGCGGGACAGCAGCGACAGCCGGCCGTCGCGGCTAAGCCGGTAGACGCCGGTGAAGCCGAGTTCCTGGCCGGGGTCGTCGAACTGGCGCGGCAGGCCGAACGGCGGGTCGGTGAAGTAGAGATCGCCGCCCGGGGCGACGAACAGGTCGTTCGGGCTGTTCAACCGCTTGCCGTTGTACCGGTCGGCCACCGGCACCAGGCGGCCGTCGAGTTCGAGCCGGGCGATGCGGCGGTCGCCGTGCTGGCAAAGGAGCAGCCGCCCCATCGGATCGAACGCGAGCCCGTTGGCCCCCGGCTCGGGGCCGGCGAACGGCTCCGCGCCCGAGTATCCGCTCGGCTGCAGGAAGACGCGCACGCCCTCCCGCTCGCTCCAGGCGTACACGACATTGTTGGGGATGTCGGTGAACAGGAGCCGTCTGGCGCGGCGATCCCAGGCCGGGCCCTCCACCCACGTGAAGCCGCTCGCGATCCGCTCGATGGTCGTGCCCTTCGGCACGATTCGCTCGAACCGCGGGTCGAGTGCCACGATCGTGATGCTTGCCGGATCCGGAGCCGGCACGCCGTGCTGCGCCGCGAGCGGCGCCGCGGCCGCCAGCCACGCGGCGCCCAGGATGACGCGTCGCATGCTCACGTCCCCCGGGTGAGCGCGCGCGGCGCGCGCGGCGGCCGCACGCCGGCAATGTTCAGCCGGACACGATAGAGGCCGTTCCGGGCCGTCAGGTAGAGCGTGCGTCCGTCGGCCTCGCCCCACGCGAAGTTGTGCGGATGCTCCGGCAGCACGAGCGTGCCAAGCTCCTTGCCCGCGGGCGAGAAGATCCCCACCCCCTTGGGTCCGGAGATGTAGACATTGCCTTCCTGGTCGGTCTTGACCCCGTCGATGGCATCCTCGCCGCCGTCGCGGGTGAAGTCGGCGAACACGCGCCCGTTGGTCGCGGTACAGTCGGGGTCCACGTCGTAGCGCATCACCACGATCCGCTCGAGGTCCCAGTTCCCCACGTACAGGAAGCGTTCGTCCGGCGAGAAGGCGATGCCGTTCGGGCCCTGGAGGTCACGGGTGACGAGCCTGAGCGCGCCGTCGCGGAGGCAGTAGACGCCGCTGAACGCCAGCTCCTTCCGCGGATCGTCGCCGAACTTCGGCAGTCCGAACGGCGGGTCGGTGAAGAAGAGCGTGCCGTCGGAGCGATAGACCAGATCGTTCGGGCTGTTCAGCCGCTTGCCCTCGAAGCGATCCGCGAGCACATCGAGCCGGCCGGTGCGCTCGAACCGCACGACCCGGCGGTTGCCGTGCTCGTTCACCGTGAGCCGCCCCTCGGCGTCGAGCGTCAGGCCGTTCGAGCCCGGCTGCCCGTACTCACCCACGTCCACGCCGGTGTAGCCGCTCTTGGTCCGGAAGACCGAGACCTGTCCCTCGGCGCTCCAGCGGTAGATCGTGTTCGCGTTCGGGTCGCTGAAGAGGAGATAGCCGTCGGGATGCCAGACCGGGCCCTCGGTGAACAGGAAGCCGTCGGCCACCTTCTCCACCAGCGGCTCCTTCGGAACGATGCGATCGAGGCCCGGGTCGCTGCGGACTACCTGCGCCGTGACGGCGCGGGTCCGGCCGGCATCGCCTGGCCGGTAGAAGTCGAGCGTGGCCGAGCGGACCCAGATGAAGTTCTGGGGCGGGCTCGAGAGCGGACCGTTGGCGGTGAACATCGCGATGGTGATCCGCTGGCCGGGGCGGGCGTCGCGGGTCAGGACGACGCGATTCGGCGCGTTGAACCCCTTGATGAGCTGACCACCGGTCTGCCCGAGCGCCACCGGCAGCTTCCCCTCCACCCAGACCTCGGCGTAGTCGTCCACGACGCTCTCGAAGACGATCGTGGCGCCGGTAGGGTCGAGCCCGCCGACCCGCGCGGGCACGGTGAACCGCAGGCGGTACCACGCGAAGCTCAGCTTGCCGTTGGTGCGCCGGCGCTCCAGCTCCGGGCCGCGAACGACCTCCCAGCCCGAGTCGTCGAAGGCCGCGTCGCCGGCGTGCGGCGAGATGTCCAGGGTCCGGTTGGGCGCACCGGTCGGCCGGAGATCCGGACCCGGATCACGGTTCTGGGCCGGCACCACCTGCGCGGGCGAGAATCGCCATTCGCCGTTCACGAGGGCGATGCCGTCGTCGGTGCGGAGGTCCACAATCGCGGCGGGGCGGCCGAGGGCTGGCGCGTCGGTCGTCAGCTGCGCGCCGACGGCGCCGGGCAACGCGCCCGACGCCGCAACGGCCACGACCAGGATGATCAGCGGGCGGCCCATGTGGTCCCTCCATCGTCGGCCCGTACCTTCACCACGTAGTATGTGAGCGGCCCCTTGACCTCCTTGAACCAGTGCGGCGTGCCGTTCGGCACCGTGACCACGTCGCCCCTGGCGATCACCCGGGTCTCGCCACCGTCGATCGAGGCGCCGCGGATCTCACGGGGCTCGGCCGTCTTGCCGTCCACCACGGTCCCGCCCGTCACGAACGTCGCCGACCCGCTCAACACATAGATGACGTCCGTATCGAGCTCGTGCACCTCGGCCTGGCCCGCCTTTTCGCGGCGGCTCGCGTGCACCATGTAGTTGCGGCCGGTGCCGTCGAGCAGGACCGCGCCCCTGGCGAACGCCGAGGCTACCTCCTGCCCCGAGAAGAACCGGACCGCCTCACGACCTGCGCTAGCACCAGCACTAGCACTACCACTAGCACTCGCAGCCGCCGCCCCCGCGATTGCCAGCTCCTCGTCTTCCTGGGCGCTCGCGGCGCCGCTCACGCCGACCCCGCCGACGACCTGACCGTCCACGACGATCGGGATGCCCCCCTGGAGCGGGGTGAAATCATCGAGCGCCACCATGGGTGTGCGCCCGTTCCGGATGATGTCCTCGAAGACCCTGGTCGGGCGCTTGAACAGGACCGCCGTGCGGGCCTTCCCGATCGAGATGTTCGCACCGGCAGCGAACGTGTTGTCGAGCCGCTCGAGCGCGATGGTGTTGCCGCCTTCATCCACCACGGCGATCACCCCGGTGGTATTTCGCTTCTTCGCTTCACCGATCGCCGCCGCGATGACGCGTCGCGCGCCGTCGAGGGTCAGGCCCTTCCTGTCCGCAACCTGCGCGTGGAGCGCGCTCGCGTGTGCCGGAAGCATGACGGCGAGCGCGGCGA
>JBOHSY010000361.1:0-9075 GCA_050733355.1 Gemmatimonadales bacterium | reverse complement strand
CTGGTGGGACGGCCGGCGCGTCCCGCTCCCGCCCGCTTCCGCCCGCTGCTCGAGGCGATCGATCCCCCAGTCGAGCACGAGCACCTCTCCGAACGCGCCGACCATGACGTTCGACGGCTTGAGGTCGCGGTGGATCACGCCTTGCGCGTGGGCGAAGCTCATCGTCTCGCAGATGCGCAGGAAGATGCGGAGCCGTGTCGCCAGCGCGGCGTCCCGCGCGAACTCGTCCAGCCGGGAGCCCCGCACCAGTCGCATCACGTAGAACAGCCGGCCGTCGGCGAGCCGTCCGACCTCATGGACCGGGACCACCCCGGGGTGCTCCAGCCGCGCCAGGATGCCGGCCTCGCGCCGGAGCCGCTCAGCGGAATCGTCGTCGGCGAGCTCGGGACGGAGCACCTTGATCGCCACGTCCCGTCCGAGCGTGCGATCCGTGGCGCGGTAGACCGCCCCCATCCCCCCTTCACCGATCAGCTCGTGGATCTCGTAGTGGTCTCCGGGCGGGTCCGGTCGCGCGAGCACCTGCCGCAGGTGCGTGACCGTCTCGTGGGGCAGCTGGGTCACGCGGCCGCGATTCCGAAGAGGGCGCGAGCCTTCTCGCGATACTCGGCCTCGTTTCCGCAAAGGGCGCGAAGCCGGTCGAGCGCGAGGCGCCGGACCGCGCGGCGGGCCCACGTGAGGTGGTTGGTCACCTGGGTCACCGGCAGATCGAGCGCCGCGCCGATTTCACGGTAGGTCGGCCGGGCGCCGCCGGTGAGGGGCGCCAGGTCGTAGCGCTCGAAGACGGCGAAGCGGATCTCGTGGCCGCCGAGACGGCATTGCTCGCGCAGCGCCTCAACGGCCAGGTCGAGGAGGCTGCGTACCGCCTCGGCGTTGAAGCGCGCCTCCGCGTCCCCATCGTGACCCTGGCCGCCGCGGGCCAGCTCGTGCTCGGCCCCGGCGAAGTCGAGCGGCAGGTGGGTGGCGCCGCCGCCCCGCTTGAGTCGGTGCTGGTCCCGCACGGTCCGAGCGCGAACCGGTCACAGCAGAGCCGAAGAAACGTGCGGAAGCGCGCGCGGCTCGGGTCGTAGCCGGCGAAGAAGTCGCCCCGGAGCGCGGCGACGAAAACTCCTGAGTGAGGTCCTCGGCGTCAGCCGGCTCGCGCGCCCACCGCAGCCGCAGGTGGAAGTAGACCGGCCGCCAGTACACCGCAGCCAAAGCGGCGAAGGCGGCCTGGCGTGCGTCGGGGTCGGGGCTGGTCATGGCCTCGACCATCGAGCCATGCGTGGTCGGAAACGCCCGCGGGCTCACCGACAGTACTCGTCGATCTGATCGATCCCGACTCGCACGTCCCGCGGCCTGCTGCCCTGCGAGGGTCCGAGGATCCCCGCCTCCTCGAGCTGATCCATGATGCGGGCCGCGCGGCCGTAGCCGATGCCGAGCTTGCGCTGCAGCAGCGAGGTCGAGCCGCCCATGTGCTGCACGCACGCGATCGCCGCCTCCTTGAAGAGCGGATCGCGCTGCGACGGATCGGCCGGCTCGCCGTCCGCGCCGCCGTCGCCCTCGGCGTCGGGCACCTCGTCGAGGATGTTGGTCTCGACCTGGTCGGCCACGCCGCGCTGCTCCCGCGCCTCCCGCCAGGCGCGGTACCGTTCCATGATGCGCTCGCTCTCCTCGGTCCCGATGTAGGCGCCCTGGAGCCGAATCGGCTCGCTCTTGCCCGGCTCCAGAAACAGCATGTCGCCCTTCCCCAGCAGCGCCTCGGCGCCGTTCTGGTCGAGGATCGTGCGGCTGTCCACCTTCTGGGCGACGCGGTACGCGATCCGGCAGGGGAAGTTCGCCTTGATGAGTCCGGTGATCACGTTGACCGAGGGACGCTGGGTCGCGACGATCAGATGGAGCCCGACCGCGCGGGCCTTCTGGGCCAACCGCGCGAGCGGCGCCTCCACCTCAGGCTGCACTGTCATCATGAGGTCGGCCAGCTCGTCGACCACGATCACGATGAGCGGCAGCTTTCCCTGCGTGTACGTCTCGTCGGCGGAGGGCGGCGGCGGGGTGGTGTGGGGTGCCTCGGCGGCGATGTCGGTGAGCGTCACCTTCCGGACCCCTGGATGCCGGAGCGACCCACCCTCGGCGACCTTGCGATTGAAGTCGGTAGCGTTGCGCGCGCCGTTCGCCTCGAGCAGCGCGTAGCGCCGCTCCATCTCCGCCACCGCCCACTTGAGGACCCGCGCGGCCTCCTTGTTGTTGGTCACCACCGGGTGGCGAAGATGCGGCAGGTCCTTGTACATCGATAGCTCGACCATCTTCGGGTCGATCATCAGGAGCCGCAGCTCTTCCCGGTGCTGGTAATGGTGGATCAGCGAGGTGATGATCGCGTTGATGCCGACCGACTTGCCGGTGCCGGTGGCGCCGGCGATCAGGAGGTGCGGCATCCGCGCGAGGTCGGCGATCACCGGCCGCCCCTCGAGGTCGAGTCCGAGCGCCACCGGCAGCAGCCGGTCCTCGGCGGTCCACTGCTCGTCCTCCAGCAGCTCGCGCAGCATGACGACGCGCGATTTCGGGTTGGGCACCTCGACGCCCACCATGTCCTTGCCGGGGATCCGCGCGACCCGGATCGAGCGCGCGGCCATCTTGAGCGCGAGGTCGTCGGCGAGCGTGACGAGGCGATTCATCTTTACGCCCGGCCGGAGCCGCACGCCGTACTGCGTCACCACGGGCCCCGTCGTCCGCCCCGCCACGTCCCCCTCGACCTTGAACTCGGCCAGGGTGGCCTCGAGCCGGGTCTGCAGCGCGCTCAGCTCGGCTTCGCCGGCGTCGATGGCGCGGGTGGGCGGCGGCTCGAGCAGCTCGACTTCCCAGACGCGGCCTTGCTCCTCCGGAGCGGCGCCGGCGAGTGCGCGCCTGTCCCCGGACTTCCGGCCCTGCCTGGGCTTCGAGGCGCGGCCGCCGACGAGCGGCGGCTCCTCGTCGGCGCGCGCATCCTTGCGCGGCTTCGCGCGGGAAGACGCCGCCCCCGAGTCGCTGCTCTTCTGCTCTTCCGCTCCTCGGCTCTTCTCGAGTGGCTGCAACGGATGCCAGGCGAACGTCGCGAGCGTGAGGCCGCTGAGCACGAGGAAGCCGAGCAGCAGGCCGCCTGCGGTGCCGACCGCCTGCACCACGCCGCGGCTGAGGAGGGCGGGCAGCAGGCCCACGGCCCGCGCCGGCCAGCTCATCTCGGCGAGCGGCGGATCGAAGGCGCTGGCCGGCGGTGCGAGGATGACGCCGAGCACGAACGGCACCAGCAGGGTCAGTCCGCCCATGAGGAGGGCCGCGCGCTTCATGTCGAGCCGGGGCAGGCGGTCGAAACCCGCCAGCGCGATGGCGAGGCCGAGCAGCGGAATGCCGGCCGCACCGACGCCCAGCGCGCGCCAGAGCGCATCGCCCAGGACGGTCCCGAGCTGCCCCGTCTGCGCGTGCAGCACCAGGGCGAGGGTGACGAACAACCCGGCGATCAGCGCCGCCAGCGCGCCGAACCGCCGGCGGGATTCCGGATTCATGACGGCTGAAGCTGAGGAGCGATCGTGACCCGGCGTTCGGAGAAGTGCGGGAGCACCGGGTAGGCATCGAGGCGGCCGGCGTCGGCGACGTCGTGCAGGAAGCCGAGCCGGATGAGCTCGCGGCCGGCGCGGCTGTACCGGAGCGGGCGGGTCCAGTTGTCGCCGTAGCGGCGCACGAGGTCGAGGCTCGCGAGCGCGGCGTCGTTGAGTCCCTTGCGCGGCTTGGGGCTGCCAAGCGCCGCGACCGCGAGGCGGCCCGCGCAGTAGGCATCGTCGAGCGCGAACGACGACTCGCGCCCCGCGCACAGGATCAGCACGTCACGCTTGCGCTCGAGCGACTCCCGTGCCCGCTCGCCCGCGGCGGTGAGATTCGCGGCGCCGGCGGCGTACACCGCGGCCGCACCCTGGGTGGCGAGTAGCGCCTTGGTACCGTTGGTGGTGGCGACGACGATCGTCTTGCCCTTCACCGTCGGTTCAGTCATCTCGAGCGGGCTGTTGCCGAGCGCGAAGCCGGGAATCCGCATGCAGTTCTTCTCCCCGGCCAGCAGCACGTCGGCGCTCCCGATGGTCTGCGCGAGCCGCAGCGCCTCCTCGGTCGAGGCCACGGGGATCAGCGCCTTCGCCCCGTGGTGGAGCGCGGCGCACATGGTCGTGGTGCCGCGCAGGATGTCGATCACGAACACCGCGCGGCCCTGCACGTCGGCGGGGCTCAGACCCAGAGGCGAGAACGCCACGTCGAGCCTCATGCCGGCGGCTGGAGCAGGTGCGATTCCCGCTCGAGGAAGCGGGTGTCCACGTGGCCCGCGACGAAGTCCGGGTGGCGGATCACGCGCGCGAGGAACGCAATCGTCGTGGTGACGCCCTCGAGAATGAAGCTGTCGAGCGCCTGGCCCATGCGGGCGAGCGCTTCCGCGCGGTCGTTGCCGTGCACGATGACCTTGGCGAGCAGCGAGTCGTAATACGGCGGCACCGTATAGCCCGCGTACACGTGGGTGTCTACCCGCACGCCGGGACCTCCGGGCGGATGGTAGGCGGTGATGAGCCCCGGCGATGGTTGAAAGCCGCGGTACGGGTCCTCTGCGTTGATACGGCACTCGATCGCGTGGCCGCGGAGCCGGGTGCCGTCGCCCTTGTACGAGATCGGCTCGCCCGACGCCACCCGGATCTGCTCCTTGACCAGGTCGAAGCTGGTGACCATCTCGGTCACCGGGTGCTCCACCTGGATCCGGGTGTTCATCTCCATGAAGTAGAAGGTCCGGTCCTGGTCGAGGAGGAACTCAACGGTACCGGCACCCTGATAGGCGATCCGCGTGGCGAGCGCCTCCGCGGCCTCGCCCATGCCGCGCCGGCCCTCGGGCGTGAGGGCCGGACTCGGGCTCTCCTCGATGAGCTTCTGGTGCCGCCGCTGGACCGAGCAGTCCCGCTCCCCCAGGTGGACGACCCTGCCGTGGCTGTCGCCCAGCACCTGGATTTCGACGTGGCGCGGGTGCTCGAGGTACTTCTCGACGTAGACGGCGCCATTGCCGAACGCGGCGAGCGCCTCGTTCTGCGCGAGCCCGAAGAGCTGGGTGAACTGCTCGGCGTCGTGCGCGATCCGCATCCCCTTCCCGCCGCCCCCGGCCGTGGCCTTGATGATCACGGGGAAGCCGATGCCCTCGGCGAACCCGAGCGCTTCGTCGGGATCGTCGATGGTGCCGGGCGACCCCGGGACCGTGGGCACGCCGGCTTCGCCCGCGAGGCGGCGGGCCGTCGCCTTGTCGCCCATCTGGCGGATCTGCTCGCCGGTGGGACCGATGAACGTGATGTTGGAGGCGCGGCAGGTGTCGGCGAACTCGGCGTTCTCGGCGAGAAAGCCGTAGCCGGGATGGATCGCGTCGGCGCCGGTGATCTCCGCGGCGGCGATCAGCGCCGGGATCTTCAGGTAGGACGCCCGCCCCGGCGGGGGCCCGATGCAGACGTCGTCGTCCGCGAACCGCACGTGGAGCGACTCGCGATCGGCCTCGCTGTACACCGCGACGGTCTCGAGCCCGAGTTCCCGGCAGGCGCGGATGACCCGCAGGGCGATCTCCCCGCGGTTCGCGACGAGCACCTTCCTGACCATCTAGGGGGTCAGGTCCAGCGACCGCGAGAGATCCTGCTCCCCGGTGACCTCGCTGAACGTCCGGTCGGAAGCGGAGTCCACCCCGGAGGCCCGCAGGGCGAACTCGCTCGGGTTGGTCGAGAAGAAGAGCGCGCTCTCGTACGCGACCATCCCCTCCTTGTACCACCGCATGAGCGACTGGTCGAACGACTGCATGCCGTACGACACCGTCCCCTCCGCGATCAGGTCGGGGATGTTCAGCGCCTTCTCGATGTCGCGGATGTTCTCCGCCACCGCAGCGGTGTTGATCAGGACCTCGGCCGCAGGCACCCGTCCCCGGCCGTCCTTGCGCGGCACCAGCCGCAGGCAGACCACCGCCGCGAGCGCGGTCGAGAGCAGCGACCGGATCTCCTGGTGCTGGTACGGCGGATAGAACGAGATGACCCGGTTGATGGTCTGGGTCGCGTCGGTCGTGTGCAGCGTGGAGAAAACCAGGTGGCCGGTATCGGCCGCCTTGAGCGCCGTATCCAGCGTCTCCGCGTCGCGGACCTCGCCGATCAGGATCACGTCGGGATCCTGCCGCAGCACATGGCGCAGCGCGGAGCCGAACGAGAGCGTGTCGCTGCCCACCTCGCGTTGCGAGATGTTGGCGTGCACGTCCCGGTGCAGAAACTCGATCGGGTCTTCGATCGTGATCACGTTCACCCGGCGGTGCTGGTTCACGTGATTGATCATCGAGGCGAGCGCGGTGGACTTGCCGGACCCGGTGATCCCGGTGACGAGCACGAGCCCCCGCGGCCTCATCGAGATCTCCTCGAGCACCTGCGGGAGGTGCAGCTCGCTGACCGTTTTCACCTCGTACGGGATCGCGCGGAATGCGAAGGCGAGGGTGCCGCGCTGCTGGTAGATGTTGGTGCGGAACCGGCCCACGCCGGGCACGCCGATCGCGAAGTCCGCCTCCTTCTTTTCGGCGAACTCCTTCACCTGCCGCGGCGTCATGACCTGCTCCGCGAGCAGCTTGAGGTCTTCGGGCTTGAGCGGCGACATCTCGAGCGTCGCCAGCTCGCCGTTCACGCGCACCGTCGGCGGGCGGCCGACCTTGAGCAGCAAGTCGGAGCCGTTCCGCTGGATCATCTGCGCGATCGCCTGCTTGAAGTTGAACGGCGGCAGCCCCCCCGCCCCGGTTGGCTCAGCCATTCGGATCCACCCTGTAGAGCACCTGACCGAATTCCACCGGCTGGGCGTCCTCGACGCACACTTCGCGGACCACGCCGGCGATCTCCGCCTCGATTTCGTTCATGATTTTCATCGCTTCGATGATGCACACCGTCTGCCCCGGCGTGATCCGGGTGCCCGTTGTGGCGTACGGCTCGGCGCCGGGCTCGGGCGCGCGGTAGAAGGTGCCCACCATCGGCGATCGGATCTCCTTGAGGCCCGAGGCGGGCGCAGCGGCATGACTCGCGAGCGCCGCAGGCGCCGGCGACCCGGTCGCCGCAGCGGAGAGCGATGGCGCCGACGGGTAGACCACCGGCGAGGCGATCTGCAACGGCACGCCGGCCGATGCCTGGGGCGTGCGCGTGATGACCACTCCGGTGCCGAACCAGCCCTTGATCTCGATCGACCCGATTTCCGGTGACTCCCGCAGGAGCTGGGCCAGGCGCCGGACGTCCTTCAGGTCGATCGATTTGATCCCCGGAACCGTTTGAAGCAGCTCCGCGAGCTCCTGCATTTCCTGAGGGGTCATAGGAGGTCGGTTAGGGAGCGGCCGAGCCGACTCGCTCATGTCAGCTCCAGCAGCTCGGTCCGGTTGTCGGAGAGACATTCCGGCCCGTTGGGGCCAAGGTAGACATCGTCTTCCAGACGCACCCCGCCCCACCCTGGAAGATAGATCCCCGGCTCGACCGTGACCACCGCATGGGCCGGCAGGGGGGCGTCCGCCGTCGGAGCGAGCCGGGGCGCTTCGTGCACCTCGAGACCGAGACCATGTCCGAGCGAGTGGCCGAACGCGTCGGCGAAGCCGTGGGCGCCGATCACGTCGCGGGCGAGGGCGTCGGCCTCGCGCCCGGTCAGGTCGGGTCGGACGTTGGCCAGCGCCCGGCCCTGGGCCGCCCGTACCAGCTCGTACACGGCGCGCTGCCGCTCGTCCGCGCGGCCCCCCACCACGACGGTGCGGGTGAGATCGGCGCAGTAGCCGTCCACCTGGGCGCCGAAGTCCAGCAGCAGCCACTCCGCGCGCTGCACGGTACGGGGGCTGCTGCGCGCGTGGGGGAGCGCCGCCCGCGGACCGGACGCCACGATCGTGGGAAACGGGTGCCATTCGCTCCCGCGGCGTCGGAGCGCGCCCTCGAGCGCCGCTCCGATCTCCAGCTCCGTCTGCCCCGGGCGGACCCCGGGAAGCACCTCGGCGAGCGCCTCCTGGGCCAGCGTCGCCGCCGCGCGGATCGCGTCGACCTCGCCCGGATCCTTGCGCGCGCGCAGCCGCTCGACGAGATCGGTCGTCGACAGCAGGCGTCCCTTCGTGGCCTCCCGAACCCGTTCCGCGTCCCGCACGGTAATGGCGTGCGCCTCGATGCCGAGCGTCGCGGCCGGCGCGTCGGCGATCAGCTTCGCGAGGCGCTGCCAGACGCTGCTCTGGTCGATCTCCACCGAGGCCGCTGCGCCAGCCTCCCGCGGAGCCTGGGTGGCGTAACGGAAATCGGTCACCAGCACGGTATCCGCGGGGCGGACGAGCAGGAGACCCGCCGAGCCGGTGAAGCCCGTCAGGTACCGGATGTTCGCGAGGTGGGTGACGAGGAGAGCGTCGAGCCCCTCGCGGACCAGCGCCGACCGGAGCGCGTCCTGCCGCTCGCGGCGGAAGTCAGGCTGCACGCAATCGGCCCACGAGCGCGTGCAAGGCGAGGACGTAGCTCTGCGCGCCGAAGCCGGTGACCATCCCGACCGCGAGGTCGGCGAGCACGGAATGCCGCCGCTCCGGCTCGCGCGCGAAGATGTTCGACACGTGCAGCTCCACGAACGGCACCCGTACCGCCAGCCACGCGTCGCGGAGCGAGAGGCTCGAATGGGTGAGCGCCGCCGCGTTGATCAGGGCGCCGTCTACCCGGCCCCCGAGCCCCTGGACCGCGTCCACCAGCTCACCCTCGTGATTGCTCTGGGTCCACTCGATCTCGACGCCGAGCCGAGCCGCCTCGGTCCGCACCAGCTGCTCGATCTCCGCGAGCGTCGCGCGCCCATAGATCTCGGGCTCGCGCGTCCCCAGCAGATTCAGGTTGGGGCCGTTCAGCACGGCTATGCGCATTCAGCGCTTGAGGCCCTGCAGCCAGCTGTGGAACTGGTCGAGATCGTCGTCGGCTTTGGCGCGGGACGGGCGCGTGGGCGGCGCGGGCGCGGGAGCCGGCGCCTGCACGCCGGCGAAGAAGTCGTCGAACGAGACCGTCTCGGCGGAGGCATCGACCCCGGGTTCGGCCGGGGCCGGGGCCGCGC
>JBOHSY010000360.1:0-1995 GCA_050733355.1 Gemmatimonadales bacterium | reverse complement strand
CTTCCACGTGCCGGCCACACCGGGCACGTAGGCCTGGCCGCCCAGCTTCCCCTCGGTGCCGACCTCACGGGCCACGCGCGTCACCTCGGAGGCGAAGGAGTTGAGCTGGTCCACCATCGTGTTGATGGTGTCCTTGAGCTCCAGGATCTCACCCCGCACGTCGACCGTGATCTTGCGGGAGAGGTCGCCGTTGGCCACGGCCGTCGTGACCTGCGCGATGTTGCGGACCTGCGCCGTCAGGTTGCCGGCCATCGAGTTGACCGAGTCGGTGAGGTCCTTCCAGGTGCCGCCCACGCCCTTCACGTCGGCCTGGCCGCCGAGGCGCCCCTCGGTGCCGACCTCGCGCGCGACGCGGGTGACCTCCGAGGCGAACGAGCTGAGCTGGTCCACCATCGTGTTGATGGTGTTCTTGAGCTCCAGGATCTCGCCTTTGACGTCCACGGTGATCTTCTTGTTCAGCTCGCCGCGGGCGACCGCCGTCGTGACCTCGGCGATGTTTCGCACCTGGGAGGTCAGGTTGCCCGCCATGAAGTTGACGTTGTCGGTGAGGTCCTTCCAGGTACCGGCGACCCCCGGCACGTACGCCTGGCCGCCCAGCTTGCCCTCGGTACCCACCTCGCGGGCCACGCGGGTCACCTCGGAGGCGAACGAGTTGAGCTGGTCCACCATGGTGTTGATCGTGTTCTTGAGCTCCAGGATCTCGCCCCGCACCTCCACGGTGATCTTCTTGTTGAGCTCGCCGCGCGCGACCGCCGTGGTGACTTCGGCGATGTTCCGCACCTGGCCCGTCAGGTTGCCGGCCATCGAGTTCACGTTGTCGGTCAGATCCTTCCAGGTGCCGCCGACACCGCGCACGTCCGCCTGACCGCCCAGCCGTCCCTCGGTGCCCACCTCGCGGGCCACGCGGGTCACCTCGGACGCAAACGAGCTGAGCTGGTCCACCATCGTGTTGATGGTGTTCTTGAGCTCCAGGATCTCGCCCTTCACGTCCACGGTGATCTTCTTTGACAGGTCCCCGTTGGCGACCGCGGTCGTCACGTCGGCGATGTTGCGGACCTGGGCGGTGAGGTTCCCCGCCATGAAGTTCACGTTGTCGGTCAGGTCCTTCCAGGTGCCGCCTACGCCCGGCACGTTGGCCTGGCCGCCGAGCTTCCCTTCGGTGCCCACCTCGCGCGCGACGCGGGTCACCTCCGAGGCGAACGAGTTGAGCTGGTCCACCATCGTGTTGATCGTGTTCTTGAGCTCCAGGATCTCGCCCTGGACGTCCACCGTGATCTTCTTGTCCAGCTCGCCGCGGGCGACCGCGGTGGTCACCTCCGCGATGTTTCTGACCTGGCTGGTCAGGTTCCGGGCCATCGAGTTCACGTTGTCCGTGAGGTCCTTCCAGGTGCCGCCCACGCCCTTCACGCGGGCCTGACCGCCCAGCTTCCCTTCGGTGCCCACCTCGCGCGCGACGCGGGTCACCTCCGAGGCGAACGAGTTGAGCTGGTCCACCATCGTGTTGATCGTGTTCTTGAGCTCGAGGATCTCGCCCCGTACGTCCACCGTGATCTTCTTCTTCAGGTCGCCCCGCGCCACGGCGGTCGTGACCTCGGCGATATTGCGGACCTGCGCCGTCAGGTTGCCGGCCATCGAGTTGACCGAATCGGTCAAGTCCTTCCACACGCCGGCCACACCGGTCACGCGGGCCTGGCCGCCCAGCTTGCCCTCGGTGCCCACCTCGCGGGCCACGCGGGTCACCTCCGACGCGAACGAGTTGAGCTGGTCCACCATCGTGTTGATCGTGTTCTTGAGCTCCAGGATCTCGCCCCGCACCTCCACCGTGATCTTCTTCGACAGGTCGCCGTTGGCCACGGCCGTCGTGACCTGGGCGATATTGCGGACCTGGCCCGTGAGGTTGCCGGCCATGAAGTTCACGTTGTCGGTCAGGTCCTTCCACACGCCGCCCACGCCCTTCACGTTCGCCTGCCCGCCCAGCTTGCCTTCCGAGCCCAC
>JBOHSY010000359.1:0-3161 GCA_050733355.1 Gemmatimonadales bacterium | reverse complement strand
GCCCTTGGCGATCTTGTCCATGTCGAGCTGCGTCTTCATCGTCTACTCCTCTCCGAACTCGCGGATGGCAAAGTACTCGTCGCCGACCACCAAGCCGATCTCTCCCTGCCGCGCCTCGCGTCCCATCTTCCGGCAGAAGCTCCCGAGCTCGGCGAGGTTGCGGCCGTTCTGGATGTCGGCGGGCGTCGTGTAGCAGTGGACGACCACTGGCTCGTCCTTCACCAGCGCACCGCCGCGCTCGTCGTCGCGCCAGATGCCCTTCGCCTTCGGATAGGCCGTCGCGCCCCCGAACACCCGCCCGAACATCTCCAGCGACGAGTCCACCCAGCGCGGCTGGTCGATGGGAGTCGCACCGTCTCGTTCGACGCTCGGGACGAAGGGGACCCACGAGGACGCGCTTGCGCCCACCGCTCAAGACCCTCGGGCCCTTGCCGGCCGTCTTCGTCCGCTTCTGCGCCATGCCTCGATCAATATAGATCGTTGGTTCCCGCGGCGCAACTCCGCAGTTTCCATGCCGCTTCGAGCCTGGGGCGCCTCGCTGGGGGCCGGCGCGCAAGTAGCGGCGCGTGATAACTTGGTTGGATGGAGCGGCGCGTGATCCGGTGCGCCATCTACACGCGCCAGTCGGTTGTCCGCCCGAACGACACAGACTTCACTTCGTGCGACGCGCAGCGTGAGGCATGCCTCAAGCTTGTCCGTGCCCGTGCGCCGGACGGATGGACCGCGCTCGATGAGCGTTTCGACGACGTGGGCGAGAGCGGCGCGACGATCGAGCGACCCGCGCTCACGCGCCTGCTGGCTCGCGTTGCCGCAGGTGGAGTCGACCGTGTCGTTGTGCACCGGCTCCATCGGCTGACAAGGAGCGTCTCGGACTGGGCGAACCTCGTGGGCACGTTCAAGAGGCGTGGGACAGCGCTGACGATCGTCGTTGATGACATCCACTTGGGCGATCTCGCGATGAGCGACCTCATGCTCAACGTGCTCGCCACGTTCGCCGAGTTCGAGCGCGAGATCATCGGCGAACGACTGCGCGATGCGCGCGCGGCGCTGCGCAGCCGCGGCATTCGGAATGCCGGGCGCGTCCCCTTCGGGTACTCGTCCGATCCGCTCAGCCACCAGCTGGTTGTGCAGCCTGCGGAAGCGCCCGTGGTGAAGCGGATGTTCGAGATGGCGGCCACCGGAGCTCCACCGTCGGCGATCGCAACGTGGACCAACGCCCAGGGCGAGAACGACCGGCGGATCCTGGACGGCCGGCAGCCGTGGAGCCCGAAGGCTGTGCTCCGCGTCCTCAACAACGGCGTGTACCTCGGCCGCATGGGTGCGGTGGCCGATGCGCACGACGCGATCGTCGACGAGCAACTGTTCGTGAAGGCACGCGCGGCCGTGGACGGGCGTAGAACCCGAACGCCCAGCCGACGTATGCAGTAGGAGGGCGACCTGTTCCTGGTCAGGCGGCTGCTCCGCTGTGTCTACTGCGATCGGCTCATGACGACTTCGTCGAACCGCGCGCTTCCAGAAGCGCCGATGGGTCCGAAGCCCTCCAAGGTGGCCCCGCCGCCGCGCGACTACCGCTGCCGGGGACATCGAGCAGCGCGTGCCGGCATGGCTCCGCGAGCCGACCGGCGCTATCTCGCCCCAGGCGCTCACCGTCCTCACGAGTTACGCACCGCTCTGGGAGGTGCTCTTCCCCGAGACCGTGCGCCGCGCGGTTGCGCGGCTCGTCTGGGAGGTTCGATGGGACTGGGGCTGCTCACCCGAGAACAGCTTGAGGACTGGCGCCGCGGTCGGGTGCCGTACCTGGAGCGGGTCATCAACTGCAACCTCACGCACCTTTCGCGCCTGCTCCGGATCCTCCGGTTCCACGCACACGACCTGAACCTCAAGCCTTCTCGGACCGCTTACATGCGCTGGGGGAAGGGGCCGAAACAGCGGCTGCGGTTCACCAAGACCGGCGACCCGAAGCTCGAGGAGGCGTACGCAACGCACTTCGTGTGGCCGGGCAAGGGCCCGTTCCACCCCCCGGCGTCGAAAGAGGGCGCGCGATGAGCCGCGGCGCCGTCGATCTGGACAAGTTGCGCGTCGCCCTGCGGAGGATGAGCCGGGGCAATCTCCTGATGGTCGCCGAGCGGGCGATCGAGATCGTGCCGAGAGCGAAGCTGACCGCGCTCGTAGGCGACATGGTCCGGCTCGACGAGTTCGCCGAGGGGAGGCGAGGCGCCGCGCCCCTGCTCGACGAGGTCCGGAAGTTCCACGAGGCGAGCCTGCGCGGCGAGTACTACGACAGCTTCGACGTCAACTCGAAGAACTTCATGGACAAGTCCGAGGGCGCCGAGGCGTTCATCGCCGAGTTCGAACGGCTGGTCGGCAAGTGCGTTCGCGCCGCCGGGAAGGGGCCGCGGCCTCCGGTGCGCGAGGCCTTCGAGCTGCTCTTCGCGCTGCTCCGGCGCATTGACGAGGATCCCGACAGCGTCGTCTTCTTCGCCGACGAGGCCGGGTCGTGGCAGGTGGGCGTCGACTGGCGCGCCGCGCTCCCGGCCTACTTTCGGTGCCTCGCCGACGGCACGTCGGGCGACGACTTCGCGCGCGAGGTCCACCGTGCCATCTCGGACTTCGCCGACTACGAGCGGCCTCGTCAGCTAACGGCCGCTCGTCGCGTGGCCAACGCCGAGCAGAAGGCTGCCCTTCGGCGCTTACCCGCCCGCGAGAGACACCCGTGACGCCCGACCTGCGCGCGGCCGCCGGCGGGCATCCTGGACCCGGAGCGCACTGGGAGAGCTGGTCCCGGAACGGCGAGGTCTGCATCACGGGCCTCGATCCACCTTTCGCCGGAGGCGCCAGGCTTGCGAGCTGCCTCACATGGCTCCTGCGCTCGTTCGCGAGCCACTGTCGTCTCACGCACGACGCGACCGGAGCACTCGCCTTCGCGTATGCCGGCCCGCGCATGCCGAGCACCCTTGCCATGTCGATGGTCATGTTGTTCGACCTCGCGCTGCGCAACCCGAAGTTGATCCGCGCACGTGTGCGCCGCCGCGGCGGCGATGGCGCCGCTCGTCGCTGGCCGGCGCTCTGGCTCGAGGGGTCGGTCCACGAGTACGTGATCGGCCGCGACCCGTTTCCTCGGGTCGGAACGCCACGGCGCAAGCTCCTCCTTCTCGCCGAGG
>JBOHSY010000358.1:0-10475 GCA_050733355.1 Gemmatimonadales bacterium | reverse complement strand
CCTCAGTTCCTTCCCCTGCAACTGGGCGATGGGTTGCCCGCTCGTGAACGACTCGGGCATGGGTTGGCCGTCCATCTCGGCCAGCCGGGGCTTGTAGTCAAAGGTCTCCAGATGCGACGGCCCGCCCGCCATGCACAGGAAGATGACCCGTTTGACCCGCGGAGCGTGATGCGGAAATCCGGGCAGCCCGCGGCCCTCGCTCCGCGCCGCGGCGGCCGACGCGGCAGCGCAGCCTCGTGCTCCCGCCGCTCCGGCCGATACGTCCCGCGCGCCGCCAGACGATCAGCCGCCGGCGGGACCGCGGAGCGCCAACCTGCTCAACCCCGAGATCAGCGCGACCGGCGACCTCCGGCTCCTCGCGCGCGACGAAGGGCCGCAGCGCGACAATGCCATCCTCCGTGAGGTCGAGCTCTCCTTCCAGTCGGCGCTCGATCCGTACTCCAAGACCAAGATCTTTCTCACCTTCGAGGACGAGGAGATCGGCATCGAGGAGGGTTACATCTACTACAGCGGCCTGCCCGGCCGCATCCGCGCCGACGGCGGGAAGTTCCGCCAGGCCCTCGGAGACCTGAACCGCTGGCACCTCCACGCCCTGCCCGAGAACGAATACCCACTGGTGTACCAGCGCTTCCTCGGCGAAGAGGGACTGGCCGGCATCGGTGTATCGCTCTACACGATTCTGCCGCTCTCGCTCGCCGGTGGCGCGCACGAGGTGTATCTGCAGGGCACCCTTTCCGAGAGCGAGCCGCTGTACGCCGGTGGCCGGCAGCCCACCGTGCTCGGCCGACTGCAGAACTTCTGGCAGCTCTCACGCAGCAGCTACGCCCAAGTCGGATTCACCGCGACCGGCGGCAATAACAGCGACGCCGATCTCCGGAGCCGCCTGCTCGGAATCGATTTTCGCTTCACCTGGCGCCCACCCGAAGCGGGCACCCGGCGGGACATCACCTTTCGTGCCGAGGGCTACCGGCTCCACTCAACCGAGCTCGGTGCCACCACCAATCGCTACGGGACGTTCCTGGATCTCACCGCGCGGGTCAGCCGCCGCTGGATCCTTGGCGCGCGTTACGACTGGGTGGAGGCGCCGCGCGGCCCCGACGACACCGAGTGGCGGATCACGCCGACGATCACCTGGTGGCAGAGCGAGTTCGTCTACCTGCGGCTCCAGGGCGAGCATCGGAACAGCGATCTGGCCGCTACCCGGAATCTGCTCACCCTCCAGGCGGTCTGGGCGGTGGGTCCTCACAAGCACGAGACGTACTGAACGCATAGCACGCGAAAGGGTCGCGCGATGTTGACAGCCACACTGTTGCTCACCACGGCTCTGGCCGGCCCCTCGGGACCGGCCGGGGCGCCGCCGCCGCTCAACGTGGTGGCCAGCCTTCCGACCTACGCCGCCATCGCGCGCGAGATCGTGGGCGACCGCGCGTCGGTCACCGCCATCGCCCAGGGCGACGAGGACCCCCACTTCGTGCAGCCGAAGCCGAGCTTCATCGCGCTGCTCCGCGACGCGGACCTCTTCATCACCACCGGCCTCGATCTCGAGCTCTGGGTGCCCGCGCTGCTCGATCGGGCCGGCAACCGCAAGGTGGCCGAGAACGGGCCAGGCTACGTGCCCGCGTACAGCGGGATCCGCCTGCTGGAGATTCCCCCATCGGTGAGCCGGGCGGCCGGCGACATCCACGTTGACGGCAACCCCCACATCCACACCGACCCCCTCAACGGCATCATCATCGCCCGGAACATCCTCGCCGGCCTTCAGCGGGTGGATGCCAAGAACACGGCGTACTACAGGGACCGCGCGCAGGCGTTCGAGCGCCGGGTGCTCGAGGCCACGATGGGACCCGAGCTGGTGCGGATCCTCACTCCCGCCACCGCGTTCGATCTGCTCAAGAGCGACAAGCTCTACGACTTCGTCAGCCGGCAGCAGTACCAGGGACGGCCGCTCGTGGAGCGGCTGGGCGGGTGGCTCGGCGAGGGCCGGATCCTCCGGGGCAAGGAGATCGCCTGCTACCACAAGGAGTGGGCGTACTTCAGCCAGCGCTTCGGCGTCACCTGCGTCACCTATATCGAGGCCAAGCCGGGCATCCCGCCCACGCCGGGTCACGTGCAGGAGGTCATCGCGCTCATGCGCGAGCGGAAGATCCCCGTGCTCTTCGCGTCGAACTACTTCGATCGCCGGCAGATTCAGCAGGTGGCGGAGCGGACCGGCGCCAAGGCGGTCATCGTGTCGGAGAACGCCGGCGGCATGCCGGGAACGGACACCTACTTCGGCCTCGTGGACAGCTGGATCGAGGGTCTCACCCGGGCGTTGCAGGGCGCGGCCACCGACAAGGCAGGAGCATAGCGATGGATCTCGGCCTCTTTCTTCCGCCGCTCGTGGCATGTCTGGTCATCGTGGCGATCCACTCCTACCTCGGGCTGCACGTCATCGCGCGGGAGGTCATCTTCGTGGACCTCTCGCTCGCACAGATGGCCGCGCTCGGCTCGGCGGTGGCAATTCTGGCGGGAAGCCAGCCCGACTCTACGATTGCCTTCGTCTACGCGCTCGGGTTCACCACGCTGGGCGCCGCCCTCTTCGCGCTCACCCGCACTGCCGGACATGGAAGGGTCCCGCAGGAGGCGATCATCGGCGTCGTATACGTCGTGGCTTCGGCCGCGGCGCTCCTCGTGGCCGACCGCACGCCGCGCGGCGGCGAGACCATCAAGGACATTCTCATCGGAAGCCTGCTGTGGGTCACCTGGCCGGCCATTGGGCGGCTCGCCGCCGTCTACGCGGTGATCGGCCTGTTCCACTGGATCCTCCGCCGCCGGTTCCTCACGATCTCCTTCGAGCCCGACACCGCGACCGCACGCGGTTGGCGGATACGCTGGTGGGACTTCCTGTTCTACCTGTCCTTCGGGGTGGTGATCACGTTCTCGGTGCCGATCGCCGGCGTGCTGCTGGTATTCTCGTTCCTGGTAGTGCCGGCGGCGATCGCGTTCCAGTTCGCGCGGCGCCAGGGCGCGCTCGCCGTCGTCTCATGGGTGGCGGGCGCGCTCGCGTCGGCAGCCGGGTTGTGGGTCTCGTTTCACTACGACCTGCCCACGGGGCCCGTCGTGGTATGCATGTTCGGCCTGCTGCTCCTCGTGGCGTACGCGCTTCGGCGCGCGATGAGCGTCGCTCCACACACCGATCCGGTGCTGGAACGGCAGTGACCCGTTTGTTTCAACCCGCGCCAGGGGCCGTGGGTCACAGCAGACGGCGAGCCCGAAGCGTAGGCTCGACTTCGGCAGGTCCACGAGGAGGCCCGCATGCGGCACCGTTTGGCGGCGCGAGTGGCATTCGTGGCGGGCGCACTCGTCGTTCTGCCCGCGGCGTATCCGCAGGCGCCTCAGTCTCCCAAGTTGTCGCCGGTGCTTGGCCGCGCGACCCGCACGCCGGTCGGTCTGGTCGAGGCCGAGATGCGCAACGTCCTTTACCATGTGGACGACCGTGTGATGCTCGATATCGCTCATCTGCGCGGCGCCCTCCGGCCCACCCGGCCGGACGCGCCGCCCTGGTTCGATGATCCCACGTCGTTCGTCCTGGCGATCGACACCGGCGATGTCGCGATCACTCCCGCCAGCCTGACCGCGCTGCTCAACGACTACGTCTTCAACTACAAGGGTTCGCCCCTCAAACGTCTCGAGGTCACCATCGATGAGGGTGAGCTCAGGCAGAAGGGCGTCCTGCACAAGGTGGTCGATCTGCCCTTCACGATCCGCGCTCAGCTCACGACCACCGATGATGGCCGACTGCGCCTGCATCCCACATCGGTGAAGGTGATGGGCCTGCCGGTGACGAGCCTGATGCGGCTGTTCGGGATCGAGCTGGACAACCTGGTGCAGGTCCGACAGGGGCGAGGCGTCGAGATCGAGGACAACGACTTTCTGCTGGCGCCGGCGGACCTGCTGCCGCCGCCGCGGATCCAGGGCCGGGTGACGGGCGTGCGGCTCGAGCCCAACCGGATCCGACAGATCTTCGGCGGCTCGACTCGCGCCGGTGCCCGAGCCGCGCTCCGCCCCTCCGATCCGAAGGCGCGCAACTACATGTTCTACCGGGGCAAGATGCTTCGCTTCGGTAAGCTCACCATGGCGGACGCCGACCTGCAGATCGTCGACGCGGACCCGAGCGACCCCTTCGACTTCTACCTGTCACGCCTGAACGAGCAGCTCGTGGCGGGGGAAAGCCGCAATCAGCCCGATTTCGGGCTGCTGACGTCGATGCCCGACTACGCCGATCTGCAGCGCGCCAGGCAGAAAGGGGAGGCAAGCGACCTCTCCGCCCGCGCGGCAGCCAAGTCGGTTCCGGAACCGCGCTGATCCAAGCGTTCAGCGCCCGGGCTACTGCTTCACCAGCTCGACCCGGCGATTCTTCGCCCGGCCCTCCTCGCTGTCGTTCGGGGCGACCGGCGCGATGGGCCCGGCGCCGGCCGGCTTCAAGCGCGCCGGCCTCACCCCATACTTGCCGGTCAGCTCCTTCACAACGGCAGCGGCGCGCCGCTCGGACAGCCCCATGTTGTACTGGTAGCCGCCGACGTTGTCGGTGTGCCCGACGACGTACAGGGTCAGCGTCGGCTCCTGCTCGAGGAACTTGGCGATCTCCGCCAGCGTCGGCGCCGACTCCGGCTTGAGGTCGGTCTTGTCGGTGTCGAAGTAGATCCCGTAGAGCGCCACGTGGCCGGTCGCGGTCACGTCCCTGGCCATCGCGTCGGCATCGACGGTGACCATTCTGCTCTCCATCGGCGCGGTCTCGATCAGGTCGAGCAGGACGAGCGGATGGCCCGCCGTCTCCTCATGCATGTCGAAGGTGCCGGTGGCCACGTAAACGGAGGCGTACGCATCGCCCGGCGGTCCGGTGCGCTTGGCTGCCAGGTAGTGCTGGTCCTTCGCGCCGTTGAGAGCATACGACGAAACCTGGCCCGGGGGACCCTTGCCGCCTTTCGGCGGGGTGTCTTCGAGCCGGCGGTCGCGCGCATAGAGGTAGTACTCGCCCAGCCATCCGTCCCTCCGGCCGCCGCACGCCTGGCGCGCGCAGCGGTAGAGCGTCTGGAACCCGCCCTTCCGGAGCTCCTGCTCGTAGTTGCGCAGCACCTCGAGCGGCGACCGCTCTTCCGGCACGACGTACAGGATGCGGGTCGTCTGCCCTTCCAACCGCTGGCTCTTGCTCGGCGCGAGCTTGTTCTGGGGGCCTCCTTTCTCCGCCGCGAGCGGGCCGAGAACGAGCACGTAGTCGCCGAATTTCTGGAAGTCGTAGCCGATGATGGTGGATCCCTCGTAGCGCTTGAGCGTCGAGGGGTCCCTGCTGCCCGCCACGTCGGCGAGCTGGGCTCGGAGGTCGGGGGCGAGCGCCGCCAGGAGGCACGCGCTCAGCACTCGGGACGGGCAGCGCATAGGTCTTGCCGCGGCAAGGGCGTGGCCACGATAGGAGGCGGTACCCGGCGTGTCAATGGGACCCGCTCACGTCGTGCGCTGCCTGTCCTCGCGCCGCTCGTTCTGGTTCCGCCGGCTCGGTGCCGGCTCGCCACCCCTGAACTCGAAGTGCTCCTCCGCGAGCAGCCGTCCGTGGTGCCCCAGCCGCCCCCCCTCGTGTCGCACTACGGCGATCACGTGCTCGGCCACCTCGCTGGCCGGCAGCCAGACCTCCGCGTTCAGGCCCGGGTACAGGCCGACGTACTCCGACCGCAGCCTCGCCTCTCGGAGCGATCGCGTCATCTTGCGTCTCCTGTTGGAGGATGCTCCACCCTGCGGACCGGTACGCCGAAACGCAAGGCATGACCGATCGACGTCTGGGAGCCGGGGGCCATCCGCCCCGGCACGTTTGCTCGTCGGCTGACCCGCTGTAGCTTGCGGCGCATGACGATGCCCGACGAGGCGCTGCTCACCCGGCTGGTTGCGTTCGACTCCACCAGTAACCGGAGCAACCTCGACCTCGCCGACTTCATCTCGGGCTGCGTCGACCGGCCAGGCGTCCGGATCGTGCGGAACCCGTCCGCCGACGGTCGCAAGGTCAATCTCGTCATCACCGCCGGCCCGGAAGACTCCGAGCGCCGCGGGCTGATGCTCTCCGGCCACATGGACGTCGTGCCGGCGGGCGACACCGGCTGGCGAAGCGACCCGTTCACGCTCACCCGGACCGGCGACACCTACGTCGCGCGTGGCGCCTGCGACATGAAGGGCTTCCTCGCGCTCGCGATCAACCGCTTCGCCGCCTTGGACCTCCACCGCCTGCGCCGCCCGCTCGCGCTGGTCTTCACCTACGACGAGGAGCTCGGCACCCTTGGCGCACGCCGCCTCGCCGAGACCTGGGACCGCCCGGAGCTGCTTCCCCGCGCCGCGGTGATCGGCGAGCCCACCTCGCTCGGCGTCGTGCGCATGCACAAGGGGCATCTCAAGGTCCGCGTGACGCTCGCGGGCGTCCCCGCCCACAGCGCGTACCCGCATCTCGGGAAGAGCGCGATCGAGCCCGCCGGGCCGGTCCTCGCGGCGCTTGCCGCGCTGAGGGAAGAGCTCGCGGCGGAGCGCCCGGCATACGGCGAGTACTTCGGCGCGATCCCCTTCCCCACGCTCAACGTCGGCACCATCGCGGGCGGGACGGCGATCAACGTGGTGCCCGAGCGCTGTGTCATCGAGCTCGGCCTCCGGCTGCTGCCGGGGATGTCGAGCGCCGAGATGGTCGAGCGGGTGCGCTCGGCCGCCGTGCACGCCGTGGGCGACGCCATGACCGAGGAGATCGGCGACAGTCCGCCGATGGTGCTGGACGAGAGCGCGGCGATCTACCGCGATCTCTGTCGGCATGTCGGACAGCAGGACACCCGCGCGGTCTCGTTCACGACGGACGCGAGCTGGCTCCAGCGGATGGGCGTCGAAAGCGTGATCTGCGGCCCGGGCTCGATCGAGGCGGCGCACAAGCCCAACGAGTTTCTGCCGGTCGCGGAGTTCGTGCGGGCGGGCGAGCTCCTCGATGTCGTCGTGCGACAGGAGACCGGCGGGTGAGCGTGGCGGCCGTGGTCGAAGCGGATCTCACCTGGACCGGTACCTGCTTCGAGCCCGGGATCCGGATCGCCGTCGACGACCGCGGGCGCATCGCCGGCGCGGGCCGGCTGCCCGCCGAACCCACCCGGCGGCTCACGGGTCGCGCGGTGCTCCCGGGATTCGTGAACGCGCACTCCCACGCCTTCCAGCGCGGTCTTCGGGGCCCCGGCGAAAGCTTCCCCGCCGGCGCCGGCAGCTTCTGGACCTGGCGCGAGTCGATGTACCGGCTGGTGGATGAGCTGGACGGGGGCACGTTCCATCGGCTGTGCGTGCAGGCGTTCAACGAGATGCTCGATGCCGGGATCACTACGGTCGGCGAGTTCCACTATCTCCACCACACGCGCGGCGCGAAGGACTTTGCCCTGGACGAGGTCGTGCTGCACGCGGCCGTCGAGGCCGGGATCAGGATCGCGCTGCTCGAGTCGTACTACGTGACCGGCGGCGTCGGGCGGCCGCTCGAGGGTGGGCAGCTCCGGTTCGACGGCGTGTCGCCGGACGCATACTGGCGTCAGATGGACCGGCTGGACCGCACGCGCGATCCGACGACCCAGAGTCTCGGGGTCGCTCCGCACAGCATCCGCGCCGCCCGGCCGGACGAGATCGCCGAGCTCTACGCCGAGGCGTCTCGGCGCGGATTCGTCTTTCACCTCCACGTGGAGGAGCAGCCGAAGGAGATCGACGAGGCGCTCACGGTCTACGGCCGCCGCCCGCTCGAGATCCTGAACGACACCCTGCCCGGCGCCGGGCGGGTGACCGCGGTGCATTGCACCCAGAGCGAGGCGGCCGATCTCGAGCGCTATCTCCGCACCGGCGGCGGCGTGTGCACCTGCCCGCTCACCGAGGGCAACCTCGGCGACGGGATTCCCCGCGCGCTTCCGCTGATGCACGCGGCCGGCCGCCTGAGCCTGGGCAGCGATTCCAACACGCGGATCTCGATGCTTGAGGAGATGCGCTGGCTCGAGTACGGCCAGCGGCTCGCCACCAGGACACGCGGGGTGGTCACCGGCCGGGACGCGAGCGTGGCACCCGCGCTCATCGAGATCGCGACCGGCGGCGGCGCACGGTCGCTGGGAGTGGATGCGGGAACCATCGAGCCCGGCCGGTGGGCGGACCTCGCGCTCGTCGATCTGGAGCACCCGTCGCTCGCCGGCTCCGACGCGGGCACGCTGCCGGGCGCGCTCGTGTTCGGGGCCGACAACGGGGTCATCGCGGAGACCTGCGTGGGCGGACGGTGGCGCCGGTGCACCGAGCGCCAGGCCTGACGTCGCGTGCCGTCATCGCGCCGCGAGACTCTGGCCACTCACCTCCGATACCAGCAGTGCCAGCGCGCCCTGCACCTCTCCCAACGTGAACACGCAGTGCCCGAACGGGGACTGGAGCGGCGTCGGGAACGGCGTGAGCAGCGAGCCGGCGCCCGCAGCCTGCACCTTCGCTGCATAGAGCGCCTCCTGGGCAAACGGCACGATCGGGTCGAACAGGTTGTGGATGGTGACGACCGGCACCTGGAGCTTCCCATCGGTCTCGTACTTCTTGAGCTGGCTGAGCACGGACTGGTCGGCGGTGAAGCGCGGGATCAGGGCGTTGTTGACCGGCGGCGGGTAGACCGTGGCGCTGTTGTCGTACGGCTGCCCGATCCGGTCCTGTACGTCGCGGGTGCCAAGGATGTTGTAGGCGAGGAGGCGGAGCGTGAACTCCGCCACGTACGCGGGCGGCGGACCGGGCGGCAGTGTGATCCCCGCGGCGCCGAACAGCGCGACGGCGGCCCCTGGGGGCGTCGGTAGCGCCGCCAGCACCTGGCCCTGGAGCGGCCCGGCGAGCCAGGCCTGGATCGCCGCGTCGGGAATGTCGATCGCAGTCGGCGGGAGCACATTCGGGAAGAAAAAGTCGAACAGCACCCTGAAGTCGTTCAGATGGTCGAGCTGCCCCGGGAAATCGCCGATCGGCCCGCAGGCGGCGAGGACGCCGTCGAACAGCTCGGGGTACCGCTCGCCCGCGAGCACGGCGGTGGCCGCGCCCTCCGAGACGCCTCCGGCCAGGATGTGCCCGGGCACCTTTCCGAACTGCCGCTCGAACTCGTGCACCAGCCGGAGCAGATCGCGCTCGCCCTCAAAGACGATGAGACCGTTGTTCCGGTAGCTGGTCGTGGCGAAGGCAAAGCCGGCCGGCGTCACGATCTCGGAGATCTTGAGGCCGCCGATCACGTCGTCGACGATCGCGAGCGGATCGAACGGGTTGACGTAGCCGTGCGCGTACACGATCAGGCTGCCGTTCCAGAGCGGGGCCGGCGGCACGCACATGAGAAACAGCGCGCCGCTTCCCGGCAGCGCGCCGGCGGCGGATGTCGTACCCGGCGGGCAGGTGGCGGTGATCGTCGGACTCGCGGGTTTGGTCGTTGGGAGTGCGGTGCCGGTGGGTGCGGCGGGGTCGGATCCAGTGGTGCTGGTCGGCGGATCGGCGCAGGCCACGAGCGCGAGAGCGAGCAGCGCGGCGGGACGCATGGGAATAACCTCGTGTCGGACGCGCCCGGGTGCCGTTCCGGCTCGACCGGGGCGTCGCCCTACTATAGAAAGACGTCCGTCTCCCGGCCAGAGAGCCCCCGATGGACGTAGGACCCCCGCCGACGCCCGCCCGCCGGGAACTCCATCCCGGACCTTCCCTGTTCTCCCATGGTAGGGAGTATCCCAGATGGCCTAAACTGCTCAACGAACGCTCCGAGAGATGGTATGAGCTTCTCCGTCATCATGTCCGCCGCGCTGGTCCAGCTCGCCGTGCTGGGCGCGCCGATTCCGTCCGCGGGCGATGCGCCCGCGCTCCGGTTCGCTGACCTGCATCTCACGACCGGCGTTCGACTTCGGTATGCCGAGCAGGGCGACCGGCACGGCCATCCGGTCATCCTGCTCCACGGCTACTCGGACTCCTGGTTCTCGTACAGCGGGGTGCTGCCGCTGCTGGACCCGAAGTATCACGTTTACGCCCTCGACCTCCGCGGGCACGGCGACTCCGACCGGCCGGCGAGCGGCTACGATATGCGTGGCCTCGCCGCGGACGTCCTCGCCTTCATGAACGCTCAGCGCCTCGCCCGCGTGACGGTGGTCGGCCACTCGATGGGGAGCCTCGTCGCGCAGCAGCTGGCGCTCGCCGCCCCCGAGCGCATCGCGCGCCTGGTGCTCGTCGGATCGGTCGCGGCACCCGCGCAGAGCGCGGTGCTGATCGAGCTCGACCGCGCGGTGCGATCGCTCGGTGATTCGGTTCCGGTGGACTTCGTGCGCGAGTTCCAGGAGAGCACCGTCTTTCAGCCGCTGCCCCCAGGGTTCATCGACCGCGCCGTTCGGGAGAGCCTCAAGCTCCCGGCATACGTGTGGCGCGGGCTGATCGCCGGCATGCTCGCCGCCGATTCCCCGGTCGGCCTCGGCCCGAGC
>JBOHSY010000357.1:0-3833 GCA_050733355.1 Gemmatimonadales bacterium | reverse complement strand
TCCAGACCTCCTGACATAAGCCGGGCAAGCCTGCGGAATTCGTAGCGCGCGCCGGCCGGGGGTGCGGACCAAACCTGTCCGCTTTTTTCCGGCGGCGCGTCCCCCTCGCCTTCAGCGAGCGACCCGTGGATCGTCGCTGGCATGTCCGAATCCTCGGGTCGGCAGCCGGAGCTGTTCCCCGGCCACGTCGGTGTCTCCGACGCGATCGTCATCAACGACCGCTGCTTGTTACGCGTCGAGGGCGACCACCGCGTCGTCGTCTGCGCGGGCATTGCGGTCGCCCACTTCCGCGTCGGCGATCGCGTGGCGCTTGCTCTCGCGATGGTGCAGCTGATCGAGCAGGGCTGGGCCGACCAGAACGACGTCGCCCACGCCTTCGGCTGCTCGGCGCGCACGCTGCGGCGGCATCAGCGACGGTACGACGAGGGCGGCACGGTCCTGCTGGCGCGCACGGCAGGCTATCCGAAGGGACGATGCCGCGTCCGGGCCCGCGATCAGACCGTCGCCGGCCTCAAGGCCCAGGGCCTGTCCACTCGCGCCATCGCCCACCGGCTCGGCCTCGACGAGAAGTCCGTTCGCAAGCGCCTGCGCCGCCTGGGCTGGAAGCCGCTGGCGGCCGAGCAAATGTCGTTGGACGTCGCCCAGCCCGACGCTGTGGGGTGCGGACCAAACCTGTCCGCTTTTGTGGAGGCTCCCGTCGAGACCCCGTCGGAGACCGACGGTCCTGAGTGCGGACCAAACCTGTCCGCTTTTTCTGTGCCGGCCGCCGACGCCGAACCGCTCCCGTGGACGGCCGACGACGACCCGGCCGACCGCCGTTGGGACCGCCTGTTCGCCTACTTCGGTTTGCTCGATGACGCCGCGCCGCTGTTCCGCGACGGTGCCGCCGTCCCCGGCGCCGGCGTGCTGCTGGCGCTGCCCGCCCTGCTGCCGAGCGACGTGCTCGCGGCCGCGCGCAAGGTCTACGGCTCCATCGGCCCCGCCTTCTACGGCTTGCGCACGACGATCGTGACGCTGCTGCTGATGGCGCTGCTGCGCATCAAGCGCCCCGAGGCGCTCAAGGAGCGGTCACCGGCGGACCTGGGGCGCGTGCTCGGCTTGGACCGCGCGCCCGAGGTCAAGACCATCCGGCGCAAACTCACGCGCCTGGCCGCCCTCGGCGGCGCCGTGGAACTGGGACACCGGCTCGCCCAGCGCCGCGTCGCGTTACGCGGCGAATCGCTCGGCTTCCTCTACGCCGACGGACACGTGCGCGTCTATCACGGCCAGCGCACGCTGCCCAAGGCGCACGTCGCCCGCATGCGCCTGGCCGCCCCGGCGACGACCGACTACTGGGTCAACGACCTGCACGGCGACCCGTTGTTCGTGGTCACCGCCGAGGCCAACGCCGGCATGGTCAAGATGCTGCCCCTGCTGCTCGGCGACATCCGCAAGCTCGTCGGCGAGCGCCGCGTGACCGTGGTCTTCGACCGCGGCGGCTGGAGTTTCGACCTGTTCTCCCGGATCCTCACCGACGGCTTCGACCTGCTGACCTACCGCAAGGGCAAAAGCCGCCGCGTGCCGGCGCGCTGCTTCCAGGAGCACGCCGGGACCTTCGACGGGCGCCAGGTCCGCTACCAACTCGCCGACCAGGGCGTCCGCCTGCGCAACGGCCTGCGCCTGCGCCAGGTCACCCGCCTCAAGGACGGGCACCAGACGCCGATCCTGACCTCGCGTCGTGACCTGCCCGCCGTCGAGGTCGCCTACCGGATGTTCGAGCGCTGGCGGCAAGAGAATTTCTTCAAGTATCTGCGCGAAGAGTTTCTGCTCGACGCGCTGGTCGACTACCAGGTCGAGCCGGCCGACCCGGCGCGCGAGGTGCCCAATCCGGCGTGGGCTGCCGTCGACGCCCAGGTCCGGCAGGTCCGCGCCGAGATCGAGCAGCTGCAACGGCACTACGGCTACGAGGCCCTCGCCAACGTCGAACGCCAGCGACCCACCATGCGCGGCTTCAAGATCGCCCATGGCAAGCTGCGCCAGAGCATCTGGGGCCGGTGTCAACGCCTGCTCGACCTGCAAAAGCGACGTGCGCGCACGCCGCGGCGCCTGCCCGTCGGCCACACCGCCGACGGCGAGGTCATCCAACTCGCCACCGAGCGCAAGCACTTGACCAACGTGATCAAGCTCGTCGCCTACCAGGCCGAGAGCGATCTGGTGCGCGCGCTCGCGCTCCACTACAAGCGCCACGAGGACGAAGGCCGCACCCTCGTGCAGACCGCGCTGGCCTCCGCCGCCGACATCCAAGTCTCCGACACCGAGCTGCGCCTGACGCTCGCCCCGCTCAGCTCTCCCCACCGCAGCCGCGCGATCGCCGCGCTCTGCGCCGACCTCAACGCTACCGCCACGATCTTCCCGGGCACCCGCCTCCGGCTGCGCTACGCCGTCGCCGGCCTGCCCTGAGGCTGTGGAAAGCGGACAAACCGCGCGGGGTCTAGTTGTCCATCCCGGAAATAGCACCAAAAAGTTGGCCGGGTCGGCCGGCGCGCGTATTTGTAGATGCGAAGTGTTCGGTCGCCCGGCCGCCCATGTGCATTTGTCCGCTGAGGAGCGGGGGCGACTTGAGGCGCATCTGCGTCGCGAGAGTTGCACCGTAGCCGAGCAACGGCGGGGTCGCATCGCGCTGCTGGCGGCGGACGGGACACCGACGACGGCGATTGCGAAGGAGTTGGGCGTCGAGCCGAGCACGGTGTCCCGTTGGCGTGGACGGCTCGCCCGCAACGGGCTGGGCGAGGAGGTATCGGAGGCGCTGAAGGACGAGGCACGGGCGGGACGACCGAGGACGATCACGGAGACGACGCGCATGCAGGTGATAGCCACAGCGTGCGATCCGCTACCGGACGCGGAAGGGCTGAGCGGATGGACGCTCGACCTGCTGGTGGAGGAGTTCGGGGTGCGCGGCATCGCGAACATCAGCCGCAGCAGCGTGCATCGCATCCTGACGGCTCACGACATCAAGCCGCATCGGCAGCAGATGTGGTTGCACAGCCCTGACCCGGAGTTCGTCCCGAAGGTCGACGAAATCGTGGCGCTGTACCTGGAGCCGCCGCCCGGCAGCGTGGTGCTCAGCTTCGACGAGAAGACCGGCATCCAGGCGATCGAGCGCAAGCACCCGGACCGACCGCCGCAATCTGGCCGCTTTGCGCGTCACGAGTTCGAGTACCTCCGCCACGGCACCCAGTCCCTGCTCGCAACGCTCAACGTGCACACGGGCGACGTGATCGCCGACTGCGGTCCAACGCGAACGGGCGACGACATGGAGCAGCACATGGAGCGGGTGGCCGCGCACCATCCCGATGTGGAGGTGCATGTCGTGCTCGACAACCTCAACATCCACAAGGGCGATCGGTGGGCCCGCTTCAACGCGCGCCACGGCGGCAGGTTCCACTTCCACTACACGCCGTTGCACGCCTCGTGGGTGAACCAGATCGAAATCTTCTTCGGCGTGCTGGCGCGCCGCTGTCTGCGTCGCAAGAGCTTTCGCTCCATCGAAGAGCTACGCGCACACGTGATGGCGTTCATCGCGCGCTGGAACACCCGCGACAAGAAACCGTTCCGTTGGACCTTCGCCGGGTTCCCCACGAAGCCGACCCCGGCGGTCGTGGACAAGGAGGCGGCATGGGCGGCATGATGTCCGCCAAGACGAAGCGCGCGCCCAGAGCATCCGCTGCACAGCCATCCGGCCCCGACCTCGTCGCCGAGGTCGTGCGCACGAAGCTGCTCGCGCTCGGAGATTTCGGGCACCTGCACGTCCGAAGGCAAGCCGAACACGTCGTCATCGAGCAGCCGGGGCCACC
>JBOHSY010000356.1:0-2151 GCA_050733355.1 Gemmatimonadales bacterium | reverse complement strand
TTCTGATTCGGGCGCGCAACGTCCTCCTCCGGCGGGCCGATGTCTTTCTCGCCATCACCCGCGGGATCGAGGCCGAGTTTCTCGCCGAGGGTGTGCCGAAGAACCGCATTGTCTACATCCCGAACGGCGTGCAGGCCGACGGGTTCGTTCCGGCGGATCCGGCAGGCAAGCAGGCGCTCCGGAACCGATTGGGGCTCCCGCCGGATCGGGTGATCTGGTGCTACACCGGGAAGCTGATGCGCGGCAAGGGGCTGGAGCTCTTGCTCGAGGTCTGGGGTCGGCTGGTCGCCGACGATCCGCGGTTGATGCTGGTGCTGGTTGGCGGCGGCAGCCATCACGCGCTCTCCTGCGAGCCGGAGCTGCGCGACTACGTCCGGGCACATGGTCTCGACGGCTCGGTTCGGTTCACCGGGTACGTCAGCAATGTCGTGGAGTACCTGCAGGCCTCCGACTTCTTCGTTCTCCCATCGGAGCGCGAGGCGATGAGCGTCTCGGTCATCGAGGCGATGGCGTGCGCGCTCCCGGTCATCGCGACCCGGGTGGGGGGAACCGCGGAAGTGGTCGAGGACGGGATCAGCGGCTGCCTGGTGGAACCTCGGGACGGAGCCGCGCTCGAGCGGGTGATGCGTGAGCTCGTTGCCGACCCTGCCCGCTCCCGGTCCCTCGCCCAACGCGCGCGCGAGCGCGTCCTGGAGCGGTTCGACATTCGCGTGATCGCCCGGGAGCACGAGGCGATGTTTCGCGCCGTTCTCGCCACCCACCGGGAGCGGCGGCGCGGCTCGGCCTCGGCCAGCGGCGGGTGAGCCGCGACCCTTCGATTGGGAAGCGGACGCTCGTCTTCACCGCTGCGCGGGTGGCGGGGTCGGGCAGCATCCTCGTTCTCTTCGTCCTTCTCTCCTACCTCCTCAGCGCTCCCGAGTACGGCACGTTCCGTCAGGTATGGCTGGTCAACAAGGGCCTGCTGGATATCCTCGCGCTCGGCGTGCCGCTCAGCGTGTACTACTTCATCCCGCGACTCGCCGAGGAGCACAAGCGACACTTCGTCGCGCAATCGTTCCTCGTGTTGGCGGGCCTGGGGCTGACGCTCGCGGTCGGTGTCTTCCTCAGCGCCGGGGTGATCGCGCGCGTCTTCGACAATCCGCAGATCGAGCCGCTGCTCCGCCTGTTCGCGCTCTACCCCCTGTTCGTCATGCCCGTCACCGGGCTCGAGAGCGTGCTCCTGTCCCTCGGCCGGTCGGGGCAATACTCGGGCTTTCTGATCCTCGACCGCCTGGGCCTGGTCGCGACGGCCGCGGTAGCCGTGCTGGTGGGCCGGAGCCTGAACGCGCTCTTCCTCGCGCTGGTGGCGTTCGGGGCCGTCGAGCTGGTCGCCGGCGGGTGGCTGGCGTGGTACTCCGTCGGGCACCTGCCCCGCGGCCCCGGCGGCTGGCGGATCGGCGAGCAGCTCCGCTTCGCGCTTCCCAGCGGACTGGCCAATCTGGTGGATGTGATCAACGTGGAGGTCGACAAGCTCATGGCCGCGGCGTTCTTCACGGTCGCCCAGTTCGCGAGCTTTGCCAACGGAGCGTTCGAGGTCCCGTTCCTCAGCGTGATCGTGGGCTCGGTCGGCGCCATGCTGCTCCCGGAGTTCTCCCGCGAGCACGCCCGCGGCGACCGGGGAACGATCCTACGGCTCTGGCATGGCGCGATTACCCGCGTGGCGAAGCTGCTGGCGCCGGCCACCGTGTTCCTGTTCGTCATGGCCGGCGACGTGGTGCAGCTGCTGTTCTCGAGCAAGTACGCCGACAGCGTCCCCATCTTCCGGATCTACCTCCTCATCCTCCTGCCGAAGCTGGCCTGGTTCGGGCCCACGCTGGTGGCGCTGGGCCGCAACCGGGCCCCGTTCTACGGCTCTCTCATCGCCGTCGGCTCGAACGTCGTGCTGGGCTATCTCCTGATTCACTGGATCGGCCTCCCGGGCCCCGCCGTCGCCACCGTGGTCACCGCTCATCTGCTGATGCTGTACTACCTCGTGCTCCTCCAGCGGACGCTCCGGATCACCTGGGGCGAAACCTTCCCGCTCCGTCCGGTTCTCCTCGCCCTCGTGGTGGCGGCAATCCCGGGCGTGCTGATCCTGCCGGTTGCCCAGGCCGACGGCCTTGGCCGCCTGGG
>JBOHSY010000355.1:0-25036 GCA_050733355.1 Gemmatimonadales bacterium | reverse complement strand
TCCAGGCGGCCGGCGCCGGGGTCATTCGGGTGGCCCGCACGCTGGGAACCGGCGTCCACAACGGCTTCCACGACCTCCGCTGCGACGTGACCGACGCGGTGGCGGTCGAGGGCGCCGCGGCGCGCGTCCTGGCGGACCACGGCGTGCCCGACGTAGTGGTGAGCAACGCCGGCGCCTTCCTGCTGAAGCCGCACGAGGCGACCACGCCGGAGGAGCTCGACGCTCAGATTGCCGTCAATCTGCGCGCCCCGTTTCACGTGGCCCGCGCCTTCCTGCCGGCGATGCGGGAGGCCGGCCGCGGCGTCTTCGTGACGGTCGGCAGCATCGCCGATCACCTCGGCTTCCCCGGGAACACCGCGTACGCGGCGGCGAAATACGGGCTCCGGGGCCTGCACGAGACGCTCGTGGCGGAGTACCGCGGGAGCGGCGTGCGCCTCACGCTCGTCTCTCCCGGGCCGACCGATACCGCCGCCTGGGACGAGGTCCGCCCCGACGAGCGCGCCGGCTTCATCCGCAGGGCCGACATGCTTCGGCCGGCGGACGTGGCGGAGGCGGTGCTCTTCGTGGTCACGCGGCCGCCGCACGTGCACATCGACTGGCTCCGCATCAATCCGAGTGCCTGATGATCGAACCCCAACGAGCGGAAGTCCACGAACACGATGGCGCGACCGTGAGGCCCCGCCTCCGCACCGGCGCCTTTGTGGTCTTCCTCTCGTTATGGTTCATCATTGTTCGGGGCGCAGGTGTCGTGGCGGCGCAAGGCGCTCCAGCACCGTTCCCTCCCTTACCGGACCCCACCGGTTGGGGGGTCCATGTCCTCACCGCCGCCCGCGACCCCGGCGGCACCATCTGGCTCGGCACCTACGGCCACGGCATCCTGCGGCTGCCGCCGGGCGCCACGGCGTGGGAGCAGATCCGCCGCGACACGACGAACACCGGCGGCCTGTCGTGGGATTTCGTCCACGCGCTCGCGTTCGGGCCGCGGGGCCAGGTCTGGTACGGTACGGTGGGCAACGGCTGGGGGGTCTCCACCGACGGCGGGCGCAGCTGGCGCAACTGGACGTTGACCGAGCTCGGACCCGAGTGGCAGTACGTCGTGCCCAACGGCATCGGCACCCGGGGCGACACCACCATCGTAGCCACGGCTGACGGCCTCCTCGTCACGACCGATGACGGCAGCCGCTGGACGGCGCTGGTGGATTCGGTCGGGCCGCCCGCGCGCGGCCCCGCCGACACCGCGCTCCGACTCCTGATCAGCGAGTACGTGCGGCGGTTCGCGCCCGACAGGCGCGGCTGGCTCCTGTCCACCGTCCGCGGCAACCAGCGCCTGCGCCGCACGCCCGTGGGCGCGTGGGAGGCGCAGACCATCGGCCCGGCGCCGTACCGGTCCGCGAACGCACTGCTGGTCGGGCGGGTCCAGTACCGCGGGACGCCCTGCGGGCTCCGGCTCGCCACCGACACGCTGCCGTGCCTCCGGCGCGCGAGCGGCGCGGGTGAGGCGCCGCGGGCGCCTCGCACCGCCTGGTTCCGCCGTCCGATCGATCTCGCGGACAACCCGCACATCGACCAGACTTATCGCTACGGCGCGACGATGAGCGGCAACTTCCAGCAGCACCAGGGGGTCGAGTTCAACAATGCCGACGGCACGCCGGTCCTCGCCATCGGAGCGGGCACCGTGGTGCACGCGGGCCGTGGCGAGCGGGATGCGCTCGTGGTCGTCATCCACCACGACTCGACCATCGCCGTGGGAGGGAAGCGGCGCGCGGTCTTCTCGGTCTACTACCATAACAGTGCGCTCGAGGTAAAGGTCGGCAAGCGGGTCGCCGCCGGCCAGCGGATCGCGCGGGTAGGCAACACCGGGCGCGCCACCAACGATCACCTCCACCTCGAGGTCCACGTCGCCCCGCGCGACTCGCTCGGTGCCGTGGTCGATTCGCTCGAGCGGTTCCCCCCGTACACCACCAACCCCGAGCTCTGGATCGAGCCGCTGCCCGGCACCGGCGTCGTCGCAGGGCGGGTCGTCGACGCTGCCGGCGCGCCGGTGCCCGGGGCCCGGATCTACGGCCTGGCCAAGTCGGAGCCGAGGGAGACGCCGTTCTCGTTCGTGGAGATCTACGGCGACCGCGCCCATCCGCACCCGCTCTACGGCGAGCATTTCGCCGTGAGCGATGTGCCGGCCGGCACCTACGTGATCGGGACCGAGATCGGGGGCGCCAGGGTCTACCGGCGCATCACAGTGGAGGCGGGGAAGCTGACGTGGGTCGTGCTGAAATGACCGGGCGGTAGACACTGCGACTCGTAACTCGTACCTCGTAACTCGTAACGTGTTCATCGAGCTCACCGATCACCTCCGCTGCCCCCGCGACCATGACGAGGCGTACCTCGTGCTCCTGCCCGATGAGATCGTCGGGCGCGCCGTGCGATCGGGGCAGCTGGGCTGTCCCGTTTGTGGCATGACGTTTCCGGTGACCGACGGCGCGGCCGAACTCGGCGACGGGCCAGCGGCGTCCGCGCCGGCGCTCCCGGCCCACGCCATGCACGCCTTTCTCGGCCTCACCGGCCCCGGCGGCTACGTCGTGCTGGCCGGCAGCGCGGCCGATGGTTGGCGCGCGCTGTCGGAGCTGAATCCCGGCGTCGCGCTCGTGGCGGTCAACCCGACGCCGGAGATCGCCGATGCAGCGCCCGTGCTGAGCGTCGTTCGGGCGCCGATCCTTCCCCTCAAGGCCCGCTCTATGCGCGGCGTGGTGCTGGGCGGCACGCTCGGGAGTGACCCGCATTGGGTCGCGGATGCGGCGCGGGTCACGCTTCCCGGGCTCAGAGTCGTGGGGTGGGGTCCTGAGCCCGATGTACCGGGGCTCGATCTTGTGGCGAGCGCGGATGGCTGCTGGGTGGCGGCGCGGCGTTAGCGCCGGTTGCCACTGGCGTATCGGAGGAGCACGATCGCGGCGAACACGACGCCGAACCCGACTCCGGCAATGATTTCGATGCCCATGACACCCCCGCGACAGTCCCCGTAGAGCCTACCGTTTCGGGCGAAACGGGGCGGTGACGCGAGGCACCACTACTCCCGGTACAGCTTCTCGATCTGCTCCGCATAGCGCCGCTCTACGACGCGCCGCTTCACCTTCATGGTCGGGGTGAGCTCGCCGCCCTCCACCGTGAAGTCGGTCGGTACCAGCAGCAGCTTCTTGGGCATCTCGTACTGCGCGAGGTCCCGCAGCGTCTTCCGCACCTCGCGATCCATCTTCGCCTCCACCTCGGGCAGCCGCAGCAGGCTCGCGTCGTCCGGCGCCAGCAGCTTCTTGTGCGCCGCCCATGCCTTGAGCTTCACCAGATTCGGTACCACGAGCATGATGGGGAAGTTCCGCTTGTCCCCCAGCATGACCGCGTTCAGCACGAACTTGCCGGCCTTCGCCATGTTCTCGATCGGCTGGGGGGCGATGTTCTTGCCGCCGGCCGTGACGATGAGGTCCTTTTTCCGATCGGTGATCTTGAGCATCCCGTCCGCGTCGAGCAGCCCGATGTCTCCGGTGTGGAACCATCCGTCGTCGTCGAGCACCTGGCGGGTAGCGTCCGGCTTGTTATAGTAGCCGGCCATCACGTGGGGCCCGCGGGTGAGGATCTCGCCGTCCTCCGCGATCTTCACTTCGACGCCCCGAATGGGACGGCCGACGGTGCCGAGCTTCAGGTGTTCGAACGTGTTGACGGAGATCACCGGGGACGTCTCGGTGAGGCCGTAGCCCTCGAGGATCGGCAGGCCCACCGCGTGGAAGAACTTCGCGATGTCGGGGTTGAGCGGGGCCCCACCCGATACGAAGTATCGAAGTCGGCCCCCGGTGCGCGCCTGGAGCTTGCTGAACACAAGCCGCTGCGCCACGCGACGGCGGAATTCCACTCCGCCGGGTACCGGCCGCTTCGCCAGCACATACTCGACCCAGGTCTCGGCGCTCTTGCGCGCCCAGACGAACAGCCGACGCCTGAGCGGCGAGCCCGCCATGGCGCCGTCGAGCACCCGCCCGAGCAGCTTCTCGTAGAAGCGCGGCACCGCGGTCATGACGGTGGGTCGGGCTTCGGCCATCTCGGCCGCAACGGTGTCGGCGCTGGTGGCGTAGTTGATCGTCGCGCCCGCGTGCACCATGAGGTAATGCCCGACCATGCGCTCGAAGATGTGTGAGAGCGGCAGGAAGGAGAGACTATCATCCTCACCGCCGATCGCGATTGCCTGACTCGCTGCGAGGACGTTGCTCGTGATGTTGCCGTGGGTCAGCATCACGCCCTTGGGATCGCCTGTCGTTCCCGAGGTATAGATGATCGTCGCGAGATCCTCGGGCTGGACCTGCCGGGCTTCCGTCTCCCAGCCGGGGTACCGGGACAGCGCCTTCCGTCCGCAGCTCACCAGCTCCGTCAACGGCATCACGTCCGGCCCGGTCGCGTCCCGGTCGAACGTGATCACCGATCGGAGCGAGGGCAGTCTTGGGCGAATCTCCCGGATCTTCGCGAGCTGCGCGGCGTTCGACACGCAGATCGCCGCGGCGCCCGAGTCCCGCAGGATGTACTCGATGTACTTGGGCGGCAGGGTGGGGTAGAGCGGGACGTCGGCCGCGCGCAAGAGCAGACTGGCGAAGTCGGCGATGGCCCACTCCGGCCGGTTCTCCGACAGGATCGCGATGCGGTCGCCCGGCGCGAGCCCGAGCTCCCGGAACCCCAGACTCGTGTGGAGCACCCGGTCCCTGAGCTCAGTATGGGTCAGGATGTGCCACCGGCCCCCCTGCTTGTAGCGGAGCGCCGCGGGCTTCGACGCGAAGCGCTCCACGGCGAGCAGGAAGAGATCGTTCAACGTGCGCGGATCGGCCATGTCGTCTCCGCCTATTGAAGTTCGACGCGAAACCGTTGCCCCGAGCCGGGTACCGGCAGTCCGGTCGCCGTGACGGCGCTGACCGTCACCACCGCGTTGGCGGGTGCGGTCCGCCCAGCGACCCGGGACAGCGTCACCGGTGCAACGGGCGTGCCGTCGCTGCCCGTGGTGGCGGCCAGCGTGAGCACGCCCCCGGGCAGCTCGACCGTGCGGTCCGCCGGGTCGGCGAAGGTGGGCGTGGTGACGGCGTAGACGATGGTGCGGCCCGCGAGGGCTTGCGGCGGCGCGAAGCTCCGGAGCGTCGCCACGAGCGAGGCCGAGCTCGTCTCACCTGGTGCGATGGTCAGGACGGAGTCGGGCGAGAGCTCCAGCGTGTCGGGCCGCGGCCGCACCGCGAAGCTCACGAAGTCCGACGCCAGCGCGCCGGCCTGCGCCTGCACCCGCCCGGTACTGCCGCCCGTACGGCCGGTCAGCTGCCCGTCGGGGCTCACGATGATCGTGGTGTCGGGGGTGAGCCACGTGATGGGAACGTCCACCGCGTTGCCGGACCCGTCCAGCGCCCGCGCCTCCAGCACGATCGTCTGTCCGACCTCCACTTCCGCGGGACGCGGCAGCAGCAGCTCGAGGCCGGCGACGCCCCCTTCCTCGGTCAGGCCGCTGCACCCGCCCAGCGCCAGAATGGCCGCGAGGCAGGCGCCGCGGGTCACCGCGTCTCCGGCGCCGGCGAGCTCGCAATGTCCCGGAGCGCCGTTTCGGCGTGGCGCACCCAGCGCTCGGCGTCGGGCCCCTTCGGGGGCCGCGCGAGAAAGGCGCGGAGATGCTCGGCGGCCTGCTGCTGCTCGCCGCGCTTGAGCAGCAGGAACGCCACCCCGTAGTGTGCGCCCACGAGACTCGCGTCCAGCTCCAGCGCGCGTTTGTAGTGGCGGATGGCTTCCTCCGGCTGGCCGGTCTTCGTGAACGCGATGGCCATGTTCAGCAGAATGCGGGAATCCGCGGGGTTGTCGCGAAAGGCGAGCCGGTAGGAGGTGAGCGCGCCCTCGAAGTCGCCCTGGCGCTCCAGGGCGAGCCCCTCGTTCAGATAGTCGAGGCGCTGCGGAAGCAGGTCTGCTTTCGTCCCGGTGCCGAACAGCCGTCGCCAGAAACTCATCGCATCCCGGATTGACCGAGGGAAGTCGTTTGCTGATTGGAGATTACGCTTGTGGCGCAATTATACCCCACGCTCCGGGGCGGGGCAACGCAGTTGCTGGCTTCGCCCGGCGCGAGTTAGCTTCGTCCCCATGCGACGCCCTCCACCTTCGCCGCGCGGCGTGCTCGAGGTCGACTGGCCCTTCTTCGGCGAGCTCTGTCGCGCGCTCGCGCTGCGCGTCGCGCGCGACTACGAGCCCGAAGTGGTGCTCGGCGTGGCCAAGGCGGGCGTCATCCCCGGCGTGGTGGTAGCCTCGATTCTCCAGTGCGATTTTGCGTCGATGGTGGTGACCCGGCAGGAGTCTGACGCCAACCCGGTCCTCGTTGCCGGACCCCCGGCGACGATTCGCGGGCGGCGCGTGCTCATCGTGGACGAGACCTGCGAGTCGGGGCAGACGCTCAAGCTGGCGCTGAACGAAGTGCGGGCGCTTCGGCCGGCGGAGGTGCGTACCGCGGTCTCATTCAAGACCGGCGACTACGTCCCGGACTACGCCGCCTTCGAGACCGAGCACTTCATCATTCTGCCGTGGGACCGTGAGATCATCCAGAACGGCGAGCTGATCGTGCGGCCGGACTACGCTGCCCGGCTGGGCACGTGACGAGCCGAAGAGCAGAGGAGCAAGAGCAGATGGGATAGACCGCCCCCTGCTCTTCCGCTCATCCGCCCATCCTCGCCACCTGCGGCGATAACGCCTCGGCCATCTCCGCGGCCGTCTGCCATCGACCCGCGCGATCCTTTTCGAGGGCCCTCGCGATGACCCCCGCCAGCGACTCCGGCGCTTCCGGCCGCTGGACGCGCACGTCCGGAGCCGGCTCGTTCAGGTGCATCTGGAGCACCACCACCTCATTCGGGTGGCGGAACGGTGCATGCCCCACCAGGCCCTCGTAGAGCAGACATCCGACCGCGTACAGGTCGGCGCGGTGATCGATGTCCGTCGCCGCCTGCACCTGTTCCGGGCTCATGTAGCTCGACGTGCCCACGGTGATTCCGGACCGGGTGAGCTGTGCGGTGCCCGCGGCCTCGATCGCGCGGGCGATTCCGAAGTCCAGCAGCACCGCTCCCTGCGCCGACAGCACGACGTTCTCCGGCTTCACGTCCCGGTGGACGATCCCGATCCCGTGCGCCGCTCCCAGGGCGCTCAGCAGGTCGCGCCCCAGGCGGATGGCGTCATCGATCGAGAGGCGGTGCACCCGGTCGAGGTGGACGCGCAACGTGGGTCCCTCGATGTATGGCATGACGTAGTAGATGAGCCAGTCTGCTTCCCCGGAGTCGAGCACCCGCGCCACCAGCGGATGGTCGAGCCGCGACACGATCCTGATCTCGCGCAGGAACCGCTCGGCGGTCACGCTCACCTGGAGCTCGGGGTGCAGCACCTTGAGCGCTACGCGGGTTCCGGCGGGGTCCTCCGCGAGGAATACCCGCGCGGCTCCCCCTCGCCCGATCTCCCGGTGCAGGGTGTACCGGTTGGCGAGCGCTTTCTGGACGAGGGGCAAGAGGTCGCGGCGGATCTGACGCTCCGGGGTGGCGCTAGGCTATAGTCGCCGCGGGACCGGGCGCGCGCAAGCGGCCGGGGCATCGCCGGGGCGACCGGCGCCAACCTTTTCGCTCTGCCCGCCAGCTCAAGCGCACCCGAACCGAGGAGTCCCGATGCGCATCCCGCTGCTCCTGGCCGCCGCCGTTTCCCTCGTCACGCCGCTCGCCGCGCAGCCCGCAGCACTACGACGTTGGCGGCGCCGAGGTCGAGATCTACAACCTGGCGGGAAGCGCCCGGCTGGAGGCGGGGAGCGGTAACGCCGTGCGGGTCGAGGTCATGACCGGCGGGGCCGACGCGGGCCAGCTGAAGGTCGAGGCGGATGACGGCACCCGTCGCGTCGGGTTTCCCGGCGACCGGATTCGCTATCCGCCGATGGAGCATGGGGGCTCCACCACGCTTCACGTGGACGAGGACGGCACCTTCGACGGCGATCACCGCGGGACCGGCCGGCGCGTCCGAATCTCGCGCGACCAGGGCGACTTCGAGGCCTGGGCCGATCTCCGGATCAGCGTTCCCGCCGGCCGCTCGGTCGAGCTTTACCTGGCGGTCGGACGGATCGCGGCCGCGAACGTCAACGGCCGGCTCCGGATCGAGGCGGCGGCCGCGCCAGTGACGGTGGCGGGCGGCAAGGGCGATCTGCCGGTGAGCACGGCGTCCGGCGACGTCACCGCGACCGACGTCGAGTCGCCGCGGCTCCGCACCCACACCGGGTCGGGCGACGTCGTTTCGATCGTGGCGCCGCCTTCGACCAGCGCCCGGCTCGACATCGAAACCGGGAGCGGCGACATCGAGTCCGACTTCCCGCTCGCCGCCACCCGGAGCGGCCGGCACCACCTCACCGGCACCATCGGCGACGGCAGGGGACGGGTGTCGGTCGGGACCGGCTCGGGCGGCGTGCGGCTGCTCCGCGCCAAGAGGGCTCAAGCCTCCGCTCAGAACTCCTTCTTCGCCGCGCAGCAGGCCCCGGGGCATGCCGACTGCATCTGCTTCCGGATCTGCGGCGGAATGGTGGGCGGGAACGGCAGCATGCCAGCGCCCTTCTTCGGTTCGTCGTAGTCGACGATCCAGTCTACCTCGGCTTCTTCGTGCGGCGTGCCGACCCGCACGTAGGTGCCCACTTCCTCCAGCGGGAAGCCGGTCTTTCTACGCACGAAGGTCGAGCGCAGATTGCCCGGGTAGGCGCCCTTCAGGAAGACGCAGATCGAATCGGGACCGGTTACCGTCGCGCCCGCGAAATCCACCGGACCCGATTCCACCACCAGAAGCGCGAGCACCCGCCCGGTTTCCATGTCCTGGGGCGTCGTCTGGTGGTTGCCCTTCTCCGGCACGAGCTTCAGCCGCGCACCCTCGATCGTCTCGTGACGGCGTGCCTTTCGGTTGGCCCACTTGAGCCTGGGATCGCGACAGGCGGCGCCCAGCGACACCGAATCCCCGGCCGTAACCGGCGCCGGCGGTGCCGGGGTCGCCCGAACCGGGGCGCAACCGACCGATCCGATGAGCCAGCAGCCGCACACGCCGAGCTTCCGAGCCGTTCGCGCACGCATGGTTCCTCCCCGGGTTCTGGTTCTCTATATGACGGCATCACCGGCCGGAATTTCCGGTCAGTGATCGCATGCGCAGCACGATCGGTTGGAGCGGCGGCTCGGCGTCCGACCACAGGGTGACGACCGCCTCGGCCCAGCGACGGGCGGTGGCGGCATCGCCCGCGGCATCCGCGAGCTCGGCGCGAAGCGCCATGGCCCGCACGAGCCCCGCGGCCTGCGGCGTTTCTGCGAGCAGGGCCGTCCGCTGGGTGGGCAGAGACCCCAGGCTGAGATCGAGGAACGCGGCGGCCTCGGCTGAATCGCCCAGTTGGGTCATCAGCCACGCCTCGACGAGCGTGCCGTCCGCCGCAATCGACCCGGGCAGTATGTAGCGGCGGCGCCCGCGGAGCTCCGCGAGCACGGCCCTCGCGCGGCCCGCGTCGCCCCGCCTGAACGCCTCGAGCGCCGGGTTCAGCGGATGCGGACCACGCAGCGGCGGGCGCAGCGTCGGCGGAAGAGCCTGGAACGCGAGGACACCGGACTCGCCGAATAGAGCTGCTCCGACCACCTCCCGGCGAGACGGCTCGACGTATGCTTCGACCAGGCGGCGGATGCGGCGGCCGGTCGCTTCCAGGCTTTCCGGCGGCGCGCCGAGCGCCGCGTACGCCACGTACTCGAGCGCCGCCTCGGAAACCGGACCCGGAACACTCACCGGTACCCCCGTACTGTCCTCGAAGCTCGGCTCGGAACGCGCGAGCAGCGCGGCCGCGCGGGTGACGCGGCCCGTGAGTCCCGCGAGGGCCGCCAGGGTCCCCGCGGTTGCAGCGGAGCCCGCGCTGGCGTTTGCGAGCAGCGAATCGGCCAACCGGCGTGCGACCCTGAACTCGCCGAGCTTGAGCCGGATCCGGGTTTCCGCGACGGCGAGCCGGAGCGCGGCGGCGGTGTCCCGGCTGGCGCGGCGCGCCGCGACGACGCTGCCCAGCGCCGAGCCGATGGGCGGCCCGTCGGCCAGCAGACCGTCGGTCTCGAGGGCGAGTGCGTGGACTTCAAGGGCCTCGGCGCCGCCCGGGAAGGCCTTCAGCCAGGCCCCGGTGACGTTCCTCAGCAAGCTGCGGCCCCGGGCGAGCGCCTCCGCGATCGACGTCGGGTACGATGGACCGCGGAACGACAACGCCTCGGCGAGCGGGTATGGCGTGAACGCGATGGTGTCCTTCTCGACCCCGGGAAACGCGCCGAACCAGAGAGTATCCGGGGTCAGTGCGAACCCAAGGCGGTAGTGGTGCTGCTCGGTATAGACCACGCCCTCGAGCCGCCGCAGCGCGAATCCGCCCGACGCCCGGTGCACCGACGGGTAGGCCTCCAGGGCGCGGCGGTACGCGCGGGCCGCCTCGCCGGCGCTGCTCCGGAACCTCCAGCCTGATCGGCTCGCCGGATCCGGCGCGACGAGCTGATCCCGCGCGAGGCAGTCCCCCAGCCCGAGCCAGGCGCCGAAGTCGAGCGAGTCGCGGCCCAGCTGTTCGCGGAATCGCGCGCACGCCTCGGCGTAGCGCCGGTCGGCCAGCGCGAGCAGGGCCAAGGCGCGCGCCCGGTGGTCGGCGCCTTGGGCGCGTTCGGCGGCAGTCGCCGCCGGCCGCCGCCACGCCTCCGGCCGGTCGTTGGCCCAGCTCATCGCCGTAGCCAGGGCGAGATTGGCCTCGCCGTAACCGGGCTCCTTCTCGACGGCCGTCGCCAGGTGGCGCCGTGCCTGCGGCAAGTCCCATCGCAGCAGCGCTGCCCGGCCCGCCTCGTAGCTCCGCCACGCCGCCAGCGAGGCCGGGCCGGCCGCTCCCGAATCGACGGCCGCCGAGCCGGTGACGAGCGCGCCGGCAAGCTCGCGGAAGCGTTGGCCGGCATCCGACAGGTCGGGCGCGATGGCGACCGTGTGCTGCCGTACCGCCCGACCCTTGCCACCGACGTCGTAGAGTGCGCCCCGCACGTACACGCTCTCCCCGACCTGCCACACCTCGCCCGTCACCATCGCGCCGGCGCCGCGGACCCGCGCTATCGCGAGCCCCGTCTCCAGGGTCATGGGCGCGTTCCCCGACCGTGCCCGGGCGTCGCTCACCCAGAGCGGATCCACCACGGATAGGTCGCGCCAGCGCCGAAGTGCGTCGTGGAGGAGCGACTCGCATTGGTCACCCTTGAGGAGCGGCGCCGGCGTGTCACCGCGGTGCCGGAAGGGCAGCACGACGTACAACGAGTCGTCCAGCGCGGCCTTGGCCGGCTGCCGCGTCACCACGGCCGCCGCGAGCACGCCGAGCACGGCCGCCGCGCTGCTCCACCGCAGCGTGACCCGCGCGCGGCGCCGGGCCCCGGTCTGCTCGGTGCTGTCGGCGGGGAGCGCGGCGACGAACTGCGCCGCCGTGGTGAACCGGTCGGCGGGAAGCTTCTCCAGCAGCCGGTCCACGGCCTGCTCGACCTCGACCGGCACCGACGCGCGGCGCGAGCGCACCGGCTCGGGGATATCCTGGGAGTGGCGGGTCAGCACGGCTTGCGCGGTCGGCCCGGTGAACGGCGGCTGGCCGGTCAGCATCTCGTACAGCACGCAGCCCAGGCTGTAGAGATCGCTCCGCCCGTCGACCATATGCTCCCCGCGGGCCTGCTCCGGGCTCATGTACGCCGGCGTGCCGATGACGAGGCCCGGACTGGTCAGTGTCTCGTCCTCCATACCGATGCCGGTGGCGGTCGCGATGCCGAAATCGGCGACCACCGCGTGCCCGCCCACCAGCAGGATGTTTCCCGGTTTGATGTCGCGGTGCACGACGCCGCGCGAATGCGCGTAGGACAGCGCGTCGGCCGTCTCCCGCGCGATGCGGAGCGCCTCGTCCAGCGGGAGCGCGCCCTCGCGCTGGAGCCGGCTCCGGAGCGACTCGCCCTCCACGTACGGCATGACGTAGTACAGGAGCTCGGCCGCTTCGCCGCTGTCGTGGACCGGCAGGATGTGCGGGTGGGTGAGGCTGGCCGCGATGCGGATCTCGCGGAGGAACCGGTCGGTGCCGAGCGATCGGGCCAGCTCGGGCCGAAGCACTTTGATCGCCACCAGCCGGTCGTGCCGGAGGTCGCGGGCCCGGAACACGACCGCCGTGCCCCCGCTGCCGATTTCCCGTTCGACGACGTACCGGCCCTCGAAGGCGGTCGTCAACAGCGCGATGGGATCGGTCACGGGGTACTCGGGTCGGTGAACCCCTCAACAATACGGGTGCGCGCCGGGAGGGGCCAGCCGGTCGCGCCGGGCGCTCACGTCGCGGGCCGTTCGCCGGACAGGGCTTCGAGCCGCTGCTTCGCCTCCGTCACCTTGGGCTGCAGGTCGGGATCGGCGCGCTTCCACAGCTTCACGAATTCGGCGTAGCGGTCCGCGGCCTTCACCCGGTCGCCTCGCTCCTCGTACAGCTCGCCCAGGCGGTAGAGCACGCGGGCGCGCCACATCGCGTCGAGCGGCAGGCGACCGATGAACGGGGTATCGAGGTAGCGCTGGTACGACGCGATCGCGCTGTCCGACCTGCCCGCCAGGTCGTACGCGCGACCGAGGCTCGCGGCCGCGCCGACCGGGCTCGCCTGGTCCTGCTGCCGGAACTCGGCGATCGCATCCTGAGCCCGGCGCTCGGCGAGCGCGATGGCCCCCAGCACGGCGTGCCGTCCCTCGAGCGCCAGCCGGCGGTCGCCCTCCGGGACCACCCGGTCGAACTCGCTCAGGAGCGCGCGCGCGCGGTCGGGGCGGCCCGCTTCCGCGAAGAAGATCGCCACGCCGAGATACGGCCGATCGCGTGGGTCGAAGTCGCTGAGCGGCCGGCGCCGGAGCGCGGCCTCGGCGCGCTGGAGCGCGCGGGGGGCGTTGCCACGGAACCAGAGATCCATCCCGGCGCGGACCATCTCGAAGAACAGCGCCGTTTCCTGCCTGTCGCGCTCCGCGTCGATCTCGACCAGACGCCGGAGCTGTAGGTCGGCCTCGGCGAGACGCCCCTGCACGACCGCGAGGCCGGCGAGCTGTGCGCTCACGAGCCGCTGGCGCTCGACGCTCTCCCGCCGCTCGTCCTGGAGCCGCCGCACCATCGCGCCGGCGCTGTCGTAATCGCCGCGCTGCACCGCGAGCCCGATCTCGAGCTCGGCCGTGAACGCCGGGGAGCGCGACGCCGCCCGCATCGCGGCGATGGACGCCTGCGCGCTGTCGAGCTTGCCCTGAAGCACTTGCGCGCTGAGCAGGTTTACCCAGAACGTCGCCCCGTCGGGCTGCACCGCGACCGCGCGGCGGGCGAGCTCCTCCGCCTGGGCGTAGTTTCGCGAATCCGCGAGGATGATGCTGAGGTTGTTCAGCGCCACCACGTCGTTCGGATGCTGGTCGAGGAGGGAGCGATAGCTCGCGGCCGCCTGCTCGCGGTCACCAGACACCTGCGTGTGATAGGTGCCCAGCGTCAGATACCGCTCGCGATCGGTGAGCCGGTTGCGGTGCGCGTACGCGCGGCTGAGCGCGTCCACCTGCTCGCTGCGCCGCCCGCCCGAGTTGCCGATCAACACCCCGATCCGCCGGTACGCCATGGCGAAGCCGGTGTCGAGCGCGATCGCTTCCCGCAGCAGCGCGATCGACCGCTCCGTGTCGCCCTCGGCGTTGGCCATCTGCGACTGCGAATACTTGCGGAGCGCCTCGAGCGAGGGCGTGGTCACCTGCTCGAGCGCTTCGTTGTCCTCGATGGTGCGGAGCGACTCGCCGATCCGCCGCCGGAGGCCGTGGCTGAGCCGGTCGATCGCCCCCAGGATGCGGGTGGAATCTTCGGCCGTCTCGCGCAGCGACACCAGCGCGTCGCCGGTTTCGCTCGAGACCAGTCGGGCGGAGATCACGAACCCGGTGCCCGCGTGCGCGATATCACCAGTCACCACGGCCTTGATCCCGTCGCGGATCGCGACCTCCCGCGCGAGCGCGGGGTCGAGCGGAGTGTTCGGATCGCGCTGCATCCGCTCGAGCGTCCGCCGGACGTAGTCCGGCTGCACCACCGTCACCGCGCGCGACTGGGCGAGATCGATGCGGAACGCCTCGGTGACGGCGCCGCCGAGCGCCGAGTCGGCCGGCGGGCTCCGGAAATCCGCGATGAGCAGGCGGTCGCGCTCCCAGAGCACGCCCCGCGCCATCAGCGAATCGCCGTCGAACGCCCCGGCCGAACGCAGCGCCAGGGCCGCACCCCCGAGCGCGAGCGCGGCCAGCCCCGCGGCGGCCAGCAGTCGCCGGCGCGACCGCATGCCCGCGGCCGGAACGCCGGCAGGGGAGGGCCGGAACGCGCTGGTGGAAACCGTACCGCCGCCCGGCGTGTTGACCGCTTCGAGCCCGCGGAGCAGCTCCTCGGCCGTCTGCCACCGGTCGGCCGGACGTTTCTCGAGGCAGCGCATCACGATCGCTTCGAGGTCGGGCGGCACGGTCGCGCGGACCCCGCTCAGCGGCTCGGGCGGGCGGCTCACGTGGGCGGCGAGCAGCTGCTGCGGCGTTCGCCCGGCGAACGGCGGGTGTCCCGCGAGCATCTCGTACGCCATCACGCCCACGGCGTAGATGTCGGCCCGGTGATCGATCTGGGGGTCGGCGGCTGCCTGCTCCGGCGCCATGTATGTCGGGGTGCCCATTGCCACGCCGGCCGTCGTGAACCCCGAGGTGGTTCCGGCGGCAGTCCGGCCCGCCTCGGTCAACGCCTTGGCCACCCCGAAGTCGGTCACCAGGGCATGATTCCGGCTGACCATCACGTTGTCGGGCTTAATGTCGCGGTGCAGCACGTCCTGCTCGTGCGCGTAGGCCAGCGCGTCCACGACATCGCGGATGAGGCGGATGGCTTCGCCGACCGGCAACTCGGCCTCCCGGGCCAGCTTGGCCCGGAGCGACTCGCCCTCGATGAAGGGCATCGTGAAGTACAGGACGTCGCCGGCCTGGCCGGCGGAGAGCAGGGGGACGATGTGCGGGTGCTGGAGCTTGGCGGCCAGCTGGATCTCGCGCCGGAACCGCTCCATGTTGATCGCGGCCGCGAGATCCGGCGGGAGCACCTTCACCACCACGGGTCGTCCGAGCGCGACCTCCTCAGCCAGGTACACGCGGCTCATACCGCCGCCGCCCAGCTCGCGGACGATCCGATAGGTGCTGCCAAGCGCTCCCTGGAGCTCGTGCTGCAGGCTCGTCATGGGCGTTCCGGTTCGGCGGTGAGCGCGGCCAGGCGGCGGCGGGCTTCGGCCACCCGCGGCTGGAGATCGGGGTCGGCCCGGCGCCACAGTTCGGCGAACTGTGAATAGTAATCCGCTGCCCGGGCCCGGTCGCCGCTGGCCTCGTACAGCTCCCCCAACCGGTACAGGATGCGTGGGCGGTGCCAGCCGTCGGCCTCGACGCGTCGCAGCCAGCGGGTCCGGAGATAGCGCTCGTACACGGCGACCGCGGAGTCGGTTTGCCCAGCCGCGTGGTACGCGGCGCCGAGCTCGGGCAGCAACCAGAACATCGTTCCGCGGTTCTTGTGGCCCCGCAGCTCGGTGATCGCGGCGTCGGTGCGGCCCAGGGCCCGCAGCGTGTTCGCCCGGGCCCTGCGAGCTTGCAAGACGTGCGAATCGGCGTGCAGCATCGCCCGCCCCCCGGGGCCGGCGGCCTCGAGCGCGCGGGTGCGTTCCTGCAGCACGCCCTGCGCGAGGTCGCCGCGCCCGCCGTACGCGAGGGCGTCGGCGAGGCGCAGATAGGGGCGCTCGATGGGTGCGACCCGGTCGAGTCCGGCGCGGCGCACCGCCGCGTGAAGCGCCGCCGGCGCGCTGGCGTCCGGCCCCTTGAGCAATGCCAGCGTCAGGGCCTGGTAGATGGCGAGCTGAGCCGTTCGCAGGGCGCCGGTCGTGTCGGTCGACGTGCGTGTCGCGATCGCCCGAGCGTCGTGGTCGTGCGCTTCAGCCAGTCGGCCGCGCAGCCGGGCGAGGCCGGCCAGGTGGGTATGCGTCTCCGCCGTCCATGCCAACGCATCTCCGTGCCCCGCAGCAACCTTGCGCGCCAGCATGTCGGCGGAGTCGTACCGCTGGCGTGCTCCTGCCATCATCGCACCGTACACCAGCACGCCAGGCTCGCCGGGCACCGCGCGGGACCACGCTGCGAGCGCCGAATCGGCCGCACGTTCGCTGCCCTGGTCGAATTCGGCTTCGATCAGGTTGCCGCGGGCGATGGCGCTGGAATCCGTGGCGACGTTGCCGCGGTAGAGCATGAGGCCCACGGCCGGGTTGCCCCATCTGGTCTGCAGGACGGCGAGATTGTTGAGTGCGGTCTGGTCGGCGGAATTGAGCCGCAGCACGGCTTCGTACGCCGCGATTGCCCGGTCCGGCCGGTACTCCACCTCGGCGTAGTAGCCCGCCTCGGCCAGCAGCCGCTCCCGTTCGGGCAGGCGGTCCCGCAGCTCAAAGGTCCGGACGAACGCTTCCATCCTCCGCCCTGGATTCGCCCCCCAGTTGCCGTACGCGATCGCCAGGCCGCGATAGGCGCTCGCAAACGTGCTATCGATGCGGATCGCTGCCTCGAAGAGCGTGGTCGCCCGGTCGTCATGGCCCGCGTTGCCCACCCGAACGCCCTGCGAGTACAGGCTGAGCGCCTGGAGCGAGGCGGTGGTGACGTGCTCGAGCGGGGGTCCTTCCGCTACACTGCGCACCGACTCGCCGATCCGGCGCCGGAGCTGCTTCGACACCCGGTCCAGGGCGCGGATGATTTCGTTGGCGTTGGCTGCCACCTCGCGAAACCCGGCGAGCACCTCGCCGGTCTCTGCGTTTTCGATCCTGGCGAAGACCACGTAGGAATCGCCTACCCGCGTGATGTTGCCGGCCACGACCGCCCGGATCCCTTCGCGCCGGGCGACCTCTCGCCCGAGTTCCCGCTCGAGCGTGGCGGCCGGGTCCCGGCGCATGCGGGTAAGCGCCACCGTTACACGAGCCGGCGCCACCACGCTTACAACCGGCGACTGGGAGAGATCGATGCGGAAGGCTTCGGTGAGCGCGGTGCCGAGCATCGAATCTGCGGTGTGATTCTCGAAGTCGGTGAGGATCACGGGCTCCCGCTCCTGGATCGCGCCCTCGGCAACCAGGGTGCGTGGGCCGAGCATGCCAGCCGCCCGAACACCCACGACGGCGCTCACGACCGCAGCCACTGCCACGCCGGCGACGAGCAGGCGCCGAGTGTGGGTGCGGCTGATCGCGCGCACGCCGCCCGCGGGTGTCGCGAGCCCGTCCAGGTGCGTGACCAACTCGCCCGCGGTCTGGTATCGCTCCCGGGTGCGTTTGGCCAGGCAGCGCATCACGACGGCTTCCAGGGCCGCCGGGGTTTCGGCGCTGCGGCGCCGGAGCGGCTCCGGCTGGTCGGCGATATGGGCCGCCAGGAGATCGTACGCCGATTCGCTCTCGAATGGCGGCTGCCCCGCCAGCATCTCGTAGAGCACCACACCCAGCGCGTACAGATCGGCCCGCCCGTCCACGTCCCCACCCCCGGCCGCCTGCTCCGGCGCCATGTAGAGCGGGGTTCCCAGTGCCACGCCCGCCGTGGTGCCGCCGCCGTGGACCGTGGACTCGCGCACCGCCTTGGCCACGCCGAAGTCGAGCACGAGTGCGTGGCCGCTCGAGAGCAGGATGTTCTCCGGCTTGATGTCGCGGTGCACCACGCCCTTTGCATGGGCGTAGCCCAGTGCTTCGGCCACGTCGCGGGCGATCCGCACGGCGGCCTCGGGTGGCAGCACGCCCTCTCGCGCGAGCCTCGCGCGGAGCGTCTCCCCCTCGACGTACGGCATCAGGTAGAACACCAGCCCGGCCGCGCGCTCCGACGTGAGCCGCGGGACGATGTGGGGATGCTGGAGCTGGGCGGCGAGTTGGATCTCGCGGCGGAACCGCTCGGCGGTGATACCGCCGGCCAACTCCGGGGGGAGCACCTTGATCGCCACGCGGCGGCCGAGCGAGAGGTCCTGCGCGACGAATACGCGGCTCATGCCGCCGCCGCCCAGCTCGCGCTCGACACGGTAGGCGGGGCCGAGAGCGGTCTCCAGCTGTTCTTGGAGCTGCGGCACGTGGAGGTCCGTAGGTGACGGCGGCGAAGCCAAAAGATAAGTCTTCGCCGGAGGCGGAGCTACGGGCTCAGCGCCTCCGCGTACGTCATGCCCTGCGCCATCCGGTCGTACAGGGCGGCGAGGGTCTCGGGCGAGCCGGCGAGGAACCGGCACCGGCCGTCGCCCCGCGAGCGGCACTCCACCTCCATAACGGCGACCGTGCCCTCGGAAATGCGGCCGAGGAAGTCGGCCAGCAGGCCGCACGAGAGATGGCAGGAGGGGTACTCGCCGCTGGGGTCGTCCTGCGCCTCGGCCCAGTCGGTGGAATCGATCGCCAGCGCCGCGCTGCCGAGCGGCCCGACGGTCACGGTGCCCCAACCGAGCTCGGCCAGGAACTGCGAAAGGGTGGCCCCGAAGTGGCCCGCGTCGAGGTCGCGCGGCTGCTCGATGCCGTGGCGGTCGGCGAGCCAGGCCCGGTACGCGTCGGCCAGCGCCTCACCGCCCGCGAAGCCGGCTTCCTGGAGGTAGCCCGCTGCCTGGAGCCCCGCGTCGCGCTCGAGCGTGGTCCGGAGCTGCTGGAGCACACGGCGGCTCACGGTCACGCCGTAGGGGGCGGTGGGGAACGTGGGTGGGGTCATGGGGTTGGGTTGCTATCGCTATCGGCTATCGGCTATCCGCTATCCGCTATCCGCTATCCGCTATCCGCCGCTCCGCCGTTGCTCGGTGCCTCGGGCGGGAGCGCCGGACCACCGTGATACGGGCGGATAGCTGATAGCGGATAGCGGATAGCCTACTCACCTCCACCGACTCTGCGCAACAGCTCCGCCTCGTCGATCGCTTCTACACCCAGCTCCTTCGCCTTTTCCAGCTTGCTCCCCGGGTCGTCACCCGCCACCACCGCGTCGGTCTTCTTGCTCACCGACCCCGCCACCCGCCCGCCGGCGCGCTCGATCAGCTCCGCGGCCTGCGCGCGGGACAGGGTGGGCAGCGTCCCGGTGAGGACGTACGTCCGCCCGGCGAGGGGACCGTCGGCCGAGACGGCCCGCGCCTCGGTGACGTTGAGCCCGGCGGCGCGGAGCCGCTCGATCAATGCACGGTTTCGCGGTTCCTCGAAGAAGTGCACCACCGCTTCGGCGATGGCGCCGCCCACCCCCGGCACCGCGTTGATCGCATCGGCGCCGGCCGCCATGAGCGCGTCCATGGTCCCGAACCGCCGGGCCAGGAGCTGCGCGACCGTCTTCCCCACGTGCCGGATGCCGAGCCCGAAGAGCAGGAGCGAGAGCGGGCGCTCGCGCGAGGCGTCGATGGCGCGCACGAGCTGCTCGGCCGACTGCCTCGCGAACCGATCCAGCTCGACCAGCTGCTCCACCTTGAGGTGATACAGGTCGGCCACGTCGCGGATGAGCCCCGCGTCCAGCAGCTGTCGCACCCGCTCGTAGCCCAGTCCGCGGATGTCCATCGCGTCCCGGCTGGCGTAGTGGAAGATCCCTTCCAGGACCCGGCCCGGGCAGGTCGCGTTGGGGCAGAAGCGCATGACTTCGTCGGCCGGGCGCTCGACCGGTGTCCCGCAGGCGGGGCAGCGGTCCGGCATGACGAACGGCCGCTCGAGGCCGCTGCGCCGTTCGCGGAGCGGGCCGACCAGCTGCGGGATGACCTCGCCGGCGCGCACCACTTCGACCCAGTCGCCGATGCGGAGATCCTTCTGCGCAATGAGATCCTCGTTGTGCAGGGTGGCGGCCGAGACCGTCACGCCGCTCACCTCGACCGGCTCCAGCACGGCCCACGGGTTGAGCGCGCCGGTGCGGCCCACGTTGATGCGGATGTCGTGGAGGCGCGTCACGGCGACCGCGGGCGCGAACTTCCGCGCGATCGCCCAGCGCGGCTCGCGACCGCCCACCACGCCCAGCTCCCCGTGCAGGCTGAGTCGGTCGACCTTGATCACGACGCCGTCGGCCTGGAAGGGGAGGGACGGCAGGACCTGTTCCAGCTCCGCGGCACGCGCCTGCGCCTCGGCGAGCGTGCCGTGCCGGCGTCGATGCGGCTCCACCGCGAACCCCCACGCGGCGAGCAGCTCGAGGATTTCCGCCTGCGTGGAGAGAGCGAGCCGGCCCTCGATCGACTCCACGTGAAAGGCGAACATCCGGAGCCGGCGTGCGCGGGTGAGCGTGGGGTCGAGCTGGCGCAGCCCGCCCGCCGCCGCGTTGCGAGGATTGGCGAAGATCGGCTCGCCCTCCTGCTGCCGGCGCCGGTTCACCCGCTGGAAGGCGTCGAAGGGCAGATACACCTCGCCGCGGACCTCGATCAGCTCCGGGTGGTCGCCGCCCCGGAGCACCAGCGGCACGTCGGGAATCGTCTTCAGGTTGGCGGTGATGTCCTCGCCCACCACGCCGTTGCCGCGCGTCGCCCCGACCAGCAGCCGCCCGCGGCGGTAGGTGAGTGACACGGCGGCGCCGTCGATCTTCACCTCGGTCGTGTAGCCGGCCGTGCGGGTCGCGGTGGCGAGGCGCACGTTCCGCTCCTCCCACGCCGCCAGCTCCTCGTCGCTGAACGCGTTGGCGAGCGAGAGCATCGGCCGCAGATGGGTGTGCTTGGCGAGCGCCGTGGCCGCCGTGGCGCCGACCCGGTGGGTGGGACTGTCCGGCGCCACCAGGTCCGGATGCGCCGCCTCCAGCGCCTGGAGCTCGCGGAACATCAGATCGTACTCGGCGTCGGAGATCTCCGGCGCGTCGAGCACGTAGTAGGCGTAGTTGGCCCGGTCGAGCCGGCTGCGCAGCTCCTCCACGCGCCCGGCGAGGGTCGTGGGAGCGGCGGTCACCGCGCCCCGGCCTCCTGGGACAGCACCGTCATCGCCACGCCGACGAGGCGATCGACCTCCTCGGTGCCGCCTTGAGCCAGCACGCCGTCTCCCCACGGCTCCTCCTTCTCCGCGAACCGCTCCAGCAGCCGGCGCAGGAAGCCGACCAGCGCCGCGCGCTCCCGGTCCGACTGGCGCTCCGCCGGATCCTCGCCGCGGCGCATCTGGAGCCGCTCGAACCGATGCGCGTTCCGCAACGCCTTCGCGGTGAGGTTCGCCACGACCTGACAGAACTGCACGTCGGCCTCGGTGAAGGCGGGACCGTCGCGGAACGTGCGGAGGAAGATCGCGCCGATGGGCGAGCTCCGCCACGTGATCGGGACCACGGTGATGTTCTTCACCCGGCGGGTGGTCAGCGAGTCGCGCGCGTGCCGGAGCCCGGGGTCGCTGGCCACGTCCGGGATGAACACCGTCTGGCCGGTCTCGAGCGCGCGCTTGAGCTCCGGGTAGCGCGCGAGATCCACCACGTAGTTCCGGATGCTGGGGTCCTCGTAGCTCGCGACCAGCCGGACCGTGTCGCCCCCCCGTTCCGTGAGGAAGATCGAGCAGCGGTCCAGCCCGAAGGCCTCGCCCAGGCGCCGGGTGACCGCCTGCACCACGTCCGCGAAGTGGAGCGACCCGGCGATCTCCTGGAGGATCTCCACGACCGCGAGGAGGTGGCGTTTCTCCTGCTCGAGGGCCTCGACCCGCGCCTGGAGCCGCTCGACGTCGTCGGCGGCGGGGTATACGATGGTCATGACGGCCGTCCCGTGAGAGGGGTCCTGGTTCGAGCATTATAAGGCTCGGCGGGGGTCGCGCGGAACGTGTTCGATTGTTGCAGGGGGCGTACGGAAACGCGACGTTGTCGCGAAGGTTGACACGGCTACGAGTTACGAGTTACGAGTTACGAGTGGCGAGTCAGGAGCGACGAGTGACGGAGAGCGAGCGGGACACAGCGGAGGCCTCGCCCGCCGAGGCAGCGGCGGCGGGCGATCGCGGGGTCGCGGGGTTCGTGACCGGTCTGGTGATCGGTGCGCTCGTCGGGGCCGGGGTGGCCCTGCTGTTCGCGCCCGCCCGCGGCGACCGCCTGCGCCGCCAGCTCGGGCGGGGTGCACGGGCGTTTCGGGAACGGGCCCGCGACGAGCTGGAGGATGCGGCGCGGCGGGCGCGCCGGGAGATCGCACGGCGCCGCTGACGTCGGGGCCGATTACGACTCGGTCTTCTTCGCGATCTTGCTGCGCAGCGCCGCGGCGGCCGCCTTGTGCTGCGGATCGAGGTATTCCCGGTCCGGCATCGCCGCGAGCGTGTCGATCTGCGCCAACGCGTCGGCGTAGCGCTTCTGATCCGCGTAAATCTCCGCCAGATCGATCCGGTGCACGATGCGCGTGGAGTCCAGCGCGACCGCGCGCTCCAGGTTCACGGTCGCTTCGTCCCAGGACGCCTCGTCGAAGATCCGGGCGCGCAGTACCCTCCGCGCGAAGAACCGCTCGATGCCGGGCAGCCGCATGATCTCCGCATGCCAGCGGCCGAGCACGTGGTACGCGCCGTCATGGGTCGGGTCGAGGATGATCGCGCGGATGGCCGCGTTCCGGATCGCCACGGCGAGCTTGAGGCGCTTCTCGGGCGGGCGGGTCAGCGCGGTACGGCCCAGCGCATTGGCGAGCACGAACCACCCGTCCGCGCCGGTCGTGTCGGCCCGTACCGCGGTCCGGGCCCGCCGCTCGGCCTCCGCGTACAGCGAGTCGCGTGCCGGGCTCGACTTGGAGTCCGGCGTCTCCTGGCCCAGGGTGAGCAGCGCCAGCGCGGTGCGCCAGTTCACCTCGTAGCCCAGCGAATCCTCGGCCAGGGCGTCGCGGAAGAGGGCCACCGCCGCGCCGGGATCGCGCGCTTCGAAGGCGGCGATGCCCGCGGCCAGCGGATCCGGCGCCGTGTCGGGGGCGGCCGCCGCCTCGGGGGCCGTATCGGCCAGGAGGACGGCGTGGGTCGAGGTGTCGGGGGGTGCCGCCTGCGCCGACAGGGTGGCGGCGGCGGGCGCGAGGACGAGCAGGGTCAGGGTCGCGGTGTAACGCATCGTCACGTCACTCTCATCCGTCACCGGGCGGGCGGGCTTGAATGGTCGTCGCATCACTGATCCAGCGCAAGCGCAACGGCGGCGAGCTCGCCCCCGACGAGTGGCGCGCGCTCATCGAGCGCTACGTTGCAGGGGCCGTGCCGGATTACCAGGTCTCGGCGCTCCTGATGGCGGTGTACTTCCGCGGCCTCGAGGCGGCGGAGCTCACGGCGCTCACGGATGCCATGATTGCCTCCGGCGACCGGCTCCGCTTCGACGGAATCGATCGCCCGGTCGTGGACAAGCACTCCTCCGGCGGCGTGGGCGACAAGGTGTCCCTGCTGCTCGCCCCATTGGTCGCGAGCTGCGGGGTGGCGGTGCCCATGATGTCCGGCCGCGGCCTCGGCCACACCGGCGGCACCTTGGACAAGCTCGAGGCGATCGCGGGGTTCCGTACCGGGCTCGGCCTCCGCGAGGCGGAGGCGCAGGTCCGCCGCCTCGGCTGCGCCATGCTGGGCCAGACCGAGGAGATCGCGCCCGCGGATAAACGGCTGTACGCCCTGCGCGACGGCACCGCCACCGTCGAGTCGATCCCACTCATCTCCGCCAGCATCATGTCCAAGAAGCTCGCCGAGGGGCTGGAGGGTCTCGTCCTGGACGTGAAGGCTGGCTCGGGCGCGTTTCTGCCCGAGCTCGACCGCGCCATCGAGCTGGCCCGCACCATGATCGCCCTCGGTGAGGCGCGCGGGTGCCGGGTGGTCGCTCTCCTCACGGCTATGGATCGCCCGCTCGGGCGCGCCTGCGGCAATGCCCTGGAGGTAGAGGAGAGCATCCACGGCCTCGCCGGCGAAGGACCCGACGACCTCATGGAGGTCACTTACGCCCTCGGCGTCGAGATGCTGCTGGTCGCCGGCGTGGACTCCGATCGGGCGGCCGCCCGCGAGCGCCTGGAGCAGAGCGTGCGCTCCGGCAGGGCGCTCGAGACGTTTGCCCGCATCATCGAAGCGCAGGGCGGCAATCCGGCCGTGGTCGAAGATCCCGGCGTGCTGCCGCAGGCCGGTGCGGTGGAAGTGTTCGCGGCGCCGGCGGGCGGACTGGTGGAGCGGGTCGAGCCGCGCACCATCGGCGAGGCCATCGTCGCGATGGGCGGCGGGCGCCGGGTCGTCACCGACAGCGTGGATCCGAGCGTGGGATTCGTCGTCACGGTAAAGCCCGGCGACCGGATCGAGCGGGGACAGCCGATCGCGTCGATATTCGCCAGAGACGCCGAGGGCATTGCGCTGGGGATGGACGCGCTGCGCCGCGCCGTCGTCGTCGGCGAGCAGCCCGCGCCGCTCCCGCTGGTGTCGCACCGGATCACCTCCGCCGGCGTGGAGACGCTGTGATTCCACTGATCGGTGGGCCGGTCGAAGCACTCGCAATCGCCGGCGTCGCCATCGCCGCGCTCGTGGCTTGGCTCCGGCGGGCGCGCGGCAACCGCGGTCCGCGCCTCGTGGACGATGGCGCCGGCATCGACCGGGACGCGCTCGAGGCCGCCGAACGGGAAGTCCGCGAGGCCCCGCCTCTGCCGCCGGCGCAGCCGCGGCCCCCGGAGCGGCTGTAGGGCGGGTCAGCCGCCTTCCGCCTTGTCTTCCACTGGTGCGGACCCGATACTGGACTGATGTCCGGAGGCGCGGTTCCCCCAATCCACTTAGCGCACGAGCCACCCCATGCCCAGGCTCCGACCTGATCCCACGTTTTACGCCTCGCCGACGCACGCCATGGCGGCACCCCCGGAGACGCTGGCGTACGTCACCCTGCCGGACGCGGGAGCCCAGCAGCCCGACGCGATCGGCGTGGTCGACGTGCAGCCCGGATCGCCCAGCTATGGTCAGCTCGTCCACCAGGTGGAGATGCCGTACCCGGGCGACGAGCTGCATCACTTCGGCTGGAACGCGTGCAGCTCGCATCTGTGTCCGTGGGCCGGTCACGCGCACGTCGAGCGGCGCTACCTCATCGCGCCCGG
>JBOHSY010000354.1:0-9109 GCA_050733355.1 Gemmatimonadales bacterium | reverse complement strand
ACGTGCACTGGAGGTTAAGCCCCACAGTGGCCCGTCAGCTGCATGCGCTGGTTAGGCCGCGCCCTGCTGCTGTCAACGACGGTTTGCAGTTGCACAGAATCGGCGGGGACAATTGCACACTCCGCCGGGGAGGAGGCGAGCCTCAGGACGCCCGGGCCTCCTGCCGGGAGCGGCGGCGAGGGGTGGGGGCGTGGGGTGAGGGGGCCTGGTTGAGCAGCCGTTGGAGATCCGCGTGCTGTCGCATGCGGTAGCTGTTCCCTCGGATGTTCACGATGTGGCAGTGGTGGACCAGGCGGTCGATGAGCGCACTGGCCATGACGTCGTCCCCGAAGATCTCGCCCCACTCCTCGAAGCTCTTGTTGCTGGTGAGCACCGTGGAGGCGTGCTCGTAGCGGCGGCTCATGAGCTGGAAGAAAAGCATGGCGCCGGTGCGGCTGATCGGGAGATAGCCGATCTCATCGACGACGAGGACCGAGGGGAAGATCAGGGTCTTGAGCCGCTGACTGAGTCGGCTAGCGGCCTGGGCTTCCTCGAGTGAGGTGATGAGGTCGGCCAGGGTCCCATAGTAGACCCGGCGGCCGCTCTGCGCGGCGGCGATCGCCAGGCTGATGGCGAGGTGGGTCTTCCCCACACCCGGCGGCCCAAGGAAGATCACGTTTTCCCGGCGCTCGACGAAGCCGAGGGTATGGAGGCTATCGAGCTGCTCCCGCTTGAGACTCGGCTGGAAGGTAAAGTCGAAGTCGGCCAGGGTCTTCACGACCGGGAGGCGGGAGGAGCGCATCGCCGCGACCAAGCGGCGGGTATTACGCAGCGTGATCTGGGCCCCGAGCAGCGCCTCGAGGGCGTCGGCCGCGCCCAGCTGGCCGCCATCGATGCGGGCAAGAATTGAGTCGAGGGCTTCGAGCGCGCCCGGTAGCTTGAGATCGGCGAGCTGGGCGCGCAGCCGCTCGCGGACGGAGGCCGGCGCCTTCATACGCCGGCTCCGGTGAGCTCCGCATAGGCCGCGAGGGGCCGGCGCTCGACGACGACGCGGGGTACGCTCGACATCAGGCGGCGGCTTGGCGCGGCCTCGGGCTGGAGGACGAGCGAGCGGTAGGGCCGCGGGGCCAGGGGCATCAGGACCACTCGCTCGTCCCGCTCGAAGCGCTGGCGAGGCACCTCGTGGGTGGTCCCGTGCACCCGAGCATTGGCCACGGTGGCGAGCCAGTGGAGCGCCTGGGCATTGAGGTCGGCGTCACCGGTGAAGGTGCGTCCGTAGAGGAAGCTCTGCCGCACGTAGCGGATCGGGCGCTCGACCTTACCCTTGGTCTGGGCCCGATAGGGCCGGCAGGCCCGGATCCGGAAGCCCCAGTGGGCGGCGAAGCGGAGAAACTCGGGATTTTCCAGCACCCGGCCGCCCTCGGGGCGCCGATCGTCGACGATGACCGCCTTGAGCTGGTCGAAGAGGAGCTCCTGCGGCACGCCGCCGAAGAACGTCCAGGCCTCCTCGAGCCCGCGCAGCAGCGTCAGCATGGTCTGTCGCGGGTAGCACTGGACCCAGAGCAGCCGGGAGTACCCGAGCACGACCATCAGGGCAAAGCGCTTGCCCCAGGGAAGCCGGACCTCGGCGAAGTCGACCTGGCCCTGGTGCCCGGGTGGGGTCTCGAAGCGGACCAGCGGCTCCTCGGGCGGCTGGGGCCGGACGCGGCGGACAAAGACCTTCAGCTGGGTGAGACTCCCGGGGTACCCGGCGGCGCGGACCTCGTCGAAGAGCCGGACGGCGGTGAGCTCGGGATAGGTGTCGAGCCGCTCGCGGATGATGGCGTGGTAAGAATCGAGCTTGGTCGGGCGCGGCGGATAGTGCACGCGCCGCGTGGCGTCGAGGTCGCGCTCGAGCTGGCCGGTGGCCAGCCAGTAGTGAATCGTCCGCCGACTCAGGTGGAGGCGCTCGGCAATGGCGGTCTTGGAGAGGCCTTGCTCCAGATAGTGTTTGAGCAGCACGCGGGGCTCCCATCCGTACATCGCGCCTCACCCGGTCGGGGGGAGACGCTAATCTGCGCAGCGGCCGGCGCGGCTGTCGGACTACTCCCTCAGCCGCCGGCCCGGATCAGGGGCCGAGTGTGCAATTTTGGCCGCCGATTCTGCGCAATTTGGGGCCGCCGCTAACAGCTGCGGCTTCATTTCTGCTGGGACAGCGGGCGGCTGATTGATTCGGGGGTACGGCGTCGCCCCGGCCATTACGGCGCGCGCGTACCCTCGGTCGGACGGTGTGCCACTGAGTCTCGGCCGCCCGCGCTCGCCGCGTACCGTGCCTCGGTGGTGCCCACCAACTTCCCGTCCTGGAGCCGGTAGACGGCGCGGGTTCTGACTTGAACGCCCTTGCGCAGGACGCTCTCAAACGGGCCTGCTTCTGTGACGATGCTGTCGCCACCTACCGCGACGACGCGCACTGGAACGGGCTTCCGGTTCGGCAGCGTCAACGTCCAGCCCGAAGTGTCTGCGGATTTCGGACCGGTTCGGACACCGGTTTCGGTCGGATTCGGACACTCGTTTCGCTGGCATTCGGACACCGGTTTCGGAGCCGTCCGGACACCCGTTTCGGTCCCATTCGGACAGGGGGACCGATGCGCGGGCGGCCTGAGGGGGTGGGCGCTGGATAACTGAGAGAGGCGCGACCTCACTTCGGGGACCTTCACCCTGGAGTGCTGTCGATGCCCGCTCGGAGGTTGTCCATGCGCCAGTTCGTCGAGCTCCTCCGGCTCCACGCCGCAGGCCTCAGTGTCCGCCAGCTGGCCGAGAGTCTCGGCCTGCCCCGGAGCACGGTGGCGGACTATCTCGCGCGGGCGGCGAGCGCCAGCGTGGCGTGGCCTCTGCCGGAGGGGACCGATGAGGCCACGCTCCTGGCGCGGCTCTTTCCCCCAGCGGAGCGGCCAGCCGCGCGGCGGTCGACGCCGGACTGGGCGCAGGTCCACGCGGAGCGCAAGCGCCCGGGCGTCACCCTCCAATTGCTGTGGCTGGAGTACAAGCAGGTCCATCCCGACGGCTACCAATACACCCAATTCTGCGCCCACTACCGGCGCTGGTGTGCCCAGCTCGATCCCGTCCTGCGGCAGGTGCACGCGGCGGGCGAGAAAGTCTTCGTCGACTATGCCGGCCAGACCATGCCGGTGGTGGATCCCGCCACGGGGGAGATCCGCCAGGCGCAGATCTTCGTCGGGGCGCTGGGCGCCAGCCACTACCTCTACACGGAGGCGACCTGGACGCAGGCCTTGCCCGACTGGATCGGCGCCCACGTCCGCATGTACACCGACTTTGGCGGCGTCCCCGCCCTCACCGTCCCCGACAATCTCAAAGCCGGCGTCACGCACGCCTGCTTCTACGAGCCGGTCCTCAATGCGACTTATCAAGACCTCGCGGCGCACTATCGGACGGCTATCCTCCCGACGCGCGTGGTGCGCCCGCGGGACAAGGCGAAAGTGGAAACCGGCGTCCAGCTCGTCGAGCGCTGGTGTCTGGCCCCCCTGCGGCACCACACCTTTTTCAGCCTGGCGGAGCTCAATGCCGCCCTGCGCGCGCAGGGCGACGCCCTCAACGATCGCCCCTTCCAGAAACTCGACGGGACGCGGCGCCACCTGCTGGAGACCCTGGACCGGCCGGCGCTGAAGCCGCTGCCCCCGTCGCCCTATGAGTACGCCGAGTGGCGCCGGGCCCGCGTCAACATCGATTACCACGTCCAGGTCGACCACCACCTCTACAGCGTCCCGCATCTGCTCGTGCGTCAGGAGGTGGATGTCCGCCTCACTGCCACCACCGTCGAAGTGCTGCACCAGGGCAAGCGCGTCGCCGCCCACGCACGCAGCGCCGCGCGTGGGCGCTGCACCACCGATCCCGGCCACCGGCCCAAGGCGCATCAGCAGCATCTGGAGTGGACGCCCTCGCGGCTGATCCGCTGGGGGACGTCCATCGGACCGCACGCCGGCCAAGCCGTCGCGCAGATCCTCGAGAGCTGGCCGCACCCCGAGCAGGGCTATCGCAGCTGCCTCGGGCTCCTGCGTCTCGCGCACCGCTATGGCGCGGCCCGCCTGGATGCGGCCTGTGGCCGCGCCCTCGCCGGGGGGACCCCGCGGTATCAGTCAGTCAAGTCCATCCTGGAGCACGGGCTCGATCGGCTCGCCGCGTCCGCGACCCCACCGTCCCTCACCTTGCCGACCACGCACGCCCATGTCCGCGGCGCGACCTACTACGCCACCCTCACCTCCACACCGGGAGACCCCCATGCTCCTTCAGCAAACGATTGACCGCCTCCACGAGCTTCGCCTCACAGGGATGGCGCAGGCCCTCGACGACCAGCGGGGCCAGCCCGATCTGCACACCCTCGCCTTCGAGGATCGCTTCGCGTTGCTCCTCGAACGCGAGGTCACGGCCCGCGGGGATCGCCGCCTCGCCCGCCTGCTCCAGCTGGCCAAGCTGCGCCTCGCCGCCACCGTGGAAGACCTGGACTTCCAAGCCGCGCGCGGCCTCGACCGCTCCGTGCTCCTGCGCCTCGCCGGCAGCGACTGGATTCGCCAGCATCAGGTCGTCTTGCTCGTCGGGGCCACCGGCACGGGCAAGACCTATGTCGCGTGCGCCCTGGGCCACAGTGCCTGCCGCCACGGGCTGCGGGTGCGCTACGCCCGCCTCCCGCGCCTCCTGCAGGAGCTCGCCCTCGCGCGCGCCGACGGCTCCTATGGAAAGCTGCTCACCGCGCTGGCCAAGACCGACTTGCTCATCCTCGATGATTGGGGCTTGGCGCCGCTGGGGGATATCGAGCGGCGCGATCTCCTCGAAGTCCTGGAGGATCGCTACGGCCGCCGGGCCACGCTCGTCACCAGCCAGCTCCCCGTCGAGCACTGGCACGACGTCATCGGCGACCCTACGTTTGGCGACGCGATCCTCGATCGGCTCGTCCATCACGCCCACCGGCTCACACTGAAGGGCCAGTCGATGCGCCGGCAGGACGGCGGGCCGACCGCGACCAAGGAATCAGGAAAGAAGACTGACACCAAGAAAGGGAAATAACCCAGCACCCACCCCACAGTCCGACTCCACCCGAACCCGGTGTCCGGCTGCAGCCGAACCCGGTGTCCGAACGAAACCGAACCGGGTGTCCGAATAGACTGAAATCCGCAAAGTGTCCGCGGTGGCGGTCATCTCGGACTCGACCACGTTGCCTCCGGCCTCGTCCGTGGTGCGCACTTTCCACTTTCCAGCAACATCGGCGAGCGAAATCGTGGCCGGTGTCTCCGGCGTTGCTGGAGCCGCCGCCGTCGTGTCTCTGGCGGGCTGGTCCTCGGATTTGGTGCAGCCGACGAGCACGGCCGCGCTGCAGAACAATGCAAAGCGGCGCATTACACCCTCCAATTTCGAAGTCCGGTTTGACGATCCAACGTGGGGTGGTGGGAGCAACTTACGCCGTCCGTGCGGGGCGGGCAAACGCCGTGGTGATTGCTTGCGGCGGCGGCCTAACGACATGCGCATCAGCTGCGGGCGACGGGCCCGCGCGGCACAAACCTACGGTCCTTATCCCGGCGACGCCGCCAGGCGTCGCACGGGCGCCGGTGCAGCCAGCGCCCGCCAGCTGCATGCGCTGGTTAGGCGGCTCAGTTGCTGAAGCTCAAGGTGCCCTGCGCCCGCCAAACCATACCCAAGTGATTACGAACCCGAGGATCGGAACGACGAACAGCATGCTTCCTGCGAAGTAGGCGACGAAGCGTGCCGCGGTGCCACGCCGCAGCTCGCTGCGTGAGGGCGGGGCGAAAGCGGTCGGCTGCAAGCCTTCTCGACGGACAAGGTAGTCCTCTATCTCGTATAATGGAGTGTCGGCCCGCTCGAGCTTTGTTAGGCTGTCGCGGATACGGTTGAGGTTGTCGGGTGTTCGGGCAGCGCGATCGCGCTCGGCTTGATCTGCTCGATTCTGAATGCGGGTTGCATAGTCCAGGGACGCAAGCCCGGCGCCCGCGAGCAAGACCCAGGCGAAAGCCAGCCCGATCCATGTGAGAAACAGTTGACCTGGATGCAGGTCAGCGATTGGCGAGCGGACACGACGAGGACGATGGTTTGCAGTCATCCCGATGCTCTACCGTTAGGGCTACCCGGCTCGATTCTTGTATCAAATCGGTCTGGCGCGGGTCAGGAATCCCTTTAAGGCTTCCTCTGGCAGTTCCCGGAACTGGTCCCGGCTTGGTAGCTCCATAGTTCCCATTTTCAAGAACCGGTGTTCCCCTGCCGCAGAGACGAAATGGAGGCCTCGTTGCCCGGCCTCGGGGTAATAACCCTCCGCCGATGTACTTGACCGGACGCCGGTGTCCCGGCGAACGGTCCACGTTTGAGAGTCTGTACGGATCTGGCGGATGTCGGAGCGATCCATCGACATCTCCTGACTGTCGCGAGCCGCCTAACGCCTTGCCGCTCAGCCGCGAGCGGCGCTCACCGTCGCTTCGGATCAGGCCGACGTGCCGGCGCCGCTCGGCGGCTGCAGCGGCCTGTTAGGCGCGCCTTCTATAAGCCCCTGGCGAGAACGACGTCAAAGACACCGCGGCGTACCTTGCCGTCCTGTTCTAAATCAATGGCCAAGGATGGCTTGTGACGGGCCCAAGGGTCGTTGGCAATGAAGGGGTCGCCCTTGAAATAGAGCTGCGTCGTAACCGGTACGTGCAGTGATTCCATGACCTGAAAGTGAATGTGCGCAGGTCGCGTCAGCCCCGCATACTTCTCAAGCCCCGGGAGATTTGGCGGCACCGGGTATCGGCCCGGCACAATCGTCTCAATCTCGTATTGCCCCTTTTCATTCGTATACAGCATCCCCCGCAAGTGGAAGGTGGTGGCCTCGGTGAAGTTGCCCGGCTTGTTGGTGTCGTATAAGCCAGCGTGATTCGCTTGCCACACCTCGATCAATGCTCCCGGGAGGCGTGTACGGCAGTCTGAACTGAACACTGTGCCGGTCAGAACAAGCCTGTCACCAGGCTCATCAGGACCCGCTAGCTCGGAGCGAAATGGCGCGCCGAACCGATAGAATGGACCGAGGATTTCGGACTCGGTGGGCCGACAGTCTTGCTTGGCGGCGAAAGCTACGCCGGCGAGAGGCGCGCCCACAACTAGGATTGCGCTCCTCTGCAGGAAGCTCCGCCGTGAAGTGGCCGAGGCCACGTTTGGCATCGGATCCTTGCTCATGGTTGCCTCCTTTTCGGGTCTTCACACCCGCCTGTAGACCAATGAATGCGCCTAACGGACCGCATTTCAGCTGCGAAGGCGTTGCGCGGCCGATGCCGCACGGCCAGCCCAACCTAAGATAGAGCGCGGCGGCGGCCGCAGATAACGCGCCTTCGTCAGCTGCAAATGCTGGTTAGACGGCAGTCGTGCGCAATCCTTCCCGCGCTCCAAAGGCACCAGTCGATGTTTCCCTGGCAGTGTTAGATGTGGTCCGGCGGCGGCGTGTCCGTGTTATAGATGTCGACAACAATGCGCCACGTGCCATCCGGCTGCTTACGCCAGATCGAGACCCACTTCCCTCGTTCGGTCACGAGCTGGCCATCCTGACCTGTTAGACGGGTCTCGTACGTCCCACGAGTGTAAGCCAGATCGCCGCTCTCCGCGACGTCAACGTGAGCAAGCTGCGCAGTACTGTTGAATGCGGGGATGGCAAAGAGCTTCGTCCATTCAGCGCGTATGGCATCGCGTCCTACCACGATAGGTGCAGCCGCTGGCAGTAAAAAAGCGTCGTTGGCATAGAAACTCAGTGTGCGGTCAAGGTCGCGGTACGCGATGGCAGCCTGAAGGGCCGAGTCGGTAGCGCGCACCGCAGCCATCGCGTCCGCGGGCGCAGCTACGGAGCCGCGGCAGGCCGAAGCGGCTAAGGCCACGACAGGGAGATAGGCGCAGAGCCGTAAAGAACGACCGACTTCCACGGGGTGACTCCGGTAAGAGAAGTGAGTTCCTGCTGCCGTCTAACGGATCGCGCATCAGCTGCGGGCAGTTTAGGCCTGCCCTGCACAAATCAACGCCTCCACTGCGGCCGAGCGGAACCCGGCGATGCAGGGAGACTGTGCCCTCCAGCGGCCCGCCAGCTGCATGCGCTGGTTAGGCGGCAACCGCGGGCTCGCTTCCCTCACGATGCAAGTGGCGTCTTGAGCAGCTCGATGTTTCTGAGCCACACCGTGCCCATGCCCTCGACTGCAAGGTTGAGCTTGATGAGGTCCGGTTTCTGGCCGCTCTTCAGGTAGAAGGGGATCTCGGAGCGGGCCCAGTTGACCGTACCCGAGATTGCCTGGTGAATGCCCTTGGAGAAGAATTCACCACGACCTGGCAGGCGGCACCACATTTCGAGAAAAGCGCGACCTTTCAGACCTTCTGCCTTGAGTTCAGCTCGATAGGTCAGCAGACACTGGTCCACTGCGGGATTGTCCACCTCAAAGAGTCGTATCGATTGCTCCGCGGTGGCGTCGATCCGCCAGGCACCTTGCTCGGCGCGGATACCACCCTGTGTGATGGTGGGCGTGCCGGGCGCGAAGGCTCGGAGCACTTGCGGGGGCCCCGCCGGCTTGGGCCCGGAGAGTCGCGACTTGAGCCAGTTCAGCATAACCATCCCTCGTCATCGTGTTGCCGCCTAACGGCTTGCAAATCAGCTGCAGGCGATCATCTAACCGCCCGCACTAATCAACGCTTCCATTGGTTGGCCACCGGGAGCGCCGCCTCCGCGCGGAGCCTCGGCCCGCCCCGGCCTGTCGGCTGCATTTGCGGGTTAGGTGGCCCGCCCAGCGGCGATCTCTCCGTCCGTCCGGCAGGGACCGCGGAGGCCCGGCGCCGCCTCGAGGAGGACCGGCAGCGCGGGCTCCTGCGGGGGCCCGGCTGCGGCGCCTCACCCGACCCTAGGACCTGACCCATGGCCGCGCCGTCGGCTGCGGCCCCGAACATCGCGTGGCGCGACGCCCTCTCGCCTCGCTCGGAGCGCGCGTACATCGGAACCCTGGCGGCGCCTCACGGAGCAACACCACAACATCACTTCTTGGAGCGTGGCCACCTAACGATCGCGCATCAGCTGCAGGCGCCATGGTCGTGCACGAGTCAACTTACGGTCCGCAGCCCTCCAACGGAG
>JBOHSY010000353.1:0-8417 GCA_050733355.1 Gemmatimonadales bacterium | reverse complement strand
CGCGGCGCCCACGGGGAGAGTTGCGCGCGCGGCCGGGGCAGCGCCTTCTCCATCTCGCCCAGGATGTGCAGCCGGCCCTTCCGGGCGCGCTCGAGCGCCTCCTTCATGATCTCGAGCGTGAGCCCCGCGATCTTGATGTCCATCTGGATCGAGGTGATGCCCTTCGTGGTCCCGGCCACCTTGAAGTCCATGTCGCCCAGCGCATCCTCGGAGCCGAGGATGTCGGTGAGCACCGCGACCCGGTCGCCTTCCTTGATCAGCCCCATCGCGACGCCCGCGCAGGGGGCCTGCATCGGCACGCCGGCGTCCATCAGCGCGAGCGACCCGCCGCAGACGGTCGCCATGGACGAGGAGCCGTTCGATTCGAGGATCTCCGACACCACGCGGAGCGTGTAGGGGAAATTCTCGTAGTGCGGGAGCAGCGGCTGCAGCGCCCGCTCGGCCAGCGCCCCGTGTCCGATCTCCCGCCGGCTGGTGCCGCGCATCATCTTGACTTCGCCGGTGGAGTACGGCGGGAAGTTGTAGTGCAGCATGAACGACTTGGTGGTCTCACCGGCCACGTCGATGCTGTCGATGCGCTGCTCGTCGTCGGCGGTGCCGAGGGTCACGGCCGCGAGCGCCTGGGTCTCGCCGCGCTGGAACAGCGCGGACCCATGGGTGCGCGGCAGTACGCCGACTTCGATGGTAATCGGCCGGATGGTGTCGAGGTCGCGGCCATCCACGCGCTCGCCTTTCTCGAGCACCTGGGCCCGCATGACCCGATACTCGATCTCGTCGAGCTCCGCAGCGATCTCCTTGACCTTGTCGGGGAACTCGGTGCCGAGCTGGGCGAGCACGTCCTGCCTGAGCTGCTTGACCGCGTTCGTGCGGCCGGCCTTGTCCTTGGCGTTGATCGCCTTCGCCATCGCGCCCTCGGCGGGCGCGCGCACGCGCTGCACCAGCACCGGGTCGGGCGCGGCCCGCTCCCACGCCATCGTGGGGCGGGCGGCGGCGTCGATCACCTTGCGCTCGAGGGCGATGACGTCGCGGATGCCCTTCTGCGCCACCTTGAGCGCCTCGAGCATCTCGGCCTCGCTCACCTCGAGCGATCCGCCTTCGACCATGTAGATGGCGTCGGTGGAGCCGGAGACCACCAGGTCGATGCTGGAGAACTCGAGCTGCTGGAAGGTGGGGTTCAGGATCCACTTGCCGTCGACCCGGCCCACGCGCACTGCGGCGAGCGGCCCGTTCCACGGCAGGGCGGAGACGCCGAGCGCCACCGAGGCGGCCACCGCGCCGAGGATGTCGGCGTCGTTCTCCTGGTCGGCGGAGAGCACGGTGACGAAGACCTGCACCTCGTTCTTGAAGCCCTCCGGGAAGAGCGGCCGGATCCCGCGGTCGATCAGCCGGCTCGCCAGGATTTCCTTGTCGGCCGGGCGCCCTTCCCGCTTGAGGAACCCGCCCGGGATCTTCCCCGCGGCATAGGTCTTCTCGCGGTACTCCACCGTGAGGGGAAAGAACGGCAGCGGGCTCACGTTGGGCGAAACGGTGACGGCGGCAAGCACCATGGTGTCGCCGAACTGCACCAGCGCCGAACCGGCGGCCTGCTTCGCGAGGCGCCCGGTCTCGATGACGAGACGGCGACCGGCAAACTCGGTTTCGATCCGATGTACGGTCACGACCCTTTTCCTGATCAGAGCACATCAATGCAGCGAGGGCGCCCCGATGTGCTCGTTCGGGGCGCCCTCGCGGACCCTGCGCCGCTAGTGCCGGAGACCCAGCTCCTCGATCAGCGCGCGATACGCGGTGAGATCGCTGCGCCTGAGGTACTGCAGAAGGCGTCGGCGCGTGCCGACCATCTTCAGGAGCCCCCGCCGACCATGATGGTCCTTGGGATGCGTGCGGAAGTGATCGGTGAGCGAGTTGATCCGCTCGGTCAGCAGCGCGACCTGCACCCGCGTCGACCCGGTGTCGGTCTCGCTCAGCCGGTGTTTCGCGACGACGGTCTGCTTGTCGAAAGGCATGATTCTCAGGGTCCTTAGGTACTGAATGTCCACTTTTCCGTAAGCATAGAAAGGTAAACGCTATAGACCCGGGGGTAAAGGAGGCGGTAAGGGCGGCAGAGACGGTAAAGGCGGTAAGGTTTGGCCGGTCAGGCCGGACGGTGGCCAGGCGGGTATGCCTCGCGGCCGTCCGTACCTGGCTAACCAAACCCTACCGCCCTTACCGTCTCTACCGTCCCTATCGCCCCCAACGGACCGGTCTTTACCGCCCTCACCGCCTCCCTGCCGTACCTAACCACCGAGCAGTCTCCTGATATCGTTGCTGAACGCCAGCACCATCAGCAGCACCACGAACACGAGGCCGACTGCCGTGAGTCGCTCCCGAAGCTTCACCGGCAACGGCCGCCGCAGCGCCCCCTCGGCCAGCAGCAGCAGGAATTGGCCACCGTCCAGCACCGGAATCGGCAGGAGATTGAGCACGGCCAGGTTCACGGAGATGAACGCCATGAACGAGAGGAACCGGTCGAGTCCCAGGCGCGCCTGCTGTCCGGCCATCTGGCCGATCAGGATCGGACCGCCCACTTCCCGGGTGGAGACGCGGCCGCTGACGAGGCCCCGCACCGTGCGGACGATCTGGGTGGCCGCTACCGCCGTGGCAGCGCTGCCCGCCCGTACCGCCTCGCCGAACGAGAGGGGTTCCTGGCGGACCGGGAGGTCCACGTAGACGCCGATGCGCCCGACGCGCCGCCTGGCGCCGTTCTCCGTCACCTCGGCGCTCGCCAGCGTGAGATCGAAGTGGTGGGACTGTCCCTGCCGCGCCACGGCCACGGACACCGGCTGCCCCGGGCGGGGCGCGATCACGTCGAGAAGGTCCTGCCACTGGCCTACCGGCGACCCCGCGACGCTCGTGATCGTGTCGCCCGCCTGAATGCCGGCCCGTGCCGCCGGGCTGCCCGGCATGACGGAATCCACCACGGCGGGCACCATCGGACGGAGCGCCTGCATGGCCACCGCGCGCTCGGTGAGCGCGTCCGGGTGGAGCACGAGCGCGACGGTGCGGCCGTCCTCGAGCTCGAGCGCGATCCGGTCGTCCGGGGCGTTCAGGATCCCGTCTTCGATCTCGTTCCAGGTGGCCACCGGCTTCCCGCCGACGGCGACGATCCGGCTGCCGACCGGCAGCGACCGGAGCGCCGCGGCGCCCGCGGGAAGTCCCGTCGTGTCGACGGCGCCGACGGTGGTGATCGGATTCACCTGGCGCCCGTTCTTGTACGCGAGGCCCACAAAGATGATCCAGGCGAGCAGCGCGTTCATGACGACGCCGGCGAGGATCACCACGATCCGCTTCCAGACCGGCTTGGCCTCGAACACGCGGTCGGGCGGCACGCCGGCGGCGGCCTCGCCGCCCTCGAGCATGGCGGCCGCCGAGTCCTCCTCGCGGCTGGCCATCTTGACGTAGCCGCCCAGCGGCAGCCACGACACCGAGTACTCGGTTTCACCGCGGCGACGGGTCAGCCACGGAATCGGCGAGCCGAGTCCGAGCGAGAAGCGATGCACGTAGATGCCGGCCCACTTCGCGGCGATGAAATGGCCGGCCTCGTGGACGAACACGAGCACGCCGAGTACGACGATCAGCGACAGGAGCCCGATGATGAACGACATCAGGATGCCCTCAGCAATGCGCGGGCGCGCTCGCGCGCCTCGCAGTCGGCCGCGCGGACGATGTCGACGCTCGTGACCTGGTCCGGGCGGTGCACATCCAGCACGCCTTCGATCACCTCACTGATGCGGCCGAAGGGAATGCAGCCGTCGAGGAAGGCCGCCACCGCGACCTCATTCGCGGCGTTGAACGCGGCCGGGGCCGTGCCCCCGGCGCGCCCCGCGGCGATGCCGCAGTGGAACGCACGGAAGACGTCGGTCCGGACCGGCTCGAACGTGAGCGGGCCCGCGGCCACGGGATCGAACCGCCGCACCCCTGCGTCGGGCAGGCGCCGCGGGTGGGTGAGCGCGTAGAGAATCGGCAGCTCCATCGACGGAAACGCGAGCTGCGCGATCACGCTGCCGTCGCAGAACTCGGCGAAGGCGTGCACGATGCTCTGGGGGTGGACCACCACCTCGAGGGCGTCATAGCCGAGGCCGAAGAGGTGATGCGCTTCGATGACCTCGAGCGCCTTGTTGGCGAGCGTCGCGCTGTCCACGGTGATCTTCCGGCCCATGCGCCAGGTCGGATGGTTGAGCGCCTCGACGATCGTGGCGCGCGCGAGCCGCTCGGGCGCCCAGTCGCGGAAGGGCCCGCCGGAGCCGGTGAGGATGAGCCGCCCGAGCGCCGCCTCGTGGCCGGCGACGCACTGGAGCACGGCGCTGTGCTCCGAGTCGACCGGCACGACCTCGCCGCCGCCCACGCGCGCGGCGTCGGCCACGAGATCGCCGGCCATCACCAGTGTCTCCTTGTTGGCCAGCGCCACGCGACGCCCGGCCCGGAGCGCGGCGAGGGTGGCATCGAGACCCGCCGCTCCCACGACCGCGTTGACCACGATGTCGACGCCCGGCTGCAGCGCGGCCTCGATCAGCACCGCGGGGGACGTTTCCGCCAGCCCGGCGAACACCGGCCGCCATTCGGCCCTCTGGGCCTCGAGCTCGTCGGCGTTCCGCCCCGCGGCCAGCGCGACGACGCGGAAGTGCTCCCGCTGCCGGCGGAGCACGGCGAGCGTGCTGCGACCGACGGACCCGGTGGAACCGAGAATGGCTACCCCCCGCATCAGCGCACCCCGAGCAGCCGATAGAGCGTGGCGGCCGCGGGCACGACGAAGTAGAGGGAGTCGAATCGATCGAGCACCCCGCCGTGCCCCGGAATGAGGTGGCTCGAGTCCTTCACGCCCGCCTCGCGCTTGAAGAGCGATTCGGCGAGGTCGCCCACCTGTCCCACCACCGACAGCAGGGCGGCGATGAGCAGGAGCGCCGCGAGCGACGCCGAGACCCCCACCGCCGGAAAGATCCAGGCCGAGAACAGGGGCGCGACGAGCAGCGCCGCCGCGACCCCCGCGACGGCTCCCGCCCGCGTCTTCCCGGGACTCACGGTTGGCGCCAGCTTGGGCCCGCCGATGCTGCGGCCGGCGAACATCGCCGCGGTGTCGCACACCCAGGTCACCACCAGGGGAAAGAAGACCAGCCCCGCGCCGGCCCACGACCGCTCGCCGTGGCCGGCGTGCCGGAGGTCGATCAGGAACGCTGGCAATGCCGCCGCATAACAGACGCCGAACACCGTGATCGCGGCGGCGGCGAGCGGGCGTTGCGTCGGCGCGCGCGCGGCCAGCGCGGCCGTCATGACCAGCATGACCCAGAGCGCCGCCCCGTAGGGCCACGCGGCCGCCATGACCGGACTCGGGTGTGCGACGAGGAGGTACACCACCGCGGGGAGGATCGCGGCGGCGGCCAGACCCGCGGCCTCGAGGGCGCGTCCACCGGTGCGGTGGAAGAGCCCGTAGAGCTCGCGGGTGCCCAGCACCGCGACCACCGCGACGAGCGCCACGAGCAGCCACCCCCCGTACCAGACCACGCCGAGCGCGAGCGGGATGGCGACGGCGGCGAATCCGATCCGCTGCGCCAGGTTGCCGCGGTCCATCAGGCCGACACGCGACCGAACCGGCGGTTCCGGCCCTGGAAGGCGAGAATCGCCTCGAACAGATCCCGCCGCGTGAAGTCGGGCCAGAGCACCGGCGTCACGTACAGCTCGGCGTAGGCGAGCTGCCAGAGCAGGAAATTCGAGATCCGCATCTCACCGGAGGTGCGAATCAGGAGGTCGGGATCCGGCCACGGCGCGGTGTACAGCTCCGCCGCCACCCGGTCTTCGTCGATAGCGGCGGGATCGAGCGCGCCGGCCGCGGCCTGCTCGGCGAGCCGCCGCGCGGCCCGCACGATTTCCGCCCGCGAGCTGTACGAGATGCAGAGATTGAGCGCGAGCGCTTGGCCGCCGCGGGTCTCGGCCTCGATGCGCGCTACCGCGTCGCGCACGCTGCCCGGCAGCCGATCGAGGTGGCCGAGAATCCGCACCGCCACCCCGCGCTCCCGGAGCGACGCGACCTCGCGCGCGATGTACTCCTCGAGCAGGGCCATCAGCGCGTCGATCTCGTCGGCGGGGCGCTGCCAGTTCTCCTGGCTGAACGCGAACAGGGTGAGTACGTCCACGCCCGCCTCGAGCGAGCCCTCGACCGCCTCGCGCACGGCAGTCATGCCGGCGTGGTGCCCGAACGGGCGCGGCAGCTTGCGCCGACGGGCCCACCGCCCGTTGCCGTCCATGATGATGGCCACGTGCGCCGGGAGGGCGCCGTGGACGCGGATGCGCCGGAGAGGGTCGTCGCTCATCCCGCTCAGACTTCCATGATCTCCGCTTCCTTGGCGCGGATGAGCCCGTCGATCTGCTTGATGTGTTCGTCGTGCAACTTCTGCACATCCTTCTCCCCGCGCTTCTCGTCGTCCGCGGAGGTGTGCTCCAGCTTCTTGAGCCGGGACATCGTGTCGGTGCGCGCGTGCCGCACCGCGATGCGGCCTTCCTCCGCCAGCTTGTGCACGACCTTCACCAGCTCCTTGCGACGTTCCTCGGAGAGTGGCGGCAGGGGAACGCGGATGGTGCCGGACTGGGTGGACGGATTGAGACCGAGGTCCGCCTCGCGGATGGCCTTCTCGATGACCGGCGCGAGCGACTTGTCGAACGGCTGCACGGTGAGCAGCCGCGGCTCCGGCGCGGAGACCAGCCCGACCTGGGTGAGCGGGACCTGGGCCCCGTACGCCTCCACCCGGACCAGGTCGAGCAGCGAGGTGGTCGCCTTGCCGCTCCGGATCGTCGTCAGCTCGCGCTTGGTGCTCTCCACCGCCTTGTGCATCGCCTCGCGGGCGTGCCTGGTCAGCTCGGGAATCTTGCTCATCGGACGAGGGTGCCGACCCGCTCTCCCCGGAGGACCCGGGTGATCGCGCCGGGCTGATTGAGGTTGAACACCACGATCGGGAGCTGGTTGGCCTTGCAGAGCCCGAACGCGTTCGCGTCCATCACGGCGTAGTTCCGGACGATCGCTTCCTGGTACGTGAGCTCGGGGATGAACGTGGCCGCCGAGTCGGTCTTGGGATCGCCGGTATAGACGCCGTCCACGTTCGTCGCCTTGAGAAACACCTCGGCATCCACTTCGAGCGCGCGGAGCACGCCCGCGGTGTCGGTCGAGAAGAACGGGTTGCCGGTGCCGCCCGCGAAGATGACCAGCCGGCCCTTCTCGAGGTGGCGCACCGCGCGGCGGCGGATGTATGGCTCCGCCACCGATTCCATGCGGATGGCCGTCATCACCCGGGTGTGCACCCCCATCTTCTCGAGCACGTCCTGGAGGGCGAGCGCGTTGATGACCGTCGCCAGCATCCCCATGTAGTCGGCCGAGACCCGGTCGAGGCCCTCGCGGCTGGCGGCGGTGCCGCGCACGATGTTCCCGCCACCCACGACCAGCGACAGGCGCACGCCGAGCGCCACCACCGCCTTGATCTCCTCGGCGAACGACTCGACCACTCCGTAATCCAGCCCCCTGCCCTTCTCGCCGCCCAGCGCCTCGCCCGACAACTTGAGCAGGGCGCGGGAGTAGGCGAGCGCCATCTCAGGCTTCCCCGATCTTGAACCGGGCAAACCGCTTGACCTGAACCGCCTCGCCGACCTTGCCGGAGACTTCCTTGACCAGCTGGCCGACGGTCCGGGCGTCGTCCTTGACGTAGGGCTGCTCGAGCAGCGTGCGCTCGGCGATGAACTTCTTGATCTTGCCCTCGACGATCTTCGGCCGGACGTTCTCCGGCTTGCCCTCGGCCGCGACCTGCTCCTCGGCGATGCGCCGCTCGCGCTCGACGAGCTCGGCTGGAACGTCCTCCGGGTTGACGGCGATGGGGTCGGCCGAGGCGATGTGCAGCGCGATGTCGCGGGCGAGCTGCTGGAAGTCCTCGGTGCGCGCCACGAAGTCCGTCTCGCAGTTGAGCTCGAGCAGCACGCCCACCTGTGCGTTGTGGTGGATGTAGCTGACGACGAGGCCCTGCGCGGCGGACCGCCCCGCGCGCTTCTCCGCCTTGGCGATCCCCTTCTTGCGGAGGATCTCGGCGGCCTTGTCCAGGTCGCCGCCCGCCTCTTCGAGGGCCCGCTTGCAATCCATCATCCCCGCGCCCGTCCGGGCGCGGAGCTCGCTCACCTGCTTGGGAGTGATCGTGACTGTCGCCATGGCTCCGGAGTGCTCGTCGTGGTCGTGCCGATCGTCAACGCGCCCCACCTCCCGGCGCGGGTGAATACTAAAGTCGCCGCTCGCGGCCCGCGCGGACCAGGAGCGGCGGCGGGCCGGTAGCTCGGCGGCAGACTAGGCGCCCGGGTCGGCCGCGCCAGTCGCGGCGGCGGCGGCATCGGCCGGGGCCCCATCGCCCTTGAGG
>JBOHSY010000352.1:0-3301 GCA_050733355.1 Gemmatimonadales bacterium | reverse complement strand
GGAGTGGGAGGCGCTTTCCCGCTCCCGTCTGCTCCCGCCTGCTCCCGCCCGCTCCCGCCCTCTTCAGACCACGGCATCATGGCCCGGAGCGTCCGCCCCACCAGCTCGATCGTGTGATCCTGGTCGGCCTGGCGCAGGCGCTCGAAGTTGGGCCGGCCCACCCGGTTCTCGGCCAGCCATTCGCGGGCGAACCGGCCGTCCTGGATCTCCTGGAGCATGCGGCGCATCTCGGCCCGGGTGTCTTGGGTGACGAGCCGAGGGCCCCGGGTATAGTCGCCGTACTCGGCGGTGTCGCTGATCGAGTAGCGCATGAACCGCAGTCCGCCGCGGTACATCAGGTCCACGATCAGCTTGAGCTCGTGCAGGCACTCGAAGTACGCCATCTCCGGCGAGTATCCCGCCTCGACCAGCGTCTCGAAGCCCGCCTTGACCAGCGCGCTGGTGCCGCCGCAGAGCACGGCCTGCTCACCGAAGAGATCGGTCTCGGTCTCCTCCCGGAACGACGTCTCGATCACCCCCGCCCGCGTGCAGCCGATGCCGGCGGCGTACGCGAGCGCGTTGGCGAGGGCCTGCCCGCTCGCGTCCTGGTGCACGGCCACGAGCCCCGGCACGCCCCGGCCAGCCTCGTACTCGCTCCGCACCAGGTGCCCCGGCGACTTGGGCGCGACCATCGACACGTCCACCCCCGGCGGCGGCACGATCTCGCCGTAGTGGATGTTGAATCCATGGGCGAACATGAGCGTCTTGCCGGACGCCAGGCCCGGCGCCACGCCGCTCTCGTACACCGCACGCCCGTCCTGGTCGGGCACCAGCATCATGATTACGTCGGCGGCCTGCGCCGCCTCGGCCACCGCGCGTACATCGAGGCCGGCGGAACGGGCCTTGGCCCATGAGCGCCCGCCGGGACGCAGGCCGACGATCACCCGCGCGCCGCTCTCCTGGAGGTTGAGGGCATGCGCGTGCCCCTGGCTGCCGAAGCCGACGATCGCGAACGTGCGGCCACCGAGGCGCGCGCGATCGGCGTCGCGGTCGTAGTACATGCGGACTCCGGGGGCGTTCATGGGACGGGCTCCGACGTGAGGGTGAGGGCCGCGCCGATGAGCGCGGTCCGCTCCAGCGCGCGGAGAAACGACAGGACGAACGCCTCGGAGCCGCTGACCTCGAGAATGGCGGCGTCGGCGGACTCGTCCACGATGGTGGCCTTGTAGAGCAGCGCCACGTCCAGCAGCTCGCCGTAGCGGTCGTGGTCGGCGCGCAGCTTTACCAGCACGAGCTCGCGGGCGACGCGGGCGCGGGCCGGGTACGCGGCCGCGTCGCGGACGCCGATGACGTTCTGGAGCTGGCGCGCCACGCGGTCCGCGGCGTCGGCGTCGGTCTGCAGCATGATAGTCAACCTCGCGCATCCGGGGGTGCCCGTCGGGCCCACTGCGATGCTCCTGATGGGAAGATTTCGCCGCCGGAGCATGCCGGCGATGCGGGTCAGCGTGACGAGCTCCTCGTCGAGGAGCACCGCCAGGGTCTGCGACTCGCTCATGCCCCGACCGGCGCGGGCTCACCCTCGATCGGCTCCGAGAGCGAGGCGCCCGGCGGGATCATCGGGAAGACGTTCGCCTCCTGCTCGATCATGAACTCCACGAGCGCCGGCCCCTCGGTCCGAAGCGCGGCGCGGAGCACGTCGTCGGTCTGCCGCGCGTCGTCCACCCGCCAGCCGGCGATCCCGTAGGCCGCGGCCAGCTTCACGTAGTCGGGACTCCAGATCGGCGTGGCCGAGTAGCGGCGGCCGTGGAAGAATTGCTGCCACTGCCGCACCATGCCGAGATACCCGTTGTTGAAGATGGCCATCTTCACCGGGATCCGCTCCTGCACCATCGTGGCCATCTCCTGCATGTTCATCTGGAACCCGCCGTCACCCGAGATCGCCCAGACTGGCTCGTCGGGCCGCGCGAAGTGCACGCCCATCGCCGCGGGGACCGCGAATCCCATGGCGCCCAGTCCGCCCGAGGTGACGTGCGTGTTCACCCGACGGTAGGGATATAGCTTGGCAACCCACATCTGGTGCTGGCCGACGTCGGACACGATCGTACAGCGCCCGCCGGTCGCCTCGTGCAGCGCGGTCAGGATCGACTGGGGGGAGAGCTCGCCGCGATACTGCTCCGCGCGGGTCCGCATGAAGCCCGTGATCTCGGCGCGCCACGCGGCGCAACCGCGCGGGCGTACGACCGCGAGCAGCTGGCGCAGCAGCTCCCGAGCGTCGCCGACGAGCCCCACCGCGGTCGGCACGTTCTTCCCGATCTCGGCCGGGTCGAGCTCGAGGTGGACGATTTTGGCGCGGGGGGCGAACTGGGCGGTGTTGCCGGTGACCCGGTCGTCGAACCGGAGCCCCACGCCGATGATGAGGTCGGCGTGCTGGATCGCGCGGTTGACGTGCACCTCGCCGTGCATGCCGGGCATGCCGAGGTGCAACGGGTGCTGCTCGGAGAACCCGCTGATGCCGAGCAGCGTCGTGATCACGGGAATCCCGGTACGCTCCGCGAGGCAGCGGAGCTCCTCCGTCGCGTGGGCCAGGAGCACGCCGTGGCCGGCCATTATCAGCGGCCGCTGGGCATCTGCGATCAGGCGCGCCGCCTGCGCCAGGGCCGCTTGATGAGCAGATGAGCCGACGAGCCGAGGAGCAACCCTGTTCTTCTGCTGTTCTGCTCCTCCGCTCGTCCGCGGAGCGTACTCCGCGCGCTGGTTCTGCACGTCCTTCGGCACGTCGACGAGCACCGGCCCCGGGCGCCCCTCTCCGGCGATCGCGAACGCGTCGCTGATCGTGTCGGCCAGCTCCGAGACGTCGCGGACGAGCACGTTGTGCTTGGTGATCGGCTGGGTGACCCCGATGACGTCGGTCTCCTGGAACGCGTCCCGCCCGATCATCGCCCGGCTCACCTGCCCGGTGATGGCGACCACCGGCGAGTTGTCCATGTGCGCCGCCGCGAGCCCCGTCACGAGGTTGGTGGCCCCGGGCCCGGACGTCGCCACGCAGACGGCCGGCCGGCCGCTGGCGCGGGCGTACCCGTCGGCCGCGTGCGCCGCGGCCTGCTCGTGCCGCACGAGGATGTGCCGGAGCTCCGGAAACTCGGGCAGCGCGTGATAGAAGGGCATGATCGCGCCGCCCGGGTACCCGAACAGCACCTCCACGCCCTGCTCCCGCAGGACGCGGCAGATGATCTGGGCGCCGGTCAGCACTTCGCTCATAGACCTTCTCGACCGAAGGGTGAGAGGTGAGAGGTGAGAGGTGAGAGGTGAGAGGGAAGAGGGG
>JBOHSY010000351.1:0-2729 GCA_050733355.1 Gemmatimonadales bacterium | reverse complement strand
TATAGCCGGGGTGGTGGTCACGAATCAAGGCCGTCCACTGGACCATCGGCTTGTCGTGGCCATGCGTTCGGGTCGCGCGGCCCGCCACGACGCGGGTCCGCGTCTCTCGCCGGCCGAACGCGTAGGCGCCCGCATAGAACGGACTGCGCACGATGGACAGCACCATCCGGTAGGTCGGGGGGCGCCACGTGATCGCCCGCGGCCGTTCGTGCTCGAGCGTGGGGAGCGACAGGTGCTCGTCGTGCAGCCACATCAGCACCTGGCGGACGCTGCCGAACTCGACGAGTTTGTCGAGCACCATCCGGATCGCCTGCTGCACCCGCCGATCCGGATGCCGCTCGATCTGGCCATCCGGGGTCCACCCCAACCCGGCCGGTAGCGTGAACTGCAGCGCGCCGCGCTGGGCCTTCGCGCGAATGGCCGCCTGCGAGCGCTGCCGGAACAGGCTGAGCTCGTACTCGCTGACACTGCCCTTCACGCCCAGGATCAGCCGATCGTCGGGCAGCGACAGGTCATAGACCTGATCGAGATCGGCCACCAGGGTGGCGAGGAGTCCGCAGCGCTCGAACAGCTGCGCCCAGTCCTTCGAGTTGCGCGACAGCCGGGACGCTTCGAAGCAGAGGATGAGGCCGACATGGCCCAGGGAGACCTCCGCGACCAAGTGCTGGAAGCCGACCCGATGCGCGAACCCGGCGGCCGAGACGCCGAGGTCGTCCACGATGGTGACGGGGTTCGGCCAGCCGAAGGAGACCGCCTTGTCGCGCAGCCCGATCTGGATGCGGGTGCTCTCGGTGTGGCTGCGCACTTGCTCGGGGCTGGACTGGCGGACGTAGACGATCGCGGTGCGCTGCAAGTGCTGCGTGGTGATCCTATCGGTCAGCATCACGCCCTCCCGTCGGGGTCGTGGCGGAGGCGGCGGCCGCGGCGCGCAGGAGCAGCTCGGCCACGGCGCGGATCAGCTCCTGGTGCTGGGGCGCGGTCAGCTCGATGGGGCCGGCGGCCCCCGTGGGTGGGAACAGCGGGATCTGCGTGGAGATCGACGAACGCATGCGGCGCATCGCAGCCCTCCTTTGAGGGCATTGACGCATGGGCGGGGTCGGGCGCGCGAGGCGCGACAGCGGCCAGCAACTCCCGGAGTTCTTGCAGCGCGGCCATCGACACGACCGGCGGGCCGACGGTCAGGGCCGCGCACGCTGCGGCATCGGTCATCCAGGCGGGCAGGGCGCCTGTCCGGCCGTCCGGTAGCTCGCAGAACAGCATCTCGTGGGTACTCCGTGGGACGCCGCGCCTGACGCGTGCGATCTGGCCGTACAGAGGGTGCCAGCGGTAGTGAACGGTGACCTGCTTCGCTCTCTCGGTAGAATGTAACGGCTTCCCGCGCCGAATGGCGATCGGCGATCATCCCGAAGCCGGCCCCTGACGGCGCGAGCGCGGACGCGGGCTCGCGATCACCGGGACGGTGGCCCTGGGCCCGGCTCCTCCGCCGGGTGTTCGCGATCCAGGTGCTGGTGTGTGACCGCTGTGGGGGCCCGCGCCGGATCCTGGGCGCGGTGACGGAGCCCCACGCGGTGCAGTGCGTATTCCGGCGATCGTGAACAGCGAGTCCGGCCGATCGTGAACGCGCAGTCCGCGGGATCGTGAGCACGCGTTCCGGTGATCGTGAACACGCATCGGAGCGCAGCGACGCTCGTCATTGTCGTCGTTTCTCCGGCTACGTCAAGCCCGGAGTGCGGGAGCGAATCACGTGACCTCCTTCCGGGGTGGAGTGGCCTTCGCGGGGCGGCTGGGGGAGTCGGCGCGATCGGGGTCGGGAAGGGTCGGGTGGGCGCGGGCCTTGGGGTCCCGGAGCGAGGGGCCCTGCAGCTCGAGGCGGTGGGCCGTGTGGACGAGGCGGTCACAGATCGCGTCGGCGAGGGTGGGATCGCCGATGGCCTCGTGCCACGCCTTGATGGGGAGCTGGCTGGTGATGAGGGTCGAGGCCCGCTCGGTGCGGTCCTCGAGGACCTCGAGGACATCATGGCGTTGCGGCCCCGTGAACGGGGCCAGCCCCCAGTCGTCGAGCACGAGCAGGGCGGTCTTCGCCAGCTTGGCCAGCAGCCGCGGGTAGGAGCCGTCCCCGCGGGCGATGGCGAGGTCGTACAGCAGGCGAGAGACGCGGACGCGGTAGGCGGAGTACCCGGCGCGGCACGCCCGCTCGGCAAAGGCGTCCGCCAGCCACGACTTGCCGATGCCGGTCGGCCCGATGATGACCAGATTCTGGTGCTGCTGGATCCAGGCACAGGTGGCGAGCGAGCTGACGAGGGCCTTGTCGAGCCCACGCCGGGGCGCCTGCCAGTCGATGTCTTCGAGGGACGCCTGATGGCGGAGGTTGGCGCCCTGCAGGCGCCGCTGGAGTTTGCGCTGTTCGCGGGCGGTCCATTCCTGATCGATGAGCAGGCCGACCCGATCCTCGAAGCTGAGGTCGGCGAACTGGGTCGCCGTCAGTTGTCGCTGGAAGGCCTCGGCCATGGCAGTCAGGTGCATGGCGATCATCTTCTCGACGGTGGCGTGCATGAGCATGACGTCTCCTTTCCGGGAATCCAGACTTCCTCACATCGCCCTCGGCCGCTTCACCTCCGGGGTGGGGGGCGACCGCGGCCCGCCACCGCCGGCGAGGACCGGGGTCGCCGGGGCGGCGCCCGGTGAGGTCTTCGCCGCGCGAGGCGAGGGCCCGGGGCCCCGGTGCGGGG
>JBOHSY010000350.1:0-12735 GCA_050733355.1 Gemmatimonadales bacterium | reverse complement strand
GGGGCAACGTCCAGGACTGTGTCGGCCAATGCCCACGCCTCCCGAAATGCAGGCCCCAGCGAGCGGCCCTCGTCCAGCAACCGGTTCCCCTCGCGCACCAGAATGTCGAATATCGCGGCCAAAGCCCGCGGCGCATTGAGGTCGTCGTCCAGCCCCGCGGCGAACAGCGTGCGGAATCGCTCGGCGGCGTTCCGGCTCTCCGCGTGGTCGGCCACCCCCTGCTCCACCGCGGCCAGCCGGTCGCGGAACCGGCCGAGCCGCACCGAGCCGTCCTGCGCGGCGACGAGCGCGTCGTCGCTCCAGTCGAGCGTCTTCCGGTAGTGGGTGCCGAACATCAGCAGCCGCACCGCCCCGGCGTCCACGCCCTGCTCCCGGAGATCCCGCGCCGTGAGAATGTTCCCATAGCGCTTGGACATCTTGGTGCCCTGGATGCTCAGGAACTCGCCGTGGAGCCACACCCGGGCGAACTCCGCCTTGCCGGTGTGGGCGCAACTCTGGGCGATCTCGTCTTCATGGTGCGGGAAGATCAGGTCCACGCCGCCGGCATGAATGTCAAGCACGTCCGTGCCCCAGCGCCGGCCGATCAGGTCGAGCGCCATGGCGGAGCATTCGAGGTGCCAGCCGGGCCGTCCGCGCCCGAAGGGCGCGTCCCACGCGGCGCCGACCGCCTCGTCTTCCGGCCGGACTGCCTTCCAGAGCACGAAGTCGCGCGCATCTTCCTTGGCATACTCGTCCGACGCGACCCGCCCGCTGCCCCCGGTGCGGAGCTCGCGGCGGTCGAGCTGCGACAGCTGGCCGTACGCGGGGAACTGCGCGATGGCGAAATAAACGGACCCGTCGTCGCCCCTGTACGCGACGCCCTTCGCGAGGAGCGACTCGGTGAGCGCAATCATCGGAGCCACGTACTCGGTGGCCCGGGGATACTCGTGAGCCGGGCGAATCCGGAGGTAGTCCCGGTCCTCGAAGAACGCCGCGGCATACGGTGCGACGTGCTCCGCGAGCGATACACCGCGCTGGTTCGCCGCCGCGATGGTCCGGTCGTCCACGTCGGTCAGGTTCATGACGTGGAAGACGTCGTAGCCGCTCGCCTCGAGCCAGCGCCGGAGCAGGTCCTCGAACAGAAACGTCCGGAAATTCCCGATGTGCGCGTAGTTGTAGAGGGTGGGGCCGCAGGTGTACAGCGACACCCGGGGCGCGTCGAGGGGCACGAAGGGCTCCACCCGTCGGGTGAGCGTGTTGTGGAGCCGAAGCGTCATCGCGGGGGACCGGTGCGGGCGACCCGGGCAGCGGTGTCGGCCGGTGGCGGGGGCACGACCAGCGCCCCCGCGAGCGGGATGCCGGGCAGGCGGATGCCTTCGGCATCGAAGCGGTTCTTGAGCCGGCGGCGGAGCTCGCGCGACACGCCCCACTGGGCCCCCGGCTGCGTGCGTGCCACTGCGCGGATGACGACCCGGTTGTCGCCGATGGCCTCCACCCCCCAGACCTCCGGCATGCCGTCAAGCAGGGGCACCCACTCGTCATCCTCCGCAAACCGGGCCACCTCCTCACGGGTGACCTCCAGCGTCCGATCCACCGGCTCCGCCGGCCCAACGGCCACGTCCACGACCGCCCGCGCCCACCCGGCCGTCCGGTTGCTGACCGCCTTGATCTCCCCATTCGGGATGATGTGCCGGACGCCTTCGACGTCCCGCAGCACCACGATCCTGAGCGTGATGTGCTCCACCACGCCCGACTTCCCGCCGGCCTCGATGACGTCGCCGATGGCGAACTGGTTCTCGAGCAGGAAGAAGAAGCCCGACAGGAAATCCTTCACCAGGCTCTGAGCCCCGAACGACACGGCGAGGCCGAGGATGCCGGCGCCGGCGAGCAGCGGGCCGATCTCGATGAAGAGGTTGAGGGTGAGGAGAATGGCCAGCACGAGCACCACCCCGCGCCCGACGGTGCGCAACAGCTGCGCGATGGTGAGCCCGCGCTTCTCGCGAATGGTGGTGATTCGCGGATCGCCGTCGTCCACCGCCGTCTCGAGGCGGCGGGCCGCCAACCCGATGACGCGGAGCCCGGCCCAGGCGAGGCTCCAGATGGCGACAACCTGCACCAGACGGCGGACGAGCTCTCCGCCGTCGATGCGCAGGTGTTCGGCGATGGTGGTGAGGACGTCCTGGACGGAGAGGAACAGCGCCACGGCGGCTCCGGATGGCGGCGGAAAGCGGCGACCCGGGCCTAACCTACCGGCATCTCGGCGGAGTGGTCAACCGGCGCGCCTGGCGCCTCCCGGCAGGGTGCGGAGCCGGTCGCCGTCCCAGGCCGCGACCCGCTCGACGCTGGCAAGCAGGACCGCCAGGTCGGCGCTGAGGAGGAGCCGGCCCCACGGCTGAATCGCCGCCCCCGGCGGGCGGGTAGCCGCGGCGACCCACACGCCGAGTGCCTGGCCGGGCCGAAGCAAGGGACGGAAGAGCCGAAGCGGACAGGTGGAAGGAATCGGCTGGATGCGGCGGCGCATACGGTGAAGGTGGGGCGTCGCACCTCCATCTCCGCATCCTTTTCACCCCGCCTGGCGCGTTCTCCCGCGGACCTGCCGGCCCCGAGCCTCGGCAACGGCATCGAGCAGCGGCGCGGGGTCGAATCGCAGGGGGTCCGTGGCCGGCAGACCGGTGGCGTGCGCGGCCACCTCGCACGCCTCCCGTGCCGCCGACTCGCCGAGATCGTAGGTGTTGAGCGAGATCCCGATGACGCTGGTGGGGTGCACCGCGGAGCCGATCGCCTCGTACCAACGGACATAGTCGGCCAGCGGCGGAATGGGGAGCCACTGCTCGCGACCGTCGTCGATCCGTTCCCGGCTCACCTGGTGACAGAGGATGAGACCCGACGGGCAGGACCCGTGCAGGAGACCCAGCGTGACGCCGGAGTACCCCGGGTGATTGATGCTTCCCTGCCCCTCCACCAGCACGACGTCGGCGTCGCGTGCGCCCTCCAGCGTGATCCGCTCGGCGGCGCCCGCGATGAAGTCGGCGACCACCGCGTCCACCGCGATGCCCCACCCCTCGAGCATGATGCCGGTCTGCCCGGTGGCGACGAACCGGGTCCGGAGGCCGCGCGCGTTGAGTCCGCGCACCAGCTGGAGCTGCGCGGTCATCTTGCCGACGTTGCAGTCGGTGCCCACCGTGAGCACCACGTAGGCGTCGAGGAGGCGGGCGCGCCCCGAGGCCACCGGAAGATCGGGCGGCGCGCGGCGGATGTCGGTGATGGTCCGGCCGGCGGCCTTCGCGCGGGCGGCAAGCACCGGGTCGTCACCGAGGAAGGTGTGCAGTCCGCTCACGAGATCGCAGCCGGCATCGACCCCCTCGGCGAGCCACTCGCGCCATCCCCCGGGCATCCGCCCGCCCACCGGGGCGATGCCGACGAGAATCGCGTTGGGCCGGAGCGCGAGTCCTTCGCGCATCGACCCGACCACGGGAATCCGGCCCCCGAAGCCGAGCACGTCCTGCACCATACGGCCGGCGTGCTCCCGGTCGAGCACGCCGACCACCCGGTCGGGCTGGTAGCGGATGATGGCGTTGGCGGTCTTCGAGCTCATCGGGCCGAAGTCGCCATCGGCGACGATCAGATAGCGGGGCGTGGCCATGGCGTCCGAACCGCTTCGCGCGTCCGTGTGAATCGCGGTTGCTACGAGGTCTTCTCGCCTTCGCCCTCCTCGACCACCTCGGCGTCGTGGATGGTCTCGGCGCCTTTGCCGAGCTGGCGGTTGCCGGCGGGGGCGCCGCCGGGGAGCAGCCCCATGCGCTGCTTGAGGGCAAGGAGCTGCTGGTCGGAGCTGCCCTTGTACTCCAGCGCCTCGAACTGCTGGACCAGCCGGTCGCTACTGAACTCCTCCTGCAGCTCCGCCGCGGCGATCGCCTTGCGCTCGGTCGCCTCGATCTTCTCGGCCATCCGCTCGAACGACTCGAACGCGCTCTTATCGGACATGCCCGACATCGTCTCCTGGATGCGTTGCTGCGCCTCGGCCCGCTTGGCGCGCGCGACCAGGATGTTCTTCTTCCGCTTGGCCTCTTCGATCTTGTCGTTGAGCTGCCGCAGCGCCAGCTTGAGCTGCTCGGTCTCGGCCTTGTGCTTGAGCCAGGTCTCGTGCAGCTGCTGCGCGCCCTGAAGCTGCTCGTTGTAGCGGAGCAGCGCCTGCTTGGCCAGATCGTCGCGCCCCTCCTGCACCGCCAGCATCGCACGCCGCTCCCAGTCCTCGGCCTGCCGCTTCATGCCCTCGGCGTCGGCCTGGAGTTTCTTCTCGTCGGCGATGGCGGAGGCCACCTGCTGCTTGGCCTTGGCCAGCTGACTCTTCATGTCGACGATCAGCTGGTTCAGCATCTTCTCCGGGTTCTCGGCCCGGGTGATCAGGTCGTTGAGGTTGGACCGGATCATCGTGGACAGGCGATCGAAAATTCCCATCGGCGTCACCCTTCCCGATACGGCGCAAGGGCGCCGAGGTGCGTGGCCAGAGCGAGCGTGATCGAGTCGAAGCTCGCCTCGAACTCCGAGAAGTCGAGGTCCGCGAGCTCGAGCGCGTCGGTCAGCACGATGTGGTCGCCCTCGATGCCGTAGGATCCATGAATCAACTCGCGCGCGTTCAGCTCGAGCAGTTGCCGGAACAGCTCGCTCCGGCGCGGTTCCCGCCCGGGCAGCTCCATCACCCGAATCCTGAGAATCACGACTGGCGGTGCGTAGTGGACGACTACCTCGGCGCCCTCGCGGCTCCGCACGAGCCAGAGGTTCTGCTCCAGCTCGCGTACGTCGAGGCTGCCGCCCTCGAGGCGTTCGAGCCACGACTGGACGTCTTCCCGGCTGATCATGGATCGTGTCTCCCCGGCAGCCGCGCGGGCTGCTCCGACTCTGTCGCGAGCACGCGCTCGACGAAATCTAATCGTTCCTCCAGCTCCGAGACCGGGCTCTTGAGCGCCTCGAACTCCGCCGTTGCGCCGGCCTGCTCCTTCGCCACGGCCGTGCTGAGCCGCGTCACCCAGGACCGCCAGCCGGGCGAGCTGAGGCTGATGCCCACGCTCGTCGCGGTGCTGACCGCGATCACGACGAATCGGAGCAGGATGCACGTGCCGAGGTCCATCGCTCAGCCCCCGATCCGGCCAGGCTCGCGCCGCTGGGCGAGCATCCGCTCGGCGAAATCGAGTCGTTCCTCGAGCTCCGCGATGCGCCCGCGCTCGGCCTCCAGCTGCTCGACGCGCGCCCGCAGGTCATGCACCACGGGATCGCCGGCCACGGGACCACGCTTCGGGCCTTCGATGAGCCGTCCCACCGCGCGGCCGATGGGTCCGAAGAAGATCCCCAGCGCGCCGGCCGCGACCGCCATGAACATCGCGAACTGACCGAGCTCGCTCATGGCCGGTCGCCTCCCGGCTGCGCCAGCTTCGCAGCGTCCTGGGTCTGCGCCAGCACCCGCTCGGTGAAATCCAGCCGCTCCTCAAGCTCGCCGAGGCGAGCGCGCACGTCATCGAGGTGCTGCAGAACCTCCTCCGTCGGGGCGGCGGCCGCGCCCTCGAGCCGCCGCGCGAGCGCGTGCCCGACCGGACCCCGCATCACCACGGCGAATGCGATGGAGGCGGCGACGCCCACGGGGATGGCGAACGCCTCCCCCACCTTCACGGCGATGACGGCGAAGCTGACCGCCGCCGCGACTGCCACGCCGAGCACCGTCATGCTGATGCTCTCGATATCCTTCGAGCTCATTGGTCACCCGGCCTGAGTGGTTGGCCGGCCGGCGAGCGCGCGAGCATCCGCTCGGTGAAGTCCAACCGCTCCTCGAGCTCGGCCAGCCTCGGTTGAATCGCCTCCAGCTCCGCCACTTTGGCCGGGAGGCGCGCGACGTCGACCCGGATGCCGAGCCGCCGGTCGGCGCGGCCGTCGATCCACCGGGCCAGCGCGCGGACGATGGGCCAGAGCACGACGCCGCCGGCCACCAATGCCGTGACCACGATCAGGAACACGACGTGCGGCGGCAGACCCGCCCAGAACGAAGTGTCCTGGATGATGATCTCCGGCGGAGTCGGCGGCGTCTGGGGCGGCGGCGGCGGCGGCCCCTGAACGGACCGGGGAATGACCATCGGCTACTCGCTCGGCAGCCGTGCCGGGTCGGATCGCTGCGCCAGCAGCCGCTCAGCAAAGTCGAGGCGCTCCTGGAGCTCCACTACGTCCTGGCGCAGCAGATCGACCTCGGCGCGCAGCTCGGGATCGGGCTGGACGGTCGGGACGTCGCCCCGGATGCGCGCGGCGAATGCCCGTCCCACGGGACTGAACGACAACAGGATGGCGGTGCCGCCGCCGAAGATCAGAATGATGGCGAGAATGCCTTCCATAGATCAGCGCTCGGGGAGGCGGCCGGCAGGGCGACCCTGGGACAGCATCCGCTCGGTGAAGTCGAGCCGCTCCCGGGTCTCCTCCAGGGAGCCGCGGAGCGCCTCGACCTCGTCGCGGAGCTCGGAAAGCTCCGCCAGGATCTCGCCGTCCGCCTCGGCGCTGCGGCCCTGAATGCGACGGGCCAGCGCCTGTCCGACGGGCCCTTTCGTGAGCTGCACGACACCGAAAATGATCCCGAGGGTCATTACCATCCCCGTGATCATTCCGAAGATCGGGATCAACTGGTCTGGACCCATGGGGCCTACCTACGCGTCACAGCAGAATGATGTTTCAGAAGGGGACGTCTCGGCGGTTCCGGACTAATGTAGGGCGGCGGCGCCGGCGGCGCGAGCAGGCCCGGGCGGCAGCCGTTCAGCGAGGAACCGTGCGATGGTGCCGAATAGATGCAGTCGCGCAGCCCCCTCGCGAAGCCCGTGGGTCCGGTTCGGATACTGCATCATCTGAAACGGCTTGTTGGCCGCGATCAGCGCGTTCACCAGCACCTCGGTGTTCTGGTAGTGGACGTTGTCGTCGCCGCTCCCGTGCGCGAGGAGGAGGTCGCCGCGGAGCCCGGCGACGTGCGTGAGCGGCGACCCGTTGTCGTAGCCCTCGCGGTTCTCCGAGGGCAGGCCGTTGTACCGCTCGGTGTAGACGTTGTCGTAGAGTGCCCAGTGCGTGACCGGCGAAACGGCGACGGCCGCGCGGTAGACGTCGGGAAAGCGGAAGATCGCGTTGAGGCTGAGGAATCCACCGTAGCTCCAGCCCCAGATGCCGACGCGGGCGGAATCGACGTACGGCCGGCGCGCCAGCGCCCTCGCCGCCTCCGCCTGATCCTCGGTCTCCAGCACGCCCATCCGGCGATAGACGGTCTTGCGCCAGGTGCGTCCGAGCGGCGCGCTCGCTCCCCGGTTCTCGACGCTCGCCACGAGGTACCCTTGCTGCGTGAGATACAGGTGAAAGAGGTAGTGGGGAACGCCAAGCCAGGAATCGAGCACGGTCTGCCTGCCCGGACCACCGTAGACGTAGGTCACCAGCGGGTAGATCCGTGTGGAGTCGAATCCGGGTGGGCGCATGATCCACGCGGGCAGCCGAGTCCCATCATCCAGCGGGATCTGAAAGAACTCATGGCCGCCGCGGTGGAGACGCGCGAGGCGGGCGCGAAGCTGGGCGTTATCCACGAGCGTGCGCAGGGTCCGGTGGCCCGGCAGCCGCACCACGTCCACCACGGGCGGCGTATCGAATCGGGAGTACGTGCGGAGCGCGTGGCGGAAGTCGGGCGCAACATCGTACGTGTGGGTGCCCGGCTGGGCGGGTGAAAGCCGTTGGGGCGCTCCCCGGCCGTCGAGCCGGGCCCGGTACAGGTATCGCTGGGCGGGATTGTCAGGCGAGGCGACGTAGTAGAGCCACCCGCCCGTCTCGTCGACGCCTTTCACTGCTTCGACGTCGAACGCCCCTTTCGTCACCGGCCGCACGGTGAAACCGTCGCGTGACACCAGATACACATGGCGCCATCCGCTGCGGTCGCTCACCCAGGTGAACCGCTTGCCGCCGTCCACCCACACGAGGCCATCCACGACGTCAACCCAGGCGGAGTCGCGTTCAACCAGCACGGGGCGAACCTTCCCGGTCTGCGCGTCCCCCAGCAGCAGCTCCAGCGTGTTCTGAAGCCGGTTGAGCCGCTGTACCACGACCTCGCCGGCGCTGGCCGCCCATTCGAGCCGCGCGAGGTAGTTGTTGCGCGGGTCACCAGGAATCTCCAGCCAGCGCGTCGGGCCGCCCGCCGCGCCCACCACGCCGATCCGGGCGGCCGAATTCGCTTCGCCCGCCTTGGGATACTGGACGGGGACGGTGAACGAGTACAGCGAGTCGGTGTTGTCGATCAGGAGGAAGTCGCGCACCCGATCCGCATTGAGCTGCCAGTAGGCGATCGACCGGCCGTCGGGGCTCCACCGCCACCCGTCGGCGTGGTAGTTCATCAGCTCTTCCTCGTAGACCCAATCGAAGGTGCCGTTGATGAGCGTGCGGGAGCCGTCGGTCGTGAGCGCGGTGATCGCCCCGGTGGCGACGTCCTCGACGTACAGATTGTTCTCGCGCACGTAGCCGACGCGGGAGCCGTCCGGTGAGAACTTCGCGAACATCAGGGTGGAGGGCTTCGCGTCGGGGCCGCCGAGCTTGCGCAGGCGGCCGCTCGCGCGGTCGAGCACCCAGTAATCACCGCGGGTGTTGCGGCGCCAGACCGGACGGCTGTTGGTGAACACCAGCAGGCGGTGCTGATCCGGCGCCCAGGCATACTCCTCGACCTCGAGCGGCTCGGCGGCCGCTTCCGGAACGAGGCGCGCCGCGGGGACCATCACCTGGCGCGTGCCGCGCGCGGCATCATAGCGCACGATGTCCCGCCCCTTGTCCCCCGGATGCGGTTCGAGCGTCGTATATCCGGCGCCGTTGTCCACCCAGCGGGACGGTCCGAACGACGCGGCGGCGAACTCACGCGATCCATAGATGCGGGAAATCGACAGCAGGCTGCTGTCGGTCTGCTGGGCCGCGAGGTGAATCGGTGGGGCAAGCGCCAGCAGGATCGGGAGCAAGACGCGGGTCGTCACCGGGCGTAAGGATACCGTCGCGCGAGCGGTTTCTGTACTTTTGGGGCCCCGGCCGAGGCGAGCGGAGTCCGGCATGCGGGTTGCGCTCACCAGGCCCGACCTTGGAGGAGGACCGGATCATGCACGGGAAGCTCAGAGCAGCGTTGGTGGCGGCAGCCGGGGTGGCCGGGGCCGCAGGCGTCGACAACGCGTCGGCGCAGGCGAAAGACACCGCGCATGCGCATCACCAGGCCGCGGCCCCAGCCGGGGCGGACGCGAAGAAGGTGCTCGCCTGGGACGCCGCCAGCAAAACGGTCACCTTCGCGCTCAGCGCGGGTGTGTTCGACTTCAACGGGTACACCAGCGGCCGCGCCACGCTCGTCGTCCCGCCGAAGAGCAACGTCGTAATGAACTTCACGCAGGACGACGGCACGCCGCACAGCGCGATCCTGATCGACGACAAGGAGCCGATGCCCACGATGGCGGACAAGCCTGCCATTCCGCGGGCGTACACCAACAAGGCGTTGGAGGGGCTCCCCCAGGGGGCGACGGATGTCATCAAGTTCACGGCGCCCGAGAGCGGCAGGTACCGGATCTTCTGCGGCGTGCCGGGCCACGGTCTTTCGGGCATGTGGATCTGGTTCAAGGTCGACCCGTCCGCGAAGGAACCGAGGTGGGAGACCCAGCCGAAATCGTAAGCGCCTTGCGGAGGAACCGGCCGGTGTAGCTCTCGCCGGAGGCCGCGATGGCTTCCGGCGTTCCTGTTGCCACGATCCACCCCCCCGCATCGCCACCCTCCGGCCCCAGGTCCACGATCCAGTCTGCGGTTTTGATCACGTCCAGGTTGTGCTCGATCACGAGCACGGTGTTCCCCTTATCGACCAGGCGGTGGAGCACCTCGAGGAGGAGCCGCACGTCCTCGAAGTGAAGGCCCGTCGTCGGCTCGTCGAGGATGTAGAGCGTCCGGCCGGTGTCGCGCTTGGCGAGCTCGGTCGCGAGCTTCACCCGTTGGGCCTCGCCTCCAGACAGTGTGGTCGCCGCCTGCCCGAGGTGGATGTAGCCCAGGCCCACGTCGTTGAGGAGCTCGAGCTTCTCGGCGATCCGGCGCTGCGCGGAGAAGAAGTCGAGCGCATCGGCGACGGTGAGATCGAGCACGTCGGCGATGCTCCGGCCCTTGTAGCGCACCTCGAGCGTCTCCCGGTTGTAGCGCCTGCCCTTGCACACCTCGCAGGGCACGTAGACGTCGGGCAGGAAATGCATCTCGATCTTCACCAGCCCGTCGCCCTGACAGGCCTCGCAGCGTCCGCCCTTCACGTTGAACGAGAAGCGGCCCGGACCGTAGCCGCGCATCTTGGCCTCGGGCAGCGCCGTAAAGAGCTCGCGGATCGGCGTGAAGAGGCCGGTGTAGGTCGCGGGATTGGACCGCGGCGTGCGCCCGATCGGGCTCTGGTCGATGTCGATGACCTTGTCGATCTGATCGAGCCCCTCGACGCGGGTGTGGCTGCCGGGCACCACCTTGGCCCGGTAGAAGTGCCGGGCCAGCGCCCGATACAGGATGTCAGTGACGAGCGTGCTCTTGCCGGAGCCCGACACGCCGGTCACGGCGACGAAGAGGCCGAGCGGCACCTCGAAGGCGACGTCCTTGAGATTGTTCTCCCGGGCGCCGAGCACCCGAAGCCGCCGTTTGGGGTCGCCCAGCCGCCGCCCCGCCGGCACCGGCACACGGAGCTCACGCCGGAGATAGCGAGCCGTGAGCGACGACGTATGCGCGAGCACATCGTCCAGCGCGCCTTCGACCACCACCTCGCCCCCGAACCGTCCGGCCCTGGGTCCCAGGTCGATGACATGGTCGGCCGACCGGATGGTGTCCTCGTCGTGCTCGACCACGATGACCGTGTTGCCGAGGTCGCGGAGCCCGCGAAGGGTGCCCAGCAGGCGCGCGTTGTCGCGCTGGTGCAGCCCGATGCTCGGCTCGTCCAGGATGTAGAGCACGCCGACGAGCCGCGACCCGATCTGGGTCGCGAGACGGATGCGCTGGGTCTCGCCGCCGGAGAGCGAGGTGGCCGCGCGGCCAAGCGTGAGGTAGTCGAGCCCCACGTCGCGCAGGAAGCGCAGCCGGTCGCCGACCTCCTTGAGGATCGGTCCGGCGATCTCCGGGTCGAGCCCGGCGCCGCTCCCGTCCCGGAGCGGAATGCTCTCGAAGAACTCGACCGCACGCGTGACCGGCAGCTCCACCACGTCGCCGATGCTCCGCCCGTGGACCAGCACGGAGAGACTTTCCCGCTTGAGGCGCCTGCCGCCGCACGTCTGGCACGGCTGCTCGATCATGTATTCCTCGAGCTGGTCCCGCACCGCGTCGCTGCCCGACTCCCGGTAGCGGCGCTCGACGTTGCGCAGCACACCCTCCCACTCGCTCTCGAAGGCGCGCCCGCCGTTCCCGCCGCGCCCGCCCGCCACGGCGAAGCGAAGCCGCCCGGGCGCTCCGTGCAGGATCGCCTTGCGCGCGTCGGCGCCGAGCTCGCCCCAGGGCGCGGTGAGGTCGAAGCGGAAGGTTTTGGCGAGCGTCGGCAGCACGACCTTCCGGAGATAGCCGGAGGGCTCGCCCCAGGGGAGAATGACGCCCTCGAGGATCGAGATGCTCGGGTCGCCGAGCACCAGCTCGGCGTTCACCTCGCGGCGGGTGCCGACGCCGTGGCAGTCGGGGCACGCGCCGAACGGCGAGTTGAAGGAGAACTGGCGGGGCTCGAGCTCGGGGAGCGACAGACCACAGACCGGACACGCGAAGCGCTCGGAAAACAGAAGAGCAGAGGAGCCGACCACCTCCACCACTCCGTCGGCCAGCTTGAGCGCCGTCTCGATCGAGTCGTTGAGGCGGGAGCGGTCGGCCTGACGCACCACCAGCCGATCCACGACGACGGCGATGTCGTGGTTCTGCCTCCGATTGAGCGCAGGTACGTCCGCGAGGTCGTAGGTCGTCCCGTCGACGCGCGCACGCACAAAGCCGCGCTTGCGGACGTCCTCGAGCAAGTCGCGAAACTCGCCCTTGCGGCCCCGGACGAGCGGGGCGAGCACCTCGATGCGGGTCTCCTCCGGCCACCCGAGCACGATGTCCGTGATCTGCGCGGCGCTCTGGCGGGTCACCGGACTGCCGTCGTTCGGACAGTGGGGCACGCCGACCCTGGCCCACAGCAGGCGCAGGTAGTCGTAGATCTCCGTCACGGTGCCGACGGTCGAGCGCGGGTTCTGCCCGGTGGTCTTCTGCTCGATCGAGATGGCCGGCGAGAGCCCCTCGATCGCGTCCACGTCCGGCTTCTCCATGAGGCCGAGAAACTGCCGCGCGTAGGCCGAGAGCGACTCGACGTAGCGCCGCTGGCCTTCCGCGTAGATCGTGTCGAATGCGAGCGAGGACTTCCCCGACCCGGAGAGGCCGGTGATGACCGTGAGACGGTTGCGGGGAATCGCAACCGAAATGTCCTTCAGGTTGTGCTCCCGGGCGCCGCGGACGACGAGGAATTCCTGGGCCATAAGCCCGGAAAGCTATCGGCGACGCTGGGCGGGGTTCAACTGGAGCTATCCGCTATCGGCTATCCGGTCGTTCCGCGGCCCATCGGCTCGCGGCGGAAGCGGGGAGCCCCCGGGGTGACAAGCGGATAGGGGATAGCCGATAGCCGATAGCCGGCCGCCTCTTATATTTCCGGCACCTCCCCGTAATCGGAGCCCCCGCATGCCAGGAGCCCGGCGCCGGCGTCACAGCGGCCGGCAC
>JBOHSY010000349.1:0-11859 GCA_050733355.1 Gemmatimonadales bacterium | reverse complement strand
GGCTCTCGGGGCTACGCGTCATCTCCCGCACCAGCGCGGGCCACTACCGCAACACCGCCAAGCCGCTCAAGGAGATTGGCCGGGAGTTGGGCGCGGCGTACGTGCTGGAGGGCAGCGTGCGCTGGGAACGTGGCGTGGACGGGCCGGGCCGCATACGAGTGACGCCGCAGCTCATTCGGGTAGCTGACGACGTGCACCTCTGGGCGGAGGGGTACGATGCGGAGTTGGGCGCGGTGTTCCAGCTCCAGACTACGATTGCGGAGCGGGTGGCCGGCGCTCTGGCGGTGACGCTCGGGCCGTCCCAACGGGCCGCGCTGGACGAGGGCGGCACCAGCGATCCGGATGCCTACGACTTCTACCTCCGCGGCAGCGACTACCTGGGCCGCGGCAACGCCCGGGCGACGCTGGCGGCGGCCCGCGAGCTCTACGAGAAGGCCGTGGCGCGGGATCCGCAGTTTGCGCTGGCCTGGGCCCGGCTGTCGAGCGTCTACACCCAGACCTACTGGTACGATCACGACCGCAGCGCCGCGCGCCTCGCGCTCGCCAGGCGGGCGGCCGATTCGGCCTTTGCCCTCGCGCCCAACTTGGCGGAGGTGCAGATCGCGCTCGGCTACTACTACTACCGCGCTCACCGCGACTACGCCCGCGCGCTGGAGCACTTCGAGGCCGCACGCCGCCGTCAGCCGGCCAATGGTGATCTCCTGGCCGGCATTGCGGCGGTGGACCGGCGTCAGGGTCGCTGGGACCGCGCGGTACGCGGCTATTCGGAGGCGCTGCGGTACGACCCGCTTTCGAATGTCCTGACGTCCGACTTGGCCTACACCCTCGCGTTCATGCACCGGTTCAGCGAGGCGGAGCGCGCCTACGACCGTGCGATCACGCTGGCACCCGACTGGGCGAGTCCGTACGTCGACAAGGCGAGCCTCTACCTCGCGTGGAGGGGCGATCTCGGCCGCGCGCGTAGCGTGCTCGCCGAGGCAATGAGTCGGATCGGTTTCGAGCAGTTGGCGCCCTGGCTCATTTCCAACGACCAGATCACCAGCACGATCCTCACCTCCGACAGCGCGTCCGCACCGCTGGTTGATGCCCTGACGCTGCAGGGGTTCCCCGGCGACACGATGGAGTACTACTTCATCAAGGCGGAAAGCGCCCGCTTCCGGGGATTGGCAGCCGCCGAGCGCGCCTATGCCGACTCACTGCGCACAGCGCTCGAGCACAAGCTGCGTGCGAGGCCGGACGATCCGGACAATCTGAGCTGGCTGGGGATCGCATACGCAGCCCTGGGCCGCAAAGCTGACGCGGAACGCGCCGCCCGCCGGGCGGTCGAGCTGCTGCCGGTCACCAAGGACGCACTCGTCGGGCCATACCTGATCGTGGCTCGCGCCCGGGTGTACATGATGCTCGGAGAGCCGGAGCGCGCGATCGCGACGCTCGAGCCGATGCTGGCGATCCCGTCACCTGTCACGCGTGAGGCGCTCCGGGCCGACCCGCTGTGGACGCCGCTTCGGGAGCGTCCGCGGTTCCGGACGCTGGTTGCCGAGGTCAGCGGACCGAGGCAATAGGCGAGGCGTTAAGGCCGGCCGGTTGACGCGGAGCGGTCAGGGCAGTACCATTCGCGCCAAGTAATTGAAGGGGAGTAGCTTATCCGCCGAGTGGCGGACCCCCGGATCGTCAAGACTGTCCGCGAATCGCGGGCACGGTCCGGTGGGGAGCGGCTGGGGTCACAGACACCGCCGCATCCGAGCGAGACCTTCGTCCACGCTACCACGGTGAGCGGACGAAGTCTCGCTTTTTTCGTGGCGGCCAACGCGCGTATGCGGGAGTGAGACGATGAACAACGTGAAGACCTTCGTGCTGCTGGCCGGGCTCATGGGGCTTTTTCTGATGGCCGGCCAGCTCATCGGGGGATCGCAGGGCCTCGTGATCGCCCTCGTGCTCGGCAGCCTGTTCAACCTCGTGATGTACTTCTTCTCGGACAAGCTGGTCCTGAGGATGTACGGCGCCAAGGTAGTCACTGCGGCCGAGGCACCTCAGCTCTATGCGATGGTGGACCGTCTGCGCCAGCGGGCGGGGCTGCCGATGCCGGTGGTCGCGGTGGCACCGCACGAGCAGCCGAACGCGTTCGCCACCGGGCGCAGCCCCTCGAAGGCCGTGGTCGCGGTGACGACGGGCATCATGAAGTACATGCCGCAGGACGAGCTCGAGGGCGTGATCGCTCACGAGCTGGCGCACATCAAGAACCGCGACATGCTGATCTCGACCATCGCGGCCGCGGTCGCTGGCGCCATCTCGAACCTGCCCTACCTGCTGCTGTTCGGCGGCGGCTCGCACGACGACGAGGGCGGCCATCCGTTCGCCCAGCTCGCGCTCGTCCTCCTCGGCCCGATCGGCGCGATGCTGATCCAGTTCGCGATCTCCCGGCAGCGCGAGTTCGAGGCCGACCGCGTCGGGGCGGAGATTCTGGGCCGCCCGCTGCCGCTGGCGAACGCACTCCGCCGGCTCGATGCGCTGGCGCACCGCATTCCGATGCGGGTGGCGCCGGCCGCGGCTCCGCTGGCCCAGGTGAACCCGCTGGCGGCGTATGGCGGCGGGATGGCCAAGCTGTTCAGCACGCACCCGCCGACCGAGGAGCGGGTCGCCCGACTCGAAGCGATGGCGGCGGGCCGGTAGTTGGGCGGTCACGAGACGTCGGTCTGGCTGGGCTTCACGCTGCTGGTCGGGGGTCTGCTGTTCCTCGACCTCGGCGTGTTGAACCGCCGGGCGCACGTGCTCACGTTCAGGGAGGCGATGGGCTGGAGTCTCGGGCTCATCGCCTTGGCACATCTGTTCGGCCTGTTCGTCCTGTGGCGGGAAGGGATGCAGCCGGCGCTGGAGTACTACACCGGCTATCTCATCGAGCTCTCGCTCAGCGTTGACAACCTCTTCGTCTTCATCCTGATCTTCCAGTACTTCGCGGTTCCCGCGGAGGCGCAGCCGAAGGTGCTGAAATGGGGCATCCTCGGCGCCATCGTGATGCGGCTGATCATGATCGCGCTGGGTGCCCTCCTGATCGTGCGGTTCCACTGGATCATCTACGTGTTCGGCGGGATCCTGATCCTCACGGGGATCAGGATGATGGTGCAGAAGGAGCAGCACATCGAACCGGAGAAGAACCCGGTGGTGCGCCTTGCGCGGCGCCTGCTGCCGTTCACCCCGGCTTACAACGGCACCGATTTTTTCTGCCGGAACGTGCGGGGCACGCGGCTCGCGACCCCGCTCTTACTCGTGCTGATCGTGGTGGAGTGGTCGGACCTCGTGTTCGCGATCGACAGCATCCCGGCCATCTTCGCCATCACGCGGGACCCGTTCCTGGTCTACAGCTCGAACGTGTTCGCCATCCTCGGACTCCGCGCCCTCTTCTTCGTGCTCGCGGGCATGATGGACAAGTTCGTCTACCTCAAGCCCGGCGTCGCGATCATCCTCGTCTTCGTCGGCGTGAAGATGCTGGGCAGCCAGTGGGTGGCGATCCCCACCCTGCTGTCGCTCGCCGTGGTCGTCGGCATTCTCGCGACCGCGGTGGCGCTGTCGCTTCGGCGGAGCGCGCGGGAGGAGCGTCTCGCGGCCTAGGGTTCAGGAGGACGCGGGCAGCTCCCGAAACCGACGGTGAGCTTGCGCCGTGTTATAGTGTTCTATAACATTGATACATGCGACCTCGGCTCGACCCGGCCAGCCCCGTCCCGCTCTACCACCAGCTCACCGAGGCGATCCGGTATCAGATCGCGACCGGCGCGCTCGGTCCCGGAGCGCCGCTCCCACCCCTCCGCGACGCCGCGCGCCACTGGGGCGTGAACCTGCACACCGTCCGCCACGCCTACGCGGTGTTGGCCGACCAGCGCCTGGTGCGCACCCAGGCGCCGTTCGGCACTGTGGTCGCCGGCGGTGGCGGTGAGTCGCCGGACAAGATCGACCGGTTCGTGCACCAGGTCCTGCGCGACGCCGCCCGCCTCGGCATCGCCGCCGACGTCTTGCGCGAGCGGCTGGCTCGAGCCGGCGCCCGCGGCGGCCACAGCGTGCCGGAGGAGCTCCGCGTGGTGGAATGCAGCGCGACCCAGGCGGCGGATCTGGCCCGCCAGATCGAGGCCGCGTGGCAGGTGCGGGCGCGGCCCTGGACGCTGGACGAGCCGGGCGAGCCGCCGCGCGGGCTCATCGTGGGCACTTACTTCCATTACAACGACATACGCACCCGGTGGCCGGCGCGCTTCCCCGAGGTGCGGTTCGTCGCGATCCGGCCCGATCCCAGGCTCCTGGAACGGGTGCGCGCGTTCGCGCGCCGAGGCCGGCGCACGGTGGTCCGCGTGTGCGAGCGGGAAGCCGCCATGGCCGCGAATATCGCGGCGGACGTCGCCGGCATCCTGTCTCCCGCACAATTCGACGTGGTTCCCGTGGTCGAGACGGAGCCGGCGGCCGCGCTGGAGAAGGCGGCGGGCGGCCCCGGGCCACTGCTGTTCGCCCCGCGGGTCTGGGCCAGGCTCACGAAGGCGCAGCGCGCGGACCCCCGCGTCATCGAGGTGCGTTACGTCATCGATCCACGCGATCTCGCCGAGCTGGGGCTGGAGCGACGGTGGCACTCGAGGGCCGCGTGATCGGGCTCGCGCTCGCCCTGCTCGGTGCCGGCACCCCGGACCCGGCGTTCGTGCGCGCCGAGAGCGCCTTCATGCGTCATGACCTGGCCGGCGCGGAACGGGCTTACCAGGAGGTGCTGGCGACCGACACCGTCACCCGCCACCGGGTCCAGGCGGCCGTCACCCTGGCCAACTTCGCGTGGCGGGTGCGGGGTGACACGCTCGCGGCGAACCGCTGGCTCCGGGAGGCGCCGGGCCCCCGCGGCCGATTCGCCGCGTACCGGGAGCGAACCCGGATGCGTCTGGCGTTCGGCGACGCGCCGGGCGCGCGCGCGGCGGCCGAGCGAGCAATGGGCGCCGCGAGCACCGCCGCCGAGCGGGACGAGGCGGAGGGGTTGCTCGGCCGGGCGATCATCGAGCCGGCGCTGGCCGTGCGCCTCGGCACCGCTGAGACGGCGCCGGCGGATTCGGCGATGCTCGCGAGGGCGATCGCGCGGCTCCTCGCGGCGGTCGAGCGTTCGCCGGGCGCGCTCGAGCCCGCCCGGCTCCTCCTGGCCGGCGCCGCGCTCGGCGAGGATGGCCCGGCGGCGCTGGCGGCGTGGCGGTCGTACTACCTGGTCGGCACGGGTGAGACGGCCGCAGGGCCTCTCGCCGAGCCGCGGCGGGTGCTGGATTCGCTCCTTCCACGCCTGCGACCGGGACACGGCACGGCGGGCGAGCGACTCGCGATCGTGCGCGCGCTCGCCGGGTCGCGCTTCTTCGCGGCCGCCGCTGCGCTGGCGCTCACCCCGGCCCCGAGCGGCGCCGCCCCGGCCGATGGAGACCCCGGCGCACGGGAGGTGGTCGCCTATGCGCGATTCCTCCACGATATCGAGCGCACCACCGACGAGTTCTATCGGGCTACGCTGCTGGGGCGGCCCGACTCGGCAGCGTGGCGCTCCGCGCTCGTGCACCGCGGCGCGCGCCTATGGCCACGTCTGGTCTGGGAGGGCCCCGCCCCTGCCTTCGCGCCGGCCGCCCTCGGCGAGCAGCTGACCCGCCGCTTCGGCGTCACCCTCACTCTCGGCGAGACCGCGGGTTACCGGGACCTGCACTACGGACACCGCGTGGTGGATGAGCGCCGCGAGGTGGAGCAGCACGGGCGCAGGGCAACGGTCCGGTTCGTGGCGCTCGATGCGCTCGTGTCCAACGGCTTTCAGTCGTGGGCCTGGGACGGTCGCGCCGCGCATGGCGGCTGGGCGACGGCGGATCTGATCGTGCAGATCCGTCCGCTGTACGCGGAGAAACCGCTGGAAGTGTGGCGGGAGCTGCGCGATCCGGTCGCGCAACGCGAGGCGGCCGCGCGCATCGCGGCCGACAGCGCCGCGGATCTGGCGCGCGCACGGACGACGCCGGTGGCCTACTTCCCGGGTGTGGCCGCCCGGCTCGAGCGCGACGGGCGGCGACGCCTGCTCGACTCGCTCGCGGCCAGCGGCCTGCGCGACCGCGAGCTCGAGGCGGCGTTCACTCGCGAGCTCGGCCGGGCGGCGGTCGAGAGCTCGATCTTCGCGCACGAGGGTCGTCACGCGATCGACGCGGCCTGGCCGGAGCTGAGCACTGCGGACCGGGAATTCCGCGCCAAGCTGTCCCAGGTGACGTTCGCCCCGCGTCCGCGCCTGTCGCTCGATGGGATTCTCGACGCCAACATCGGTGACCAGACGGCGCACGGGCAGGCGAACCGGCGGGCGATGGAAGGCGTGCTGGGGTGGATGGAGTCGCACGCCGGCGAGATTGCAGGGTTGGATCGCGCCGCGCCCCGGCTGCCGCAGCTGCCACGACTCACCGACGCGCAGCTCCGGGCGGCCTTCAGCTCGCTCGATCCGCTCGCGCGCTGAAGCTCAGTCCACCTTCCACACGTCGATGCCGCCAGCCATCGGCCCGACGTCCACCGTAGCGACGGTCGCCAGGCTCCTGAGATCGATCATCTCGACTGTGCCGGGTTCCGCGCCGACCCCCTCGACTGAGACGAAGGCGTAGCGGTCGTCGGGCGACACCGCCACCCCGTGTACGACTTTCCGTCGGGTGCCAAGCCGCTTGAGCTCCTTCCCGGACGCCGCGTCGAACACCGACACCGACTGCCCGCGTTTGTTACTCGCGATGAGCAGCCGGCCGTCGCGGGTGGTGGCGAGGTTGTACACCCCGTCCCCGGCCTGGAATCTCCGGCGCACCACCCACGCGCCCGCGTCAATCTCCAGGATCTCGTTCGCCTTGTTGCACGCGACGTAGACGCGCCGCCCGTCCGGCGAGGGCTGCGCCCAGGTTGGCGAGCAGACGACACCCGCGTGGCCGCCGGCCGCACGCCGCTCGTGCGCCGGCCCGAGCGGCAGCCGGCGGGCCACCGCGAGCGTGCGGGTGTCGATCTCGACCAGCAGGTCGTCCATCATGCACGCCGAGTAGTGCCGGGTGCCGTCCGGTGTGAGCCGCGAGCCGTGGGGCATGGTGCAGGTGGGGATCCGCGCCACCTCCACCATCTCGTCGGCCGCGACCACCGACACCGATGACGGCACCATCTCGCCGTGCAGGTTGAAGTTCACCACGTAGACGAAGTGCCCGTCGGGCGAGGCCTGGAGCGACGCGGGGAACGGCCCCAGCTCCACCCTGCCCTCCGGACGATCGGTGTCGCTGGCGTACTTCCACAGCGACCCGAACGGCATACCGTGCCCGGTGGAGACGAAGTAGCTCCGGCCGTCCGGCGCGACGCCGAGCCCGTGCGGCCCGGCTGCCTCGGTGGGCACCGTCCCGATCCGGAACGACCGTTCGACGCTGGCGCCTGCCGGCCCGAAGCTCACCAGCTGGATCCGGTCGACCCCCTCCGACGCCACGAACACGTAGTACGTGCGCTCCGGCGGCGGTGCCGGCGCCTGCGCGGCCGCGAGGAAGGCGAGCAGGACGGCCGGCGCGGTCACGGCACGAGCGGCGCAGGCTCCTCGCGCCGCGGCTCCATCCGCACCACGAAGAGCCCGGTGTTGAAGTCGTTCACGTAGGCCAGGCCATTCCTGACCACGACGCCCCACGTCATCGGCATGTTCGGAATGAACCCGGCCGAGTCGGAGGGCGCGACGTGCACCATCTCGCGACCCTGTGCGCGCAGATCCCCGCGCAACTCGCCGGTGATGTCGAACGCGCGGAACCCGGCGTTGTAGGCACCCAGGTACAGGGTGTCCCCGGCGACCCAGACGTTGTGCACGCCGCCGTACTCGGGCTCGTACCAGGCCACCAGCTTCGGCCGCTCGAGCTGGCTCACGTCGAGCACCTGGAGTCGCCCGTACGCGCGCGAAGGCCGTCCCTCGAGGAGCGCCTGCACGGCGTCCTGCCCGAACACCTCGTCGGCGATGAACACGTAGTTCCGGTGTCGCCACGCGGTATGGGTACCGCGGATGAAGCCGGGGCCGCTGGCCTCCGCGACCTGCCGGTACAGCGAGTCGAGATCGTACTTGTACTGCGCGACCACCTGCGGGTTCGAGGGGCTCCCGCCCTTCACGCCGTTCCCGACGTCCAGGATGATGAGCCCGTCGTGCCACCAGCTCCCGTAGAGCAACCCGTCCTGCACGTCCACGTCATGCAGGTATCGTCCGACATTCGCGCGCGGCGGCTGCCAGCGCCCAACTTCCTTCGGCCGCGCGGGGTCGTTGATGTCCACGACGTGCATCGCGCCGGTCGCGTCGTTCGTGAGATAGATGTGGGTCCCGTGACTCGGCTGCGAGTACACAAAGGCTGAGTGCACGCCGCCGGTCACGTCCTCGGTGAATTCGGCGATGACCTTCGGCCGGAGCGGGTCCGCCAGCGAGCAGATCACGATGCCGTTCATGCGGTCCGCCGCGTTCTCGCGGGTGAAGACCAGCACCCTGCCTTCGGCGTCGGTCATGATGTCGTTGATGAGCCGCGTGTTCGCGACCACCGAATCGACGATCACCGGATTCGCGGGGTCGCTCACGTCCAGGGTGTAGAACCGATCGCCGCCCAAGTGAGTGCCGAGATAGGCGACCCTGCCGTTGGGATGGACCCATACCTCCGACGTGGGGAACGCCCGCCGCACCGACCTCCCGACGACGGTCGCCTGGCGCCGCACCCGGCGCGAGGTCGCGGCCACGGCCGCCGTGGCGCTTCGAGCGCCGAGCGTCGCGGTCACGGTATAGGCACCGACGCCGTACGCGACGAAGGCGCCGTCCGGGCCGATCACGCCCTCCCCCGGCGTAAGCGCCCACGCGGGCGACACCCCTGCGATTGCGCGGCCGGCGGCGTCCCTCGCGACCGCCTTGAACCGGACCACGTCCCCCTGGCGGACCGTGACGGCGGCCGGCTCGATGACAAGCGAGGCCGGCGCGGCGGCGAGCACGGTGATCGGCACCGATGCGGTGGCCCGCCCCGCGATGGCCGTGAGCACGGCCTTCCCCGGCTTTCGCGCCTCGGCCAGTCCGGCGCGGCTCACCCGAACGACGTTGGCCGCGCTGGTCGACCAGACGACCGTGTCGCCGCGGGAGTCGCCCGCTGCGGAGAACACCTGCGCCGAGAGCCGGACGCTCTGCCCCGGGACCAGCCGCTCGGGCATGTCGGCAATCGCGATCCGCGCGGCCGGCCCCGGAACGATGCGCACATCGGTGCGTGCGATCACCGGCTTTCCGCCGGGCACGATGGCCGCCGCTACGACCGGCATCGTGCCGACCGCACCCGAGCGCACCAGCCCGTCGGGCTCGACCTGGGCCAGCGGCACATTGCCCGCGGGGCTGAACCGGATCTGCGCGCCGGGCACGGCCTGTCCGGCGGCATCGAGGGCCTCAGCGGTCAGCCTGAGTGAATCGCCGGCAACTACCTCGGGATGGGCGGGCGAGATCACGACCTTGGCGACGGCAGGCTGTTGGGCGGCCGCGGTGGACAGGTGCAAAGCGAGGGCGACCAGGACTGCGGGCGTGGCGGCCAGGCGAACAGCGGGCATCGGGCTCCCTGTGGGTGACGAAACGGATCCGTCTGGACGGTCGCCAGTCGAGCCGGGTTTCGGTAGGTTCCGGGACCTTCATGCCCATCCGCCGCCTGCTCGCCCGCATCGGCCTCGACCGCCCGGAGCTCCGGGCGTGGGCCATGTACGACTGGGCGCTTTCAGCCATGCAGGTCGGGATCATGACCGCCATCTTCCCGATCTACTTCGTGAAGGTGGCCGGCGCCGGCCTGCCGGACGGGAAGGCGTCCGAGTATCTCGGCTACGCCAACAGTGCCGCGCTGGCGTTCGCGGCGGTGCTGTCGCCCATTCTCGGCGCGGTGGCCGACTACCGCGCCGCCAAGAAGCGCTTCCTGCTCGGGTTCCTGCTGGTCGGCGTGCTGGCCATCGCCGGCATGTGGTTCGTCCAGACCGGCGACCTGGCGCTCGCGTCCACGCTCTTCGTGCTCAGCATGATCGGCGCGAGCGCCAGCGTGGTGTTCTACGAGGCGCTGCTGCCGCACATCGCCCGCCCCGGAGAGATCGACCGGGTGTCCACGGCCGGCTACGCGCTCGGATACATCGGCGGCGGCATCCTGCTGACGCTCAATCTGGCTTGGATCCAGAAGCCGGAACTGTTCGGGCTGCCGAGTGGGCCGGGGCTCTCGGACGGCGACGCGACGCTCCCCGTACGGCTCGCGTTCATCGCAGTGGCGCTCTGGTGGGGGCTGTTCTCGATTCCGCTGTTCCGGCGCGTCGCTGAACCGCCCGCCCGGCTCGAGCCGGACGAGCGGAAGGGCGAGAACCCGGTAAGGGTGGCGTTCATCCGGCTCGGGGAGACGTTCCACGAGCTCCGCGGTTACCGCCAGGCGTTCCTCCTGCTGCTCGCCTTCCTGATCTACAACGACGGCATCCAGACGATCATCAAGATGGCGGCCGCGTACGGCACCGAGCTCGGCATCGGCCAGGGGTCGCTGATCACCGCCATTCTGCTGGTGCAATTCGTCGGGATCCCGTTCGCGTTCCTCTTCGGCATGCTGGCCGGCCGGATCGGGGCCAAGCGGGCGATCTTCGTCGGGCTCATCGTCTACACGCTGATCAGCATCGTCGGCTACTACATGCGGACGGCCACCCATTTCTTCGTGCTCGCGATCCTGGTCGGGACGGTCCAGGGCGGCACCCAGGCGCTCAGCCGGTCGCTCTTCGCCAGCATGATCCCGCCGCACAAGTCGGGGGAGTTCTTCGGCTTCTTCAGCGTCTTCGAGAAGTTCGCTGGAATCCTGGGCCCGCTGTTTTTTGCCTGGGCCATCGCGCTCACCGGGTCGAGCCGGGTCGCGATCCTGTCGGTGATCGCGTTCTTCGCGGTCGGGGCCGCGATCCTTGCGCTGGTCGATGTCGACGCCGGGCGCAAGGCGGCCCAGGAGGCTGAAACGCGCGCGACGTCGCAAGGGCCGTCGGCGGAGCGCACGGTGCGGCTCGGGTAGCCCCGCTCTGGCGTGGCGGCCGTGCGCGGTGACAGATTGGGCTGGTCTTTTCTCACCGGCCGTCGCTTTTGCATCTCATCTCAGAGTCCCTCCAGCAGGTGCTCGCGGACCGCTACGCGATCGAGTGCGAGCTCGGCCGGGGCGGCATGGCCACGGTGTATAGGGCGCGCGACCTGCGGCACGACCGGTGGGTGGCGCTGAAGGTTCTCCGGCCCGAGCTCGGCGCAATGCTGGGTGGCGAGCGGTTCGTGAAAGAGGTCCGACTCACCGCACGGCTGCGCCACCCCCACATCCTTCCCGTATTCGACTCAGGCTCGGCCGGCCCGGAGCTCTGGTACGTCACGCCATGCGTCGAGGGCGGCTCGCTTCGGGCGCGACTCGATCGTGAAGGGCAGCTTCCGCTGGACGATGCGCTGGCCATCACGCGCGACGTCCTGAGTGCCCTGGCGTACTCGCACCGGGAAGGGATCGTTCATCGGGACATGAAGCCCGAGAACATCCTGCTGGACGCGGGCGAAGCGATCGTCGCGGACTTCGGCATCGCGCGCGCGCTGCATGAGGCCGGCAGCGAGCGGCTCACCGAAACCGGGCTGTCGCTTGGAACACCTTCCTACATGAGTCCGGAGCAGGTGACCGCCGATCGGGCGCTCGACGGCCGGAGCGACGTGTACGCCGTCGCCTGCGTCCTCTACGAAATGCTCGCCGGCGAACCACCGTACTCCGGCCCCACGGCGCAGGCGGTGCTCGCGAAGAAGCTGGTCGGCCCGACGCCCTCGGTGCGCGCCGTCCGCCCCGCCGTGCCGCCCGCGATCGACGCGTGCAT
>JBOHSY010000348.1:0-4604 GCA_050733355.1 Gemmatimonadales bacterium | reverse complement strand
GCGTGCTGATTCCACCCGGCCGCGGCGCTGACCATCCAGTCGAACGGGTCACTCCGCCAGTGGTCGTCGCTGGTGTAGCGGGAGAAGTCCTCGTTCCGCCACAGACCCCCGGACGTCGGCGGGGGGGCGGGAGCCGGCTCCGTTGCAGGTCCCTCTTCGGTGGCGGTGGCGGTGTCGGGCCCCGCTGCGGCGCCCTCTTCGGTGGTGGTGGCGGGGTCCGGCTCCGCTGCGGCCCCCTCTTCGGTCGTGGTGGCGGGCTCCGGCCCTGCTGCGGCCCCGTCCTCGGTCGCGACCTCGGGCGTGGCCTCGGCGTCGGCGGGACTGGTCGTGTGCTCCGGCCGGCATCCGGCGAGTGCCAGCACGAGCAGCAGCCCACCGACGCCGATCCGGCGTCGCAGGCGATGAGTCGGCGCGCTCCGGGCGTTCACGCGCGCACGTGATCCGTCTTCCGTCTCCTGATGCATCGGACGATCTCCAGATCAACACGTTGATGTGTGGTGGAGCCCGCCTCGCCCCTGCGCGGCGCATCGGCGCAAGGCAGGACCTGGCGCGGCGATCGCCGCGCGGGCACAACTGGTCTGACGAAGGGGCTGAAGATCCGCCCCGAGGCTACAACCTCGTCAGAAGAGACCGGTCTTTGGGGAAATGGCTTTGCGGAAGGCGCAGAAGGAGTTCATGCGGACGCCAGTGCTAAAGGTCCCATCGACACCACACGAGTTGAAGCGGTCGTCCGCGCAAGGCAGCGCACATAGTGGGCAGGTCCGGCGGCGCTGTCAAGACCACGCGTGCGCGTGATTCGCGACGGCCCGAGATGTTCCGCCCGGGAGAGCCGGGTCGTCAATCTAGCGGGCGGGAGGCGATCGCTTCTCCGCGATGAGCCCGTTGCCCTTGCAGAGCGTTGCGGGCACCCCTGCGAGCGTTGCCAACTGGTTCAGACGGATGGCCGCGTTGCGGGGCCAGCCTGAACGAAGAAGACTGATGTCGATCAGCGAAGTAGGGAACCGTTCCAGCACCGCGACGCGGTCCTGCCGCAGACGTTGCCTCAGAGCGTCCATGTTGGCCATCCGATACACAAAGGGGACTCCGTCTTCGCTGGACCAGAACTGGAGCCCATCCGGCGACCGCACCAGAGCGGATTTCGACCGCCGCCACGGGAGCCCTCGTGCCGCCAGGACCAGGGCCGCGTGCAAGGAGCGATCGTTGTCTTCCAGGATCGCGATGCGCCCGCCCGGCTTGAGCACTCGGCAGAGGTTGCTCAACGCTCGCTGCCAGTCGGGTACGTGCATCAACACACCGCGGCAGTGGATCGCATCGAAGGTATCCGGTGGGAACGGCAGGTCCTCCAGCGCGAGACACAGCAGTTGGACCCGGCCCCCGAGTCCCTCCCCCTCGACCCGGGCTCGCGCCTGGGTGAGGATGTGCCGCGAGATGTCGACCCCGACGCAGCGGTAGCCGCGCCGGGCGATACGCAAGGTGTGATCCCCGACTCCGCATCCGGCGTCGAGGACTGTGGATCCGGCCGGCACCCGGAGCGCGCGGACGATCCGGTCCATCAGCCGATCGTTGACCCGGTCGAGCAACGGGTTGCCCCGATAGAGCGACTCCCATTCCTGGTGGATTTCAGTGCGCTCGTAGGTGTTCTTCAGGTGCGTCATCGTCGGCGGTCGAGAGGATCAGGCGGCAAGGTCACGTGGTTGGCCGCCAGCGATCGCGCCAGGCCTGGAAGACGAGCACCGCCCAGAGCGCGAGGCCCGCTGAGCCGCCGCCGGCCAGAAACGCGCGCCAGGTGTCGCGCACCGGCTCGGGGGCGAGGAGGCCATCCATCCCGAGCCTGGATTCGGTGAGCAGATTCTCCGCCCACGGGCGCAGCGGGCCGCGCAGCCAGTGGTCGATCGGCACGGAGAAGCCCATCTTGGGGCGATCCACCAACGCGTCGGGCACGCGCCGGGACAGGAGCCGGCGAAGCAGCCATTTCCCCTGTCCGTTCCGCACCTTGAACCGCGCCGGAAGCCGCCAGGAAAACTCGACGACCCGATGATCCAGCAGCGGAACCCGGGCCTCGAGGCTCACGGCCATGCTCGCGCGGTCGACCTTGGCCAGGAGGTCGTCGGGCAGATACTCCAGCTGGTCGGCGAGCATCATCCGCTCGAGTGTCGCGGCCCGAGGCAGCTCGGTCCATGCCCGCTCGGCCGCGTAGCCGTCCTCCACTGCGCCCGGCACGACCGCGGTCGGATCGGACCAGAACGACACCAGCGAGCGGTACAGCGCCGGCTGGGAGCCGGCAATCGCGAGGGTCCGCAGCTTGTAGAACTTCTCGCCCAGCCGGGGGTCCGCAATTCGCCCCGGCAGCACGGCCTGGAGGCCCCGCCCCACTCGGTTCCACGACTCCGGCGACCCTCGCCCGATGATCGAGCTGATGGCGCGGCGCGCGGGCGCGGGAAGCGCACCCGCCGCCCGGAGAGCCGATCGCCCTACGACGTACCGGTTGTAGCCCGCGAAAAGCTCGTCACCGCCGTCGCCGGAGAGAGCGACGGTGACCTCGCGCCGCGCGACCCCGCTCACGAGTAAGGTCGGGAGCTGCGAGGGGTCGGCGAGCGGCTCGTCGAACAGCTCGGGCAGCCGCGGCACGGCGGCCCGAAGATCGTCGTCGCCCAGCGTCACGCCGACGTGCGCGGTGCCGAGGTGACGCGCCACCGCTGCCGCGGGGGCCGACTCGTCGTAGTGCGCGCTGCCGAAGCCGACGGTAAAGGTCCGCACCGGCCGCTCCGACCGCTCCTGCATGAGCGCCACGACCAGCGACGAATCGATGCCTCCCGAGAGGAAGGCGCCGAGCGGTACGTCGGCGTACATCCGGAGCCCCACCGCTTCACCGAGCAGCCGGTCCGCCTCAGCCACGATCTCGTCGTCGCTGCCGTCGAGCGGCTGCGCGAGCCCGCTGCGAGCGACCTCGGTCAGCCGCCAGTACGCCGTCGGCGGCGGGAGCGGGAGGTCCGGCCGTCGAATCGTCCAGATGTGCCCCGGCTGGAGCTTGGCGGTGCCTCGGTAGATGGTCGCGGGGGCCGGCACGTACAGCAGACGAAGGTACGTCGCCAGCGCGTCACGATCGATGGCGCGATCGAACGCGGGATGGGTGACGAGAGCCTTGAGCTCCGAAGCGAAAACGAGGACGCCGGGCGTGTGGAAGACGTACAGCGGTTTGATGCCCAGCCGGTCGCGAACGAGGTGCAGCTCCCGCGTCTCCCGGTCCCAGAGGGCGAAGGCGAACATCCCGACGAAGCGCCGCACCGCCGGCTCGACGCCCCACTTGTCGAACGCCGCCAGCATCACCTCGGTGTCGGAGTGCCCCCGAAAGCGGTGGCCCGACGCTTCCAGCTCACGGCGGAGCCCGGCGTAGTTGAAGACCTCGCCGTTGAAGACGAGCGTGAATCGCCCACTCGTCGAGGTCATCGGCTGATGTCCCTCGGGGGACAAATCGATGATGGCGAGCCGACGAAAGCCTAACGCGATTCCCGCCTCGGCGTCGGCCCACACGCCGTCGTCGTCCGGGCCGCGATGAGTCAGCGCCGCACTCATGCGCCCCACGACACCGCGCAGCTCAGCCGCTGGGTGGACAGTCGTGGTGAAGACGCCGGTGATGCCGCACATGGTGAGTGGGTTGGGAGAACGGCTACCGGCCTTGCATTCTCCGAAGCCGGCCCCGCACCCGTTGCGAGAGATCATCGAGGCGGAGCTTCGCGTCGAACAGGGCGGCCATTCGCCGCTGAAACCCCTCGTGCCGGGGGGCGCGCTCATAGCCCGGGACGTAGTTCGTCTTGTTGCCGAATCCGAGAATCCGATAGTCCTCGGGGGCGAGATCCCCCAGGAATGCGGCGTTGAGAATCAGCGGGTGATACCGGTAGTACGCCACATCCTCCTGCTGCAAGGGGACCGATGCATCGTGGTAGTTGAGGAACACGGCATGGCGCGGCTCCAGGATGGGCATCGCCTGCCGATGAATCCCGGAGGTGTCGAACAGCACCACGGTGCCCGCCGGGCCCATCACCTCGGCAACCTGGGAGCTCGGCAACGCGCGCACTTCCTCCGTGCGATACGGGCGGGGGTGAATCTTCTGGTGGGTTCCCTTGACGTAGCAGAAGGCGCCGCTCCGCACATCGGTCAGGTAGAGGGCGAGCTTCACCTCCCGCGGAATGCCTTGCACCCGGGACTGATCATACCACTTGTCGCCGTGCCAGCCATGGAAGTCCTCGTTGGTCGGCAGCGACAGCCACCCCTTGGCCTCGACCAGCTCGACTCCCGGCCCCACATACTCCCGGAGCGCCTCCTTCACCACCGGGTGAAGCGCGACGTCGACGAAACCCTGGTCGAGCGTGAGCACGTTCTGCACCATGTGCCGGTGGCGCTCGGTCTTTTCATATCCGTCGAAGTCGTTCCACCGGAGCCGCTTGAGCACGAGCGAAAAGGCGCGCTGCATCGACCGGAGCTGTTCGGGGTCCACCAGGTCGGGGAGAACAACGATACCGTTTGCGTCGAGCTCCGCCGCGACGGACGACGGGGCGAGTTGGGTGGCCATGAACTGCCTCCGAAACCAGGGTTGCCTAGCCGGC
>JBOHSY010000347.1:0-9710 GCA_050733355.1 Gemmatimonadales bacterium | reverse complement strand
CCGCCTGCCCGCCCGCCGCCACCGGCCGCCGCGCCGCCGGCAGCACGCCGACTTCGCGGGCCTTGGTGCGGAACGTCGGGCCGTGGTCCACTGACAGCCCGCTTTCGGCCTGCCACTGGTGCACCATCTCGTGCAGGATCGTGTGCTCTACCTCGTCCCATGGATGACGCGCGACGTGGAGGCGGCTGATGGCGATCTCGATCGGCCGGCCGGTGCGCAGATCCACGCTCACCTCGCCGAGCCGCACCCGCATGCGGCCCGACAGCCGGATCGGGATCTCGCCGAGCGCATCTCCGAAATACTCGACGTTGAACCGGCAGTGCACCTCGTGCAGGCGGTGGAGGAGCGTGAGGTCGCCGGGCCGGGGCGGCTCGGACGGCCGCGCGCGGGCCGAGCGCGGCACGTACTGCTCCACGGGAAACGCGAGGAAGACCCGCTCCGCATCCCGGCGCTCCGCGCGCGGCCGGCGCGCATCGAGGAACCCGACGATCGCGGCCAGGACCCGGTCCGGCGCGAAGGCGTAGCCCCGGTGCACCCGCAGCACCCGGCGGGCGGTGAGGCTCACCATCACCGTGCGGTTCACGTGGGTGCGCACGGCCGCCACGCCGCGCAGGCCGAGCGCGGTGAGCCGGTGCGCGAGCAGGTCGTCGGCCGGAGCCGGGAACGATGTCGAGGTCATGCCTCGCCGACCCCGTCCACCGTGGACACAACCGGCTCCGGCGTCACGTGCCGCGCGAAGCTGAACCGGTCGGATGGCGCGAAGCAGCCGGTGGTCGTCTCCCAGCGGTAGTGCTGCACGTGCACGACGTCCCGCTCGATGCGCACGGCGTTGAACACGGACGGCCGCCCGCCGCGGGAGCGGAAGCTGTGCGTCCCCGACGTGCTCACGGTGAGGCGCCCTTCGACCTGTCCCGCTCCTTCCTGGTGATCGTGCCCGCAGAGCACCACGTCGGCGCCGGTCTCGAGCAGCAGCCGGTGCGCGTCGCGCCAGCGCGCGAGGCCCATCCGGCGGGAGATGGCGCCGGCCAGCACGTTGTGGTGGATCACGAGCACCCGGGCGAGGCCGGGCGCGGCATGCGCGAAGATCCGCTTCACCCGCACCGTCTCGGAGCGGGGCAGATGACCCTTCACCGCCATGTCGTTCACGTTCCAGGTGAGGGAGCCGAGCGCGACGCCGTACGCGCTGAGCGCGCCGGCGATGATGGCGCCCGGCACCTCGAGCACGGGGCGGAGCTCCCCGAGATAGTGCCGGTACTTGGCGTACTTCACCGCGCTGCCGCGAAGCCCGAGCGGGCTCTTCCACCATTCGATGTCGTGATTGCCGGGCACCACCAGCGTCGGTGCCGCCTCCTCCATGTGACGCACGAACACCCGGGCGCGCTGGAACTCGCCGTGGCGGGCGCGCTGGGTGAGGTCGCCGGAGACGACGATCGCGTCGGCCTCGAGCGAGGGAATGAAGCGCTCGAGGGCCTCCACCTGCGGGAGATCGGCGAGACCGCCGAAGTGCAGGTCGGAGCAGTGGACGATCGTCGTGTCGGTCACCACACGGCCCGGATGCGGTAGGTGAGCGTCGCGCTGCCGCGGGCGGGAACCGCCACGCGGAACCGGGTGGTCGTCGCGGAGATCTTCTCCGCGGGCACCGAGCTGGCCGTGACCGCCCATTCGCCGCCGCGCTGCTCGTACACCGACACCGTCAGGGCCGAGTCGCGCGCGTTGGTCAGGGCGACCTCGTACGCCGCAGTCGCGCGGATCCGCACCCCGGCCGCGCTGCTGTCGCGCTCGGTCATGAACTCGGTCTGCTTGCGGCGCGCGGTCAGATCGAACGCGGACCCGGCCTTGAGCTCGAGATCCTGCCCCGCGGGCGTGTGCCGCACCCCGGCTTCGCCCACGAGCTGGAGCCGGCCCTCGCGGTCGCGGTCGAAGATGCGCACGGTACCGCGGGGGACGGGCCGGTCGCCGAACGGGCTGCCCCGGCGGCGATCGAGGGTGTAATCGACCGACACCGGCACCTGCTCGGGGTCCTCCGGCTCGCGCTCGATCCCATAGTAGAACCGCGGGCGGCGGACGGCGTACTCCCGGGTCACCGGGGCGGAGGCCGGCTCGAACAGCGGGATGAGGCTGGTGGTGCCGGGCTGGAGGGTCCAGCGGCCGGGCAGCGAGTACAGGTGCACCTCACCCACCGACTCCTCCGCGGGCACGGCCATCGCGCGCGCATCGGCCCGCTCCATCGCGACGCCCGCAGCCACGCCGCCGTACGGCTGAGGACCGCCTCTCCTGACGCTCCCCGCGAGGAGCTGAACCTCCGCGCTGTCGAACTGCACTTCCTGCACCGGGATCGAGGCGGTCCCCTCGATCCGTGCGCGGGCGCCCTCCAGCATCACGCTGTACGTGGCCTGCCAGCTCGCCCCCGTCGTGAAGTAGCCGAGCGCGAGCGCGCTCGTCGCCTGCGCGGCCCGCACCCGGAGCTCCACCACCGGCCGCGTCACCACCATGTCCTCCGTGTACCGGAGCTGGCCCGGGCGCTGGAACACGATGGTGCCGTTCTCCATCTGCCAGACCTCGGGATTCATGCCGAGCAGCGTGGCCGTCAGCGGGCCGTAGGGGTACCCGGTCTGGAACTCGAACTTCCGGCCGATCGCGCGGCGGAGCACGCTCTGCTCGCCCACGTCCGCATCGTAGCGGGCCTCGGCGATCGCGATCGCGGGGTCGAGCGAGATGATCGACGAAGGCTCGAGCCGGCCGATGGCGATCCGGTGGGTCGAGCCGCCCTTTGGAACCTTGGCGGCGACCTCGCGGCGGACGAGCACGCGGCCGTCGTTGTAGATCGTGACGCTGGTTTGCGCGGGCAGGCGGCCCGTCGGAAGAGCAGAGGAGCCGAAGAGCAGAAGAGCAGCAACTGCCCCGCAGGTGACAATGTGGCGCACCCCGAAGGCGCCCGCGCAACATCCGCTCTTCTGCTCTTCTGCTCTTCTGCTCATCGCTTGAGAAACTCCATCGCCAGCCGGCTCACGATCCGACGCACGATCACGTAGGTCGCGAGCACGGCGAGCACCGAGGTGAGCCGCGCGGTGGGATCCGCCGGCACGCGAAGCGTCACGTACAGCCCCATCAGCAGCGTCGCCGCGAGCGCAACCCGCGACGAGATCTTCTTGGCGCGCCCCTCGCGCTCCCAGCGGCATTCGGGACACAGGTCGCCCCACGCGATGCGGGGCACCCGCTTGCCGCACCTGGCGCAGGGGACCTCAGGCGACCCGCCGAGCGACGGCATCGCCGAACTCCCCGGTGCTCGCGGTTCCGCCCAGGTCGCGGGTGCGGATCTTGTCTCGCACGAGGACGTGCTCGATGGCGTCGCGCAGGCGCTGCGCGCGGTCGAGCTCGCCGAGGTGGTCGAGCATCATGGCCGCGGCCAGCATCTGGGCCGACGGATTGGCGAGCCCCTTCCCCGCGATGTCCGGCGCGCTGCCGTGCACGGCCTCGAAGATCGCCGCCCTGGTGCCGATGTTGGCCCCGGGCGCGAGCCCGAGCCCGCCCACCAGTCCCGACACCTCGTCGCTCAGGATGTCGCCGAACATGTTCGTGGTCACCATCACGTCGAACTGCTCCGGGCGCATGACCAGCTGCATGGCGCAGTTGTCCACGATCATGTCGTTCGACTCCACCCGCCCCTCGTACTCCTTGGCCACCGTCCGCCCGGTTTCCAGGAACAGCCCGCTCACCATCTTGAGGATGTTCGCCTTGTGCACGATGGTCACCTTCTTCCGCCGGTGCCGCACCGCGTACTCGAACGCGTAGCGCACGATCCGCTCGCAGCCGGCCCGGGTCACGATCGCCATGGACTCACCGACGGCGCGCGGGTCGTCCCCCACCTGCACGAAGTGCTCCACACCGATGTACAGGCCCTCGAGATTCTCGCGCACCAGCACGATGTCCACCGAGTCGAAGCGCCCGCCCGGGAGCAGCGTCCGGGCCGGGCGTACGTTGGCGTAGAGCTGGAATTCCTTCCGGAGGCCCACGTTCACCGAGCGGAAGCCGGTGCCGACCGGCGTCGTCAGCGGGCCCTTGAGCGCCAGCGCGTTCTTCCGGATGCTGTCGACCGTGGCGTCCGGCAGCGGGGTGCCGGTGGCCTCGACCGCCGCCATCCCCGCCAGCTCCTCGTCCCAGTTGAACCGGAGCCCCGTGGCGTCGAGCACCTTCACCGTCTGGGCCGTGATCTCGGGGCCGATCCCGTCGCCCGGAATGAGGGTGACGTCGTAGCTGGTCATGGGCCGGCGGCGAGCGGGAGCACGGCGGCGACCGCCGCGTTCAGCGCCTCGTCGGGGGACACCCCCATGCCCCAGGTGAGCGCGTGCCAGGCCACCGCGCCCGTGCGGGTATCGGCCAGGGCGATCGAGAGATCGGCGCGCAGCGCGCCGCTGGTGTCCCGCGCGAACACCAGCGCGGCCGGCACCATCGCGTACCGACCGCCGGTGAACGACGTCAGATTCCGCAGCCCGGTACGGAGCGGATCCGGCACCCGCTTGAGCTTGGAAGAGCGGAGGATCGCCTGCCCCATCTGGTCCGGCTCCGGCACCATCCCGGGATTCCGCCGCGCGATCTGCCTGAGCTTGGGCGGCAGCACCCACGTCACTTCGGGCGCCCGCGTCCGGAGCCCTTCCCCGATCACCGAGTCCGCCCAGCGCAGGACGGCGCGCCGGTCGCGAAGGCACGCGAGCGCGCTGTCGCGCGCCAGCGCCGGATCCGACGCCGTGAGCGTCAGCGGCAGCACGGCGATCGCCTCGCCGGCGAGGGCCAAGGTGTTGAGCGCCTTCGGCGGCTTCGGAGGCGGGGACTGCCCGGCCGCAGCGCGGCCGAGTGTCAGTGCGAGTGCTAGTGCGAGGGCGATGGGGCGGAGCACGGCGGAAACGTAATCGCGGATGCAGCCCTACTCCAATGACAAACCTCCGTCCACCACGATGGTCTGGCCGGTGATGTGCCGCGCGGCCTCGGAGCAGAGAAACGAGATGACGTGGGCGACGTCGTCCGGCTCGGCGACGCGCCCGAGGATCGAGCTCTTCTGCGCGCGCTCGATGACCTCCTTCGGCAGCATGCCCATCCGCTCGGTGCGGATGAAGCCGGGCGCGACCGCGTTGACGTTCACGTTCGACGGCCCGAGCTCCACGGCGGCCGCGCGGGTGAGTCCGACCAGCGCCGCCTTGCTCGCCGCGTAGTTCGCCACGCCGAATCCCGGCCGGTCGGCCTGGTGCGCGCTCACGTTGACGATCTTGCCGTAGTGCTGCGCCCGGAACACCGGGGCCACCGAGCGGATGCAGTTGAACGCGCCGGTCACGTTGGTGTCGAGCACCTCGCGCCAGGCGTCGTCGGTCAGGCGCCAGAGCGCCCCGTCGCTCGCGATCCCTGCGTTGTTGACCAGAACGTGGACGCCGCCCAGCCGGCTGCGCGTTTCGCGGATGAACTCATCCACCGCCGTCCGGTCCCGCACGTCGCAGCGGCAGGCGTGGACGCTCACGCCCATCGACGCGATGGCGGTCTCGGTGAGCAGGGCCTGCTCGGTGACGTCCCGCCCCGGCAGGTTGACGTAGCAGAAGGCGAGATGACAGCCCTGCCGGGCGAATTCGAGCGAGATCGCCCGGCCCAGCCCCGTGGCCCCGCCGGTCACCACCGCGACCTTCCCGACGAACCCCTCTCCGATCGGCTGGGGCTGCTCCTTTTCGAGGACGGCGCCCGAGCCTTCGGCCGCCTCAGCTTCCCACGAGGGGCGGGAGACGTAGCCGAAATAGCGCGAGGGCATGGGGTGCCAAGGTACGACTCCACAAGAACTTCGGCAAGGTGAGCGGGGAGCGGTGATCGGCTCGCTTACTGCTCACTGGTCACCGCTTACTTTTGAGCAATGCTCCCGATCATCGGCTGGATCCTGGTCGGCCTCGCGGGCGTGGTCGGCTGGGCGGTGCTCGCGCTCCACCGGGGCGAGACCATCAACGCCGCCTGGCTGGTCCTTGCCGCCGTCGGCACCTACCTCGTCGCCTACCGGGTGTACAGCCGCTTCCTCGCCGCGCGCGTGTTCGAGCTCGACGCGCGGCGCGCCACCCCGGCCGAGCGGCTGACCAACGGGCGCGACTTCGTCCCCACCGGCCGCTGGGTCCTGTTCGGCCACCATTTCGCCGCCATCGCCGGCGCCGGCCCCCTCGTGGGTCCGGTGCTCGCCGCGCAGTTCGGTTATCTGCCGGGCACCATCTGGATCGTGTTCGGCGTGGTGCTGGCGGGCGCCGTCCAGGACTTCGTGATCCTGTACGGCTCGATGCGTCGGGACGGCAAGTCGCTCGGCCAGATGGCCAGGGAAGAGACCGGCCCGGTCACGGGCCTCCTGGCGATGATCGCCGTGCTCGCCATCATGGTGATCCTCCTCGCGGTGCTCGCCTTCGTAGTCACCAACGCCCTCAGGGACAGTCCCTGGGGGGTCTTCACGATTCTGTGCACCATCCCCATCGCGATCCTGATGGGCTTCTGGATGAAAGCGTGGCGTCCCGGGCACACGATCGAGGCGTCGCTCGCGGGAGTGGTGCTGCTCGCGCTCGCGCTCCTCGGCGGACGCTGGGTGGCTGAGTCGCCCGCCCTGGCGCCGCTCTTCACCCACTCGGGCCTGACCATCGCCTTCGGCATCATCGCGTACGGCTTCATCGCGAGCGTGCTGCCGGTCTGGATGCTGCTCTGCCCGCGCGACTATCTCTCGACCTTCCTGAAGATCGGGACGATCCTGCTGCTGGCGGTGGGAATCCTGGCCGTCATGCCGCCGCTTCGCATGCCGGCGGTGACATCGTTCATCGACGGCACCGGGCCGATCTTCGCGGGCAAGGTGTTCCCGTTCGCGTTCATCACGGTCGCGTGCGGCGCCATCAGCGGGTTCCACGCGCTCGTGGCCTCCGGCACCACGCCCAAGATGATCCGTCGCGAGCCCGACGCGCGGCTGATCGGGTACGGCGGCATGCTCATGGAGTCGTTCGTGGCGGTCATGGCGATGTGCGCCGCGGCGGTGCTCGACCCCGGCATCTATTTCGCGATCAACGCACCGCTGGCAGGGCTCGGCGGGAGCGTCGAGGCCGCCTCGGAGACGATCCGCGGCTGGGGATTCACGCTCGGCCCCGGCCAGATGGAGGCCCTCGCCGCCTCGGTGGGAGAGAAGTCGCTGCTCGGCCGCACCGGCGGCGCCCCGTCGCTCGCGGTGGGCATGGCGGTGATCTTCAGCGGCGCGTTCGGCCAGGGGCTGATGGCTCTCTGGTACCATTTCGCCATCATGTTCGAGGCGCTGTTCATCCTGACCACGGTGGATACCGGCACGCGCGTGGGCCGGTTCATGTTCCAGGAGCTGGCGGGGCTCGTCTGGGCACCGCTCGGCCGCACGTCGTGGTATCCGAGCACCATCGTCGCATCGGCCGTGATCGTCGCCGGCTGGGGCTATTTCCTGGTGCAGGCTGTGCTCGACCCGCTCGGCGGGATCAACTCGCTGTGGCCGCTCTTCGGCATCAGCAACCAGCTGCTCGCGTCGGTCGCGCTGTGCGTGGGCACCACCATCCTCATCAAGAGCGGCAAGGCGCGCTTCGCGTGGGTGACCCTGGCGCCGCTCGCGTGGGTGCTCACGGTGACCTTCACCGCGGGCTGGCAGAAGGTGTTCGCCGCCGACCCGCGGCTCGGCTTCCTCGCGCATGCGCGCGTGACGGCCGAACAGGTGGCGGCCGGCGCCGTGGCCCCCGGGCTCGGCGCGCGTCTCGTCGTTAATGACCGGCTCGACGCCGCGGCGGCGCTCGCGTTCATGCTGGTCACGGCTCTGGTGGTGGTGACGTCCGCCTGGGAGTGGGTGATGGTCCTCCGCCGCCGGAAGCCGGCGGTGGCCAAGGAAACCCCGTTCGTCGAGACGGCATATGCGAGCTAGAAGAGCAGACGAGCCGAAGAGCCGAGGAGCAGATGACCGGCCCCGTGGGAGCGGTCCATCTGCTCTTCTGCTCCTCTGCTCTTCCGCTCTTCGCAGGATCTTCGGCATGCCCGACTACGCGGCGTACTGCAGGCACCTGCGAGAGCGCCACCCCGATCGGGTTCTCCCGACGGAGCGCGAGTTCTTCGACCAGTTCGTGCGCGCGAGGTACGGCGACGGCCCGACACGGTGCTGCTGAGCGCCGAAACCGTCGCCGCACTCTGCGGTTTCGCCTTTCTCGCCGGGTTCGTCGACGCCATTGTCGGAGGCGGCGGACTCATCCAGCTCCCTGCCCTCCTGATCCTGGTGCCCGGCGCGCCGGTCGCCACGCTGCTCGGCACCAACAAGGTGGCGTCCGCGATGGGCACGATCGCGGCCGTGGTCCGGTACGCCCACGGCCTTCGCATCGACTGGCATCTCGCCGCGCCGGCCGCGGCCGCCTCGTTCGGGTGCTCGATCCTCGGCGCGCGCGTGGTGAGTGCCCTCGACGAGTCGCTCCTCCGGCCGGCGGTGCTCGGGCTGCTCGTGGGGGTCGGCGTTTATACCTGGCGCGCGCGCGACTTCGGGAGCATCCACGCCCCCTCGCTCCGGCGCGGCCATGACATCGCGCTGGCCGTCGTGGTCGGTGCGGCGCTCGGGTTCTACGACGGGTTCTTCGGCCCGGGCACCGGAAGCTTCCTGATCTTCGCCTTCGTGGGTCTGTTCGGTTTCGATTTCCTCGCCGCCACCTCCACCTCCAAGGTGCTCAACCTGGGCTCGAACTTCGCCGCCGCGCTGTATTTCGCCGCGACGGACCAGGTGCTCCTCGCCGCGGCGCTGCCGATGGGCGTCGCGAGCATCGTCGGCGCCACACTCGGGAGCCGGCTGGCGCTGGCGCGCGGAGCGCGGCTCGTGCGCGTGCTCTTCCTCGTCGTCGTCGGCGCGCTCACCCTGAAACTCGGGTGGGACCTCCTGGCGTAGGACGGCACACCCGCCACTCGCCCGGAGCCGCCCGATTCTCCTCGCTCTCGCGCTCGCACTCGTCACCACGGACCCAGAAACCCCGCCGCTCTGGGGCGATCTCGATCCGGGCCGCCATGCCGTCGGCTTCCGGTCGCGCGAGCTGCGCGACCTCTCCCGCCCGGGGATCGGGGCCGACGCGTTCGCCGCGCAGGCGGTGGAGCTCGGCGGCGACTCGCTGGCGATACGTGCCGGGTTGCCGGAGCTTCGGTCACTCCGCACGGCGGCGATTCGTGCAGCCCGCCCGGCTCCCGGAGCTCCGAGTAGCGCTCTACCCCCGCTCCTGCCGCGCGCAGTACACGCTGTGGCCATGTGCTGATCGCTCGAGGTGACACCGTCGCGGCGGTTGCAGCGTTCCGGGAAGCCCTGGGCCTGCTCCCGGACGACGACGACCCGGCCCTGAACGCTCCGCTCAGGGCACGGGCCGATCCCGGGGCACGGGATACGCTGGACCGCCTGCGCGCGGCGCCACGATGAGCCACAGCAGCACCGCCAGCCCGACCCCCGCGGCCGAGGCGAGGAGAGCCATGCGCCCTCCCGCCTGCTCGTAGATCGCCCCGAACAGCACCCCGGCCGGCAGCGCCGCGACGCCGGTGAGCGCGTGGTACGCGCCGAACCCGCGCCCCATCCGCACCGGCGCCAGCTGCGCGACGAGCGCGCGCTCGGCGGGCTCGTTGAGCCCGGCCACGAGACCGAACGCGAGGAACACCAGGACGGCTGGCGCCGGCCCGGCATCCGGGGCCAGGCC
>JBOHSY010000346.1:0-29929 GCA_050733355.1 Gemmatimonadales bacterium | reverse complement strand
GCCTGGCCGCTGAGACACTGCCCAACGGCATCGGGTACGAGTGGACCGAGCTGACCTACCAGGAGATCCTGGCAGGGAACACCGCGGTGTTCGTCTTCCCGCTCTGCATTCTGCTCGTGTTCCTCGTATTGGCCGCTCAGTACGAGAGCTTCTCACTGCCGCTGGCCGTCGTCCTGATCGTCCCGATGTGTCTGCTCTTCGCGATCGGCGGCATCTGGCTCACCCGGGGCGACAACAACGTGTTCACCCAGATCGGATTTCTGGTGCTCATCGGACTGGCCTGCAAGAACGCGATCCTGATCGTCGAGTTCGCCCGCGAGCTCCAGCTCCAGGGCCGTTCCCTGGTGGACGCCGCGCTCGAGGCGTGCCGCATCCGGCTGCGTCCGATCCTGATGACGTCCTTCGCCTTCATCATGGGCGTGGTGCCGCTGGTCGTTTCGAGCGGCGCCGGGGCGGAGATGCGGCACGCGATGGGGGTCGCCGTGTTCAGCGGCATGCTCGGCGTCACGTTCTTCGGGCTCTTCCTGACTCCGGTCTTCTACGTCGTCCTGCAACACTTCGTGGAGAAACGGGCGAGAACGGGCGGGAACGGGCGAGAACCGGCGAGAACGGTCGCAGCCAAGGAGCCGGTCCATGCCTAAGCGCCGTCCTGCACTATCACTAGCACCAGCACTAGCACTAGCACTAGCACTGGCACTGGGTTCGTCACCGGCGGCCGCCCAGGAAACGGTGGGCGGGCCGTTCTGGCAATCGCTGGGCGACAGCACGCTCACCCGCCTGGTAGGCGAGGCGCTCCAGGCGAACTACGACATCCGGGCGGCGGCCGCCCGGGTGCGCGAGGCCCGTGCCGAGCGGCTGGAGGCGCGGTTGGACCTCTTCCCCACGGTGACGGCGAGCGGCGGCTATACCAGGCAGAAGCTGGCGAGCGCCACCTTCGGGCCGATTACCGGCGGGGGGAGCTTCCCGGCGCAGGACATCTGGGACGGCGGACTCGACGCGTTCTGGGAGCTGGACGTGTTCGGCCGGGTGCGGCGGAACGTCCAGGGGCGGAGCGCGCTGGCCGAGGCGGCGCGGGAGGCGCTGCGCGACGTGCAGGTGGCGCTCACCGCCGAGCTGGCGTCCGCGTACTTCGATCTGCGCGGGACGCAGGAGCAGCTCGCCGTGGCCCAGCGCAACGCCGACAACCAGCGGCGGACGCTGGAAGTCACCCAGCAGCGGCTCGACGCCGGCCGCGGGACCGCGTTCGACACCGAGCGGGCGCGGGCGCAGCTCGCCTCGACCCTCGCCAACATCCCCGATCTCGAGTCGCAGATCGCGGCGGCGCAGTACCGGATCGGGGTGCTGGTGGGGCGACCGCCGCTCGCCGTGGCGCCCGAGCTCGAGACGGCGGCCGGGTTGCCGGCGCTGCCCGAGAGCCTGACGGTGGAGAGCGCCGATACGATTGCCCGCCGGCGACCCGACGTGCGGAGCGCCGAGCGCCGGCTCGCGGCGCAGTCCGCGTTCACCCGCTCGGCGCGGGCCGAGTATTTCCCGCGGGTGACGCTGAACGGGGCGGCGGGCTTCACCTCGGCGGACTTCGGCGACTTCGCCGGCGACGGCACCTCGCGCTACGCCTTCGGTCCGGTGATCTCGTGGCCGGCGCTCAATCTGGGCCGGGTGAAGGCCCGGGCCGACGCGGCGCGGGCCCGCGAGGCCGAGGCCGAGGCCGAGTACCAGCGGAGCGTGCTCCGGGCGCTCGAGGAGACCGAGACCGCGCTGGTGTCGTACCGGAAGGCGGTGGGCCGGTTGGAGCGGCTGGATGAGGCGGCATCGGCGAGCGAGCGGGCGGCTGAACTGGCACGGCTCCGGTTCGAGGGCGGCGTGGCCGACTTTCTCCAGGTGCTGGACGCGCAGCGTACGGTGCTCGAGGCGCAGGACCGGCTGGCGCAGGGCCGCACCGACGCGACGACGGCGCTGGTGGAGGTGTACCGGGCGGTGGGAGGCGAGTGGTCGGGAGCGGGCGGGAGCGGGCGGGAGTAGGCGGGAGCGCCCCTGCCGCACGACTGATGGCAGCGCTAGGTTGCGGCCATCGTGAAACTTCGCGACAAACTCCAGGAGCTCCGAGGGGCTATTCGCGCTGTGGCTGCGGCGAGCGGCGGCCGCGAGCTGCGCGTGTTCGGCTCGGTGGCACGCGGCGAGGAAGGCGAGGGCAGCGACATCGACTTTCTGGTCGCGCTCGAGCCGGGGCGTACACTGTTGGACCTCGCGAGAATGGAGGTGCAGCTCGAGGCTCTGCTTGGCCGGCGCGTCGAAGTGGTGACGGCGAACGCGCTCAGGGAGCCTGTCCGTGCGACAGCGCTCCGCGAGGCAATCGATGTCTGATCCGTCTCTCGGAGGACTGCCTGGTCACGCTGGGCGCGATCGTCTGCGGCACATGGTCGAGGCGGCCGATGCCATCGCGGCCTAATGCGGCGCGGGGACGCGAAGCATTCGACTCGGCCCCGGCGGTCCGGGAAGCGATGCTATACCAGATCATCGTGCTGGGCGAGGCCGCGAAGGCGGCGCTCGCCGCAGATCCAACCCTGCCGGCGGCGCTGCCGAACATCGATTGGTCACCCATCGCTCGGATGCGCGACCGGGTGGCCCACCACTATTGGGCGACCGACCGCGACGTGGTATGGGCAACAGCGACCGTGGCCGTGCCGGAACTGCGGCGGTCACTCGCTGCGGCGCTCCAGCGCTGACGCCCCTAAAACGGCAGCAGCCGCCTCACCTGATCCGACAGACCCTGTAGACCGGGAAGCTGTACTGTTTCCCCGCACGCGACGCTCTGCGACTGCGCGACCGAGCGCCACACGCCCAGCGGCACCGGGACGTCCACCGGACGGTACTCGACCCGGACGTGCGGGATCGAGTAGGGGAGCGTCGCCGCTCCGTCGATCTCGTTCTCCTCGACCGGCCTCGTCTTCCCGAAGACGTGCAGGTTGACGGAAGGTCCCGCGAGCCGGTGGAGCCAGGCGGTCGGCCGGCCGCGCGCATCGATCGCCGCCGAGAGTCGCTGCACGCCGGCGGGCCGGAAGTAGTCCTGCCTCATGTCGTCCTCGCGGGTCCATACCGTCTGCACCGGCGCACCGGCCGCCCACGAGACCTGCACCGCCTCGACGACGAAGTCGGGATACGCGCGCCGGCCGAAGCCGCCGCCCATTGGAACGACGTGCAGGCGCACGGCCGACGGTTGGAGTCCGGTCAATGCGCTCACGTGCTCCACCGCGCGCTGGGGGAACTGCGTGGGCGCCCAGATCTCGATCGCGTCGGCGCCGGCATCCGCGGTGCAGTTGATCGGCTCCATCGGCGCGTGCGCCAGGTACGGCAGCTCGTAGGTGGCGTGCACGGCCTCGAGTCCGAGCGCGCCGGCGCCGATCGCGTCTCCATCGTTCCGGGCCACGATCGGCGCGGCCGAGGCCGCCCCGTGGAGCAGCCGGGCGATGGTTTCGGACGAGAGAGCAGCGTACGGCCCTTCGGCCCACTCCACCAGCAGTCGGCGGCGACCCTCCAGTGCCGCCCAGGTGGAGGCGGCGACCACGGCTACCCGGGCCGGGAGGCGCGACCCCGGCACGGCATCGAGCGCGAACGTGCCGCGGACCCCGGGCACCGCTCGCGCGGCGCGATCGTCGATTCTGAGGGGGCTGCCACCGATCACCGGGCACCGGACGACCGTCGCGTACAGCATGCCGGGCACCCGCACGTCGAGCCCGTATACCTGCCGTCCCGTGACCTTCGCCGACACGTCGACGGCCCCGACCGGCTTGCCGATGAGACGCCAGTCCTCGGGGGATTTGAGGCGGATCTCTTCCGGGCACGGCGGAGGAATCTGCCGCGCCAGGGGGACGAGCTCGCCGAACGAGATCCGGCGGCCGGTCGGCCGATGGATCACCCGACCATCCCGCGCCGAGCACTCGGCTTCGGGAACCTCCCAGCTCCGCGCCGCCGCCCGGACGAGGACGAGCCGTGCCGCGGCCCCGGCCCGCCGCAACGGGACCCAGGTGTCGATGATGCTGCTGCTGCCCGCGGTGTTCTGATCCGCGAAGCGGAAATCCGCGTCCGCCTGCTCGACCCCGACGCGTGACCAGTCGGCTTCCAGCTCGTCGGCGATCAGCATCGCGAGCGCGGTGAGCACACCCTGGCCCATCTCGCACTTGTGGACCCGGATGCGCACGTCGCCGGCCGCATCGATCCGGATCCACAGATTCGGCGCGAACTCGCCGGCTCGACGCCCGGCATCCAGCCGGCGTCTGCGGTGAATCGACGCCGGGATCGCGAACGCGAGCGTGAGCGTCGCACCGGTCGCGACGACCGAGCCGAGGAACGTGCGCCGTGACACCGTTCGCATGGCCCGAGATGTGGATCGGCGGACCGGCGCGTCAAGGCTTGCACCGTGAGCGACCTGTAGAAGAACCGTAAAGGCTCTAGCTTCCGCCATGGACAATCTCTGCCACACGCTCGCCGGCGCCGCGCTCGCCCGGGCCGGCCTGGACCGCCGCACGCCGCTCGCGATGCCAACGCTCCTGGTGGCGGCCAATTTGCCGGACGTGGACGTGCTGGCTTACCTCCGCGACCCGCTCTTCGCGCTCACGTTCCGGCGCGGCTGGACGCACGGAGTGCTCGCGATGGCGGTGCTGCCGGTGGGGCTCGCCGGGGTGATGGTCGCGTGGGACCGGATGCTGCGGCTTCGATGGCGGCCGGGCGCGAAGCCGGCGCCGCCGCGAGACCTGCTCCTGGTCTCGCTGGTGGGCGTGCTCTCCCACTCACTTCTCGATCTGCTCAACACCTACGGCGTGCGGCTCCTGATGCCGGTCTCCGACCGGTGGTTCTACGGCGACACGCTGTTCATCATCGATGCCTGGCTCTCCGGGCTCCTGGCGATGGCGTGGCTCGTCGGCTGGGGCGGGAGAGGGAGGGAGCGGGCGGGAGAGGGCAGGAGCGGGAGCGCGCGACGGGCGCGTCTGGTCCTTGGGCTTGCCGGGCTCTACATCGGCGGGATGTTCGCGCTCGGGCAGGTCGCTCGCCGATCCGCCGCGCGTGAGGCGGCGGCGATCGGCATCAGACCCGCACGGATCATGGCATCACCGGTGCCGGTGGACCCGCTCAGGCGATCAGTGCTGCTCGACCTCGGCGGCAGCTACCGGTGGGGAAGCTTCGATTGGCGGCGACCTGCGCCTCGCTCGATGCTCGAGCCCCACGCGATTCCACGCAACTTCGAGCATCCCGCTGTGGCCGCGGCGCTGGAGCAGCCCGACGGGCGGGCGTTTCGCCGCTGGTCCCGGTTCCCCGCGGCCGCGACGTTTCCCGGCGGCGTGCGGCTGTACGATCTCCGCTACGCGGACGCCGACGCGGACTCGTGGGCGTCGGTGTGGGTTCCGCCCTAGCCGACCACCGCCGGCTCCGCGACTTCGCTGTCCGCCGGTCCGCCGGCCCGCCGCCCTGCCCGCCTCGCGAGCCGCCGCTGGAGCCCGTCGAAGTAGGTGTAGATCACCGGCGTGATGTAGAGCGTCACCAGCTGCGAGAACGCGAGCCCGCCCACCACCGCGATGCCGAGCGGACGGCGCGACTCCGCGCCCGGCCCATGGCCCAGGGCGATCGGCAGCGTGCCCATGAGCGCCGCCATCGTGGTCATCATGATCGGCCGGAAGCGCACGAGGCAGGCCTCGAAGATCGCCTCCCCCGCCGGCTTCCGCTTGCTTCGCTCGGCCTCGATCGCGAAGTCGATCATCATGATCGCGTTCTTCTTCACGAGGCCCACCAGCAGGATGATGCCCACGAATGCGTACACGCTCAGCTCATAGCCGAAAATCATGAGCGTGAGCAGCGCGCCGAAGCCCGCGGACGGCAAGCCGGACAGGATCGTCAGCGGGTGGATGAAGCTCTCGTACAGGACGCCGAGCACGAGATAGATCACCAGGATCGCGACGATCAGCAGCACCAGCAGTCCACCCTGGGCGTCCTGGAACGCCTGCGCGGTCCCGGCGAACTCGCCCGTGATGGTGGACGGCAGGTGCCCCCGGGCGGCGCGCTCCACCTCGGCCACCGCCTGACCGAGGGACACGCCCGGGACGAGGTTGAACGACAGGGTGACCGACGGGAGCTGCCCGGAATGGCCCACCGTGAGCGGGCCGACGCCCTCGGTGAGGCGCGCTACGCTCCCGAGCGGCACGAGCTGACCGCGCGAGGAGCGGATGTACAGCAGGCTCAGCGCGGAGAGGTCGCGCTGGAATTCCGGGAGCAGCTCCATCGTCACCCAGTACTGATTGCTGGGCGTATAGATGGTCGAGACCTGGCGCGAGCCGTACGCGTTGTAGAGCGCGCGCTCGATCTGCTCGACCGTGACTCCCAGGGCGGCAGCGCGGTCGCGGTCGATCTCCACGTTTATCTGCGGGTTCTTGATCTGGAGGTCGCTCGTGATGTCGGTGAGGAGCGGAATCTCCGCCAGCCGCCGCTCGAACGCGGCCGCCTCGCCGTAGAGCGCGTCGAGGTCGGTGCTCTGAAGGGTGTACTGGTACAGGCTCTTGCTCGTACGGGTCCCGATGTTGATCACCGGCAGGTTCTGCACGTAGGTGCGGATCCCCGGGACCGCGGCGGTCTTGGCCTGAAGCTCCCTCGCGATCTCCTCCGCCTCGAGCTCGCGCTCGTCCCGGGCCTTGAGCCGGACGAACATGCGACCGTTGTTCACCGTCTGCGACCGGCCGCTCGCCCCGACCTGCGAGCTGAAGCCCGCGACGTTTTGGTCCCGCTGGACGATGGCGGCCACCGCCTGCTGGTGCCGCATCATCGCGTCGAACGACGTCCCTTCGGCGGCCTCGGTAGTGACGGTGAGGAAGCCCTGGTCCTCGTTCGGCAGGAAGCCCTTCGGAACGGCCACGGCGAGCCAGGCGGTCGCGACCACCAGCAGCAGGAAGAACGCGAGCGTCAGCCGCCGGCGGGCCATCACCCAGCGAAGGCTCTGTGCGTACCAGCCGAGCACCCGCTGGTAAACCCGCTCGGTGACCTCGTAGAGCCGGCCGTGCTCCGCCCCGCGCGAATGCTTGAGGAAGCGGCTGCACAGCATCGGCGTGAGCGTGAGCGACACAATGCCCGACACGAGGATCGCGATGCCGATGACCGCGGCGAACTCCTGGAAGAGACGCCCGATGAGCCCGCCCAGGAAGAAGACCGGGATGAACACCGCCACCAGCGAGACCGTCATCGACAGGATGGTGAACCCGATCTCGCGCGAGCCGTCGAGCGCGGCCTGCCAGGCGCTCTTCCCCGTCTCCATGTGGCGCACGATGTTCTCGAGCATCACGATGGCGTCGTCCACCACGAATCCCACCGCCAGCACCAGCGCCATCAGCGACAGGTTGTCGAGGCTGTACCCCAACAGGTACATCAGCGCAAACGTGCCCACGAGCGACATGGGCACCGCGGTGCTCGGGATGACGGTGGCGGGCAGGTTCCGCAGGAAGAGGAAGATCACCAGCACCACGAGGCCGATCGTGAGCATCAGCGTGAACTTCACGTCCGCCACCGACGCCCGGATGAACATCGAGCGGTCGTAGTTGTAGAGCAGATCCACCGAGGCGGGGAGCTGGTCCCGGAGCTCCTCGACCCGCGCCCGCACCAGGTCGGCCACCTGTACCGTGTTGGTACCCGGCTGGCGACGGACGGCGAGCACCACGCTCCGGACCCCGTTGTACCACGCGGCCACCCGGTTGTCCTGCACGCCGTCCACCACCTGGCCCAGATCCTGGAGCCGCACCGGCGCGCCGTTCCGGTAGATCACGACCAGCGGGCGGAACGCCGCCGCGTTCTCGAGCTGGCCGCTCGCCTCGAGCGTGTACGCCTTGTCCGTGCCCCACAGCACCCCGTTGGGGAGGTTCACGTTGCCGGACGTCACCGCGTCCGCCACCTCGTCGATGCCGATGCCCCGCACCGCGAGCGCGTTCGGATCGAGCTGGATGCGCACGGCGTACTTCTGCTGGCCGAATACGTCCACCTGGGACACGCCGGCGACCGTGGAGATCCGCTGACCGAGGAACGTCTCGGCGAACTCGTTCACCTGCGACAGCGGCAGCGTCGTCGAGGTGAGCGAGAGATAGAGGATCGGGCTGTCCGCCGGATTCTGTTTCCGGTAGCGCGGCGGCAGCAGTTCCGACGGCAGCTCGTTCTGCGCCGATGCGATCGCCGCCTGGACGTCCTGCGCGGCCGCATCGATGTCGCGGTCGAGGGTGAACTGGAGCTGGATGCTGGTCTGGCCCGTGCTGCTGCTCGAGGTCATGACCTGGATCCCGGCGATAGTCGCGAACTCCCGCTCGAGCGGCGTGGCGACGGCCGACGCCATGGTCTCCGGGCTCGCGCCGGGGAGCGACGCGCTCACGCTGATCGTGGGGAAGTCGACGTTCGGCAGCTGGCTCACCGGCAGGCGGCGGTAGCCGAGCACCCCGAAGATCAGTATGCCCGCCATGACCAGCGTGGTCATGACCGGCCGCCGGATGAAGAGATGGGAGACGTTCATGTGCCCTGCGGCGCCTCTTTGACCTCGACCTTGGCGCCCGCGGTGAGCCGGAGCTGGCCGTCGGTGACCACCTGCTCGCCCGGCTCCACGCCGCCGTCCAGCACGGTGACGTCGCCGGCCGCGCGGGCCACGCGCACGTTGCGCACCTCGGTCGTGCGGTCCGACTTCACGACGAAGACATAGGCGCCCTGCTGGCCCTCGATCACTGCCCGGGACGGCACCACGAGCGCGTCGTCGTCCACCGCGAGCTGGAGCGTCACGGTGACGAACTGCCCCGGCCAGAGGGCGCCGTCCTGGTTGCTGAACCGGCCCTTGAGCAGAATCGTGCCCGTCGCCGTGTCCACCGCGTTGTCCACGAACGCCAGCCTCCCCTCGGTCTCCTCGCCGCCCGCCGGGCGGGCGCGCACCACCAGCGTTTCCGCCCCGTAGCGCCGGATGTCGGCCAGGTGCGTGGCCGGGAGCGAGAACCGTACGAGGATCGGGCTGAGCTGGTTGATGACGACCAGCGGATCGCCGTCGTTGGCGCGGACGAGGTTGCCGGGACGCACCAGCAGGCTGCCCGCGCGCCCCGCGATGGGCGAGCGGATGGTCGCGTACTGGAGCTCGAGCCGCGCCGACGCGACGGCGGCGCTGTCCGCACGCGCGGTGGCGGCGAGCGCGGCGGCGTTGGCCTGCGCCTGCTCGATCTGCTGGCGGGTGGCGTAGTCGGGACCGAGCTCCTCCAGCCGGCGGGCGTTTTCCCGCACGGTGACGAGCTGGGCCAGGTCGCGCGCGAGCGCGGCTTGGGCGCCCTCGAGCGTCGCGCGGTAGGCGCGCGGGTCGATCTCGAACAGCACCTGCCCGGCGCGGATCTCCTGGCCTTCGCGGAAGTGAACCCGCTGGAGCACGCCGGTGACCTGCGACCGCACGGCCACCGTGGCCACCGGCTCAACGGTGCCGGTTGCCTGAAGCGTCCGGGGCACCGCCCGCCGCTCGGCGATGGCGGCGGTGACGGGCACCGGGGGAGGATCTATGGGTCTGGGGTTTTCGCAGCCGGCGGTAAAGACGGACGCGACGACCAGTCCTATGGGGCGGAGACGACGCTTCATGTATGAAGGTCGCTCCCAAATCGCGGCTACAGCAAGGGGCCGACGAGTTACGAGTTACGAGCGACGAGCTATGCCTCACCCGGCTCCCAGCGGCGTAACGCCGGCCGTCCCGGGGGCGACCGGGTCCCCGTCGCGGGGGCCCTTCGGCCCGCCCCGGCGGACCTTGGCGCTCAGCTCCTCGATCCGGATCGCGATGAACGCGGTGGGATCGAGGTGGTCGTCCGGAATCGGGTCGTAGTCCCGGCCGGCCGTCCGGCCCGGCCAATAACGCGCGATCATCGCTTCCAGCAATCGCCGGCGCTCCAACCGCTCCAGCTCGGCGCCAGCCCGCCCGAAGCAGACCACGCTCCGGTAGTTCACCGAGTGAAAGAGGGCGGTGCGCGAGTACACCAGGCCGTCCACCAGCGTCACCGTCACGCAGATCGGCGCGCTGGTGGCCAGGTGCTGCATCAGCCGGCTGTGGTGCGCTCCGTGGAGGTAGAGATGCTCCGGACGCCCGGCTTCGAAGTGATACGTCATCGGGATGACGAACGGCTGCCCGTCCTGCACGAAGGCCACGTGCGCCACCAGCCCGGCCGCCAGGATGGCGTGCGCCTCCTCGGGCTTGGAGCGCTCGGGGTGGATGCGGATGCGGGCCCGGGTCGAGGCGGCGGCGCCGGCGTGGGGGCAGGCGGTGAAGTGCGGCTGGGCGGTCACGGCAGTTCCTCGGCACCGGTGGCGCGATCGGCGGCGCATCGATAGTCTAGGATGGGCCTGGTACCACGAAAAGCGCCAGAACTGGCGTATTTTGTGATGCCAGAACACTGGCACTCGGAGCCGCCCCTTGAGTCCACGCCGATCGGCCGCCTCCCCCCTGCTCGTCGCACTCGACCGCGCGGGGCCCGCTCTTTATCGCCAGCTCTACGCCGAGCTCCGCGCCATGATGCTGGACGGCCGCCTGCCCCCGGGCCGGCAGCTGCCCGCCACACGGCTGTTGGCCGCGGAGCTCGGTGTGTCCCGGAACACGGTGGCTGGCGCGTTCGACCAGCTCCGGGCCGAGGGATACCTCGAGGCACGGGAGCGCAGTGGGACGTTCGTGGCCGCGCGGCTCCCCGATGCGCTGCTTCGGGCGCCGAAGCCGGTCGCGGCTCGCAGAGTGGAGGCGGCCGGTCATCGGCTTTCCGCCCGCGGCCGGCGGCTCACCGAGACGGCGCTCCCGATGCTTCGCACCCGCGACACCCGGCTTCAGCCGTTCCGCTCCGGCGTGCCGGCAATCGACGCGTTTCCCCGGCGGGTCTGGGGCCGGCTGCTCGCGCGCCGGTGGCGGCGGGGCTCGGTGTCGCTGGCCTACGGCGATGCCGAAGGCGACGCCGCGCTGCGCTCGGCCGTCGCCGACCACGTGCGCGGGGCGCGCGGTGCTCGCTGCACCGACGACCGGGTGGTCATCGTGAACGGGTCGCAGCAGGCGCTCGACCTCGCGGCACGCGTGGCACTCGACCCGGGCGACTCCGCGTGGGTGGAGGAGCCCGGCTACTGGGGCGTACGCGCGGCGCTCGCGGCCGCGGGCGCCCGGTTGGTGCCGGTGCCGGTCAACGCCGAGGGGCTCGAGGTCGAGGCCGGTGCGGCTCGGGCGCCGGACGCGCGGGTCGTGTGCGTAGCCCCGTCGCACCAGTTTCCGCTCGGCGTCATGATGAGCGCGGCCCGGCGGCTCGAGCTGCTCGCGTGGGCCAGGCGCGCGGGCGCCTGGGTCCTGGAGGACGACTACGACAGCGAGTACCGCTATGCGAGCCGCCCGCTCGCGTGTCTGCAGGGACTCGACGACGCCGGGTGCGTGGTGTACATCGGGACCTTCAGCAAGACCGTCTTCCCGGCGCTCCGGCTCGGCTACGTGATCGCGCCGCCGGGAATGGTGGATGCGCTCCAGTCGGCGCGCGCCGCTGCGGACCGGCATTCACCGGTGCTGGAGCAGGGGGTGCTGGCCGACTTTATCGGCGAGGGACACTACGCCCGGCACGTGCGGCGGATGCGCGCGCTGTACGAGGAGCGGCGGGATGCGTTGCGCGACGCGGTGGAACGGCGCCTGGCGGGGCTGATGGAGCTCGGGGCGATGGACGCGGGGATGCACGCGATCGGGTGGCTGCCCGCGGGCGCCGACGACGGGCGCGTGTCGAGCGCGCTGCTTGCGGCCGGCGTGGACGCGGCGCCGATGTCCAACTACTGGATGGGCGCCGGCGCGCGCAGCGGCCTGATGCTGGGGTACGCCGCCTACGAGCCCCGCGTGATCCGCGAGGCGGTGGGGCGGATGGCGCGCGTGCTCGAAATCGCGCTCCCGGCGGGGTGAGAGCTCCGTCGGGTCGCTGAAGAGCGCGATCGCGCTGCCTACCGAGCAAGCTCCTTTCGCGCGCCGCGCTTCGTGCGCTCGGCGGACCACGGCTGCGGCGCGCCGTCCCGGTCGGTGAACGTTCCGCCCGCCTGATCGCCCTTCACCACGCCCTGAAACCGGAGCTCGCCCGCATTGCCCAGCGCGAAGCTCAGCCGGTCGCCGCTCAGCCGCACGTCCGACAGGGGCACGGTCCGCCCCCGCACCCGCGCGGTGCCATTCACCCGCTGGTACGTCTGCTCCAGCTCGAGCGCGCGCGGGGCGGAGCGGCCGTCGGCGCGCACGCGCCAGGTGCCCGCCACGTCTGCCGGGATCACCCAGAAGTATGCTATCCGCTGGAACCCTTTCGGGGGATCGGGCGCGACCGTGCTGTCGGCCGCCCAGTTGCCCATATCGAAGCTGTTGGAGACGACCCGCGTGCCGGGGCTGAGCTCGCGGAACAGCTTGGGACGGAGGCGCTCGTTGATGAGCGGCAGCAGGTAGAGCGTCACCACCGTCGCCTCGCTCAGATCGGTCCGGAACAGGTCGGCGTTCTGAAAGCTGATCCGGTCCGCCACGCCCGACGTGTCCGCATTGTGCCGGGCCTCCTCGATCCGTTTCGGGTCGATGTCGACGCAGACGCCGCGCCGGGCGCCGTATCCCCGGATCGCGGCGATGACGATCCGCCCGTCGCCGCACCCGAGATCGTAGACGGCGTCCTCCGGGCCCACCCGGGTCACGTCGAGCATCGCGCGCACCAGCTCGGTCTGCGTCGGGACGAACGGGACATCCGGGGATCGGGCCGGCGGGGCCGGGGTGGTCGTCTGCGCGGCCAGCGGCGCGGCCGCCGCCGCGAACGCGAACCAGAACGGCAATTGTCTGAATCCGGTCATGTTCTCTCCCTCGAGCCGACAGCCCGGCTGCCTTCGACAGTCCTTCTGTATTGCCGCGCGCCCGCCGGGGTAGGGGCTCCTTCGGGGCGCTCGGATCGCGACCGACGGAACCCGGGGCGGTGGCGAAGGCCGTCAGCGCGAGCCCCGGAGCCTGCGAGCACAGCCCAGTTGTACACTTCTCACCGGCCTGGGTATGTGATTCCGCTTACCTGTGAGTTCTCATGCGCCGCTGCACTCTTCTGTATCTATTCCCGCTCCCGGTCCTCGCGCTGCCGCTTGCCGCTCAGACCGGCCTGTCACCCCTCGAACGCCGGATCCTCCGCGCGACCGAGGCGGAAGTGCCCGCCGCGCTCGCGCTCATCGAGCGCACGGTGAACGTGAACAGCGGGACCCTCAACATGGAGGGCGTCCGAAAAGTAGGCGAGCTGTACCGGCCGCTGCTCGACTCCCTGGGCTTCACCGTGCGGTGGGCCGAAATGCCGGCGTCGATGAAGCGCGCGGGCCATCTGGTGGCCGAGCGGAAGGGCGGGCGGGGCAAGCGGATCCTGATCATCGGGCATCTGGACACGGTCTTCGAGCCGTCGAGCGACTTCCAGACGTTCCGGCGTGACGCGACCCGGGTCTACGGACCCGGCGTGTCGGACATGAAAGGCGGCAACGCGATCGCGCTCCTGGCGCTGCGGGCGCTCCAGCAGGCCGGCGCCCTGGACGGCGCGCAGATCACCGTCGTGCTCACCGGCGACGAGGAGCTGCCGGGCGTGCCCCTCGCGGAGGCGCGGAAGGCGTTGATCGACGCGGCCAGGCGGAGCGACATCGCGCTCGAGTTCGAGGATCTGATTACCGACGCCGAGGGTGACTGGGTGACGATCGCGCGGCGAAGCAGCACTGGCTGGAAGCTCGAGGTCACGGGCCGGGGCGCCCACTCGAGTGGCATCTTCCGGGACGAGACGGGCGCCGGCGCCATCTACGAGACGGCGCGGATTCTCAACGGCTTCTACGAGGAGATCCGGGGCGAGCCCGGCGCCACGTTCAGCCCCGGGGTGCTCGTCGCCGGGACCGACGTGAGGTTCGATGCCGATGAGCACCGAGGCACCGCTGCCGGCAAGGCCAACATCGTGGCGCGGACGGCGATCGTGTCGGGCGACATCCGCACGATCACTGAGGAATCGCTCCAGCGGGTGCGGAGCCGGATGCGGGCGATCGTGGCGAAGAGCCTGCCCGGGACCAGCGCGACGATCACCTTCCGCGAGGGCTACCCCGCGATGGCGCCCACCGACGCGAACCGGCGCCTCGCGGAGACGCTCAACCGGATCAACCGGGACGCGGGGTTCCCGACGATGCGGCTGCTCGACCCGGTGCGCCGGGGCGCGGCGGACATCTCGTTCGTGGCCGACTACGTGGACGGGCTGGCGGGACTGGGCGCCGAGGGCCGGGCGGGGCACACGGAGCGCGAGTCGATGGAGCTCGAGAGCCTGCCGCGCCAGATCGGGCGGGCGGCGCTGCTCATTCACCGGCTCACGCAAAACAAGGAGGTGAGCCAGGCTGAGCCCGCCAGGCCTGCGCTGAACGCGCTCCCGCCCAGGTGAGCGCTTCGGAGGGAGCGCATTCAAGGGCGGACGGTCCGATACAGCCTAGACTTTCAGCCGAACGCCCCTGCGGTCGAGCAGCGCCAGCACCGCCCACCAGAGCGCGACCATCGCCAGGGCAAAGGCCAGCGACGCCGGCTTGGGCGGGAGCCATGACGCGAACGCGGTTTCGTGAATGGCCTGCTGCAGCGGGACCGTCGCGCCGTCGTTCGGCACCCGGATCGTCGTGTAGAGAAGCCGCGACAGCATCGCCGAGCCGACGAACGCGACGATCGGGTTCACCCCGAACACCACGAATGGCCTGATCCACCCGCGCCAGCCCCGGACGTCGATCAGCCAGAGGCACAGGGCGAGGCCGAGCGCCGCCGCGCCGGCCGTGAACAGGGCGTACGAGCTGGTCCACAGGTTCTTGTTGATCGGGAAGACCAGTCCCCACGCGAGCCCCGCCACCGTGCCGAGCACGCCGGCCGCGGCCAGTTGCCGCACGCAGGCTGTCAGCGGCCGGTCGCCCTGAATCAGGAGCGCCGCGAGCGCGCCGAGCAACACGCTCGCGATCGCGGGCAGCGTGGACAGCACTCCTTCGGGATCCCATGATTTCGTGGCCGCCCAGAGATGCCCATCGAGCAGCAGACGGTCGAGCCAGGCTGGGAGCGTGGCCTCGGGCGGCTCGAGCACCGGATACCAGGTCCCCGGCACCGGCACCAGCGCCAGGAGAGCCCAATAGCCGAGCAGGATCACGGCGGCCGCGATCACCTGCGTGCGCCACGACCCGCGCAACACGATGAGCGCCGCGACGAGATACGCGACCCCGATCCGCTGGAGCACGCCGGGAATCCGGACCTGCGCGAGGTGCTCCGGCGGAAAGAACGGGAAGGCCGACACCAGAAGCCCGAGCAGCAGGATGACGAGCCCGCGCCGCAGGATCTGGCGGGCGAGCTCGCCGTGGGCGGCGCCCCGCGCGCGCCGTGCCTCGAGCGAGAGCCTCGTGGTAATGCCGACGATGAAGAGGAAGAACGGGAAGATCAGGTCGGTGGGGGTCCAGCCGTGCCACGCGGCATGACGGAGCGGCGCGTACACGTGTCGCCAGCTGCCGGGATTGTTGACGAGAATCATCGCGGCGACCGTAACGCCGCGAAATACGTCCAGGGCAGGCAGGCGGCCAGTCAACTCCCGCCCGCTCCCGCCCGCTACGTATCTCGTCTTCTCGATCCGATCGAGCTCCCGCGCCAGGTTGTCGCCGATCACCTGCACCCGCGGCAGGCTGCCCGGATCGAACCCCGGCGCGCTTCTGCTCGGCGCGGGACCGCCGGAAACCTCCAGCACCGCATCGAACGCGTAGCGGATCTCGCGCCCGGTCCTGGGATCGCGCCAGCGCCCGGCGCGCGCGAGCGCCCGGTTCTTTGGCCAGATGCCGAGCGGGAGCGCGAAGGTGCGTACCCGATAGCCCGGCACCGCCGAGTCCACCGCGAGCACGCTGCGGGCGATCTGCGCCTGAACCTCCGCATCGCTCAGCTTGCCGAGATTCGCGTGCCAGAGCGTGTGCACGCAGAGCTCGAACCCGCGGGCCGCGAGGTCGCGCAGCTTGGGGAATCGCCACGCGGTCTTCTGGCCCTGAATGTCCTTGTCGCCGAAGAACGCGTGGCCGTGGCTCGCGGCGGGCAGCAGGCAGAACGTACCGCGAGGGGTCCAGTCGGGATGAGTCTTCGCGAAGTCGAGCCAGATGCCGAGCCCGCTCGCGGGGTCCACCTCGAGCTTCCCGTCCTTCTCGACGTAGCGAAACTGCCCCGGCGACGCGTCGTCGAACGTGAGTACCACGGGTGAGAGGCCCGCCGGCAGCGCGAAACTCCCGTCCACGAGCTCGGCGACGCTGATCGGGCGGTAGCCGCGATCGTAGAGGAGCTGGAGATCGCGGCGGAACCCGTCGCGCGAGCGTCCCCAGCGGGTGTCCTTGTCACCGATGAGATGGTATTCGAGGATCGGAATCCGGCCGGCGGAGTTCGGCGCGCGTGGCGGCGCGGACTGCGCACGGAGACCGCCGGCGATGCCGCACATCGCCATGAGTATCGGGAATATGACTGGCACAGGCTGCATCGGCTTGACCCGCCGCTCGGGCGCGGTCAGCATTCAGCGAGCCCCGTGCCACGCATCCCGAACGCCAAGGCCCGCCTGACGTGGATCGCGACCTGACGGCTTTCCTCGTTCAGCTCTCGATCGCCCTGCACAAGAGCGCTGCCTACCCGCCCCGGCATCCACTCGCCGTGGGCGCCGTCGAGGAGGTGCTCCGCGGGCTCGCTGACCGGCTGCGCGAGCGTCACTTGCTCACCCTCGGCATCGCGCGCACTCACATTGTGGTCGATGGCGAGAGCACCGATGCCGCGCATCCCGTGCTCCGCGAGCTGGCGCAGCGGCTGCATCGCCATCAGATCGGCGGCATCGAGTTCGCCCGCGGCGTGGAGGCCGGCGAGCTGAGCGGGTTCCTCGTCTACGTGAACGGTCGCGTCGACGAGGCGGCCGCCGGCGCGGAGCCGCCCCAGTGGCCCCACATCCGTGTCGCCGCGCTCGCCCTCGACCGCCTGCGACTCGCCGGCGACCGCGGCCGTCCCGAGTCGGGAGGCCAGGAGCCGGCCCGGCAGCTCTGGGGCGATCTCGCGCGCACGGCCTTTGCCGCGGACTCCGGCCCCGGGCCGAGCCACTCCGACGAGGGGCTCGACGCCAAGGCGCTGGCCGCGGTGATCAACGCGCGGCGGCGCGACGCCGAGTATACCCGCTCGATCAGCCGCCACCTGATCGAGCTGGGCAGGGCGGCGCGGCAGGACGAAAGCGAGGACGGGCGCGCAGTGCGGCGCCAGCTCTCCGAGCTGTTCTCGAATCTCGACCCCGAGACGCTCCGGCATCTGCTTCAGCTCGGCCCCGAGGCCGGGCAGCGGGAGATGCTCGCGGTGGACGTGGCCCGGACGATGCCCGTCGGCGCGGTGGTCGAGTTGATGCGCGCCATCGCCGGCGCGAGCGAGCAGACGATCTCCCATTCGCTGCTCCGGATCTTCTCGAAGCTCGCCACCCATGCGGATGAGGCCGGACCGGACGAGTTGCCGGAGGAGGGCGACGAGTCGCTCCGCGGCATGGTGAGAGAGATGCTCCAGGACTGGGCGCTCCGCGATCCCAATCCCGCGTCCTACACGGCGATTCTCGAGGGCCTGGCACGACCGGTCGGAGCCGGCGGCGTGGCGGCAGCTCCACGCGAGTCGAGCGGCACCCGGCTCGCCAGCGAGGTAGGCCCCGCGGAAGCGCGCCGCGTCGTGCAGACCGCCTTGGAAGTCGGAGCGTACGGGGCGCCGGTGGCCCGTGCGATCGAGACCATGATCGAGGGCGGCGCGCTGGCCGACCTGCTCGCGGTGCTCGGGGCCACGCCGGAGGGCGACGTCACGGCTGAACACATCTGGCGGCGTGTGGCCACGGCGGACATGCTGCGCGATCTGGCCGGCGTGGACGAGCCCGACCCCGCCGTCGTGGAGCCGCTGCTCCGCCGGCTCGGTATCGAGGCGGTCGACCCGCTGCTGGACGCGCTAGCCGCGTCCGAGCTCCGCACGGAGCGGCGCCGGCTGCTCGGCTGGCTCGGGGGTTTCGGCCCGGCGATCGGCGGGCGCGTGGCGGCCCGGCTCGACTCGCCGCACTGGTACGTGCAGCGCAACATGCTGGTGCTGCTGGGGGCCATGCCGTCGCGCCCCCCGGAGTTCACCCCGCGCACCTTCCTCGGCCATCCCGACGCGCGGGTGCGCCGCGAGGCACTCAAGATGGCGCTCCGCGCCCCCGAGCTCCGCGATCAGGCGATCGCGCGGGGGCTCGGCGAGGCGGACGAATTCAACCTGCGCATGGCCATCGCGTCCGCGCTCGACGGCTGCCCGCCGCAGGCGCTCCCGTTCGTAGAGCGGCAACTCGACAAGGGAGGGCATCTGCCGGAGCTCCGGGTACTGCTGATTCGCGCGGTCGGCGCCATCGCCGCGCCGGCGGCGTGCGAGTGGCTCGTGGAGCGCTGCCTGACCAAGCGCCGCCTGCTCCCGGGCGTGCGCCTCGTCCCGAAGTCGCCCGACCTCGTCGCGGCCGTCACCGCGCTCGCGCTCCGATGGGCGGAACATCCACCTGCCGCGCAGGTGCTGCGCCTGGCGGCCCGGAGTCGGGACGCCGAGCTGCAGGCGGCCGCCGGCGCGGCGGCGGCGCCCGCGTGAGCGATCCCGTCAAGTTCCTCACCAGCCTGGGCCAGGCCCTCTCAGTGATGGGGCTCTATCCGGCGGGGCACCCGTCGCGCGAGCGGGCGGTGGACGCTTCGCACGATTTCCTCCGGCAGCTCGTCCAGGGCGACACACCCCCGCGGTTCTCGTTCCTCGAAGGCGAGGTGATCTACGGCCGCCAGGTCGTCCGTGATCTGGCCGGCTGGGAGTGGGGCAAGCGGCTGGCCGGCGCGGGCATCCAACGGATCGAATTTCTCGCCGGGGTGGAGCGTGACGAATACGCCGGATGGCTGTCGGACATGCTGCACCGGATCGCCGGCGAGACGCCGGCGTCGGCCGAGGCGCGCCAGCTCTATCCCGGTCGGATCCGCTACGGGGCGGTCGAGGTGCGGGGAAGTGAGAGTGCCAGTGCCAGTGCCGGTGATAGTGCGAGTGCGAGTGCGAGTGAGGATGCGCCGGCCCTCGACGCCGAGGCCGAGGCGATCCAGTGGATGCACCGCGAGGTGCAGCAGCGCGGCCGGCTGCCGCTGCTCGAGGCTGAGGCCGTCGTGCGGTCGCTCTCGCTCGCGATGCACAGTCAGAGCCAGATCCGGCTGCCGCTGCTCCAGCTCAAGAGCTTCGACCAGTACACCACCACGCACTCGAGCAACGTCGCGGTGCTCTCGATGGGACTGGCGGAGTACCTCGGCCTCGGTTCGCGCGAGATCCGGCAGTTCGGCGTGGCCGGCCTGCTGCACGACCTGGGCAAGGTGCGGATCCCGAAGGAGATTCTCGTCAAGCCCGGCAAGCTCACCGACGAGGAGCGCGAGGTGATGCAGCGCCATCCGGTGGACGGCGCGCGGATCATCCTCGAGCGGGAGACGCGGCTCGAGACGGCCGCGTTCGTCGCGTACGAGCACCATATCATGCTCGACGGCGGCGGCTATCCCCGGCTCCGCTACGCGCGGGACTGCCACTACGCCAGCAAGCTGGTCCACATCTGCGACGTCTACGACGCGCTCTGCACCGACCGTCCCTATCGCCCCGCCTGGGACTCGGATCGCGCGCTGGGCTATCTGGCCGAACGGGCCGGACTCGAGTTCGACCCGGAGATCGTGCAGACGTTCACCCAGATGATCCGGCGGTGGAACGAGAGCCGGACCGCGCTGCCCGCCGCCGAGCCCGCATGAGAGGCGTATGCGAACCACAGAAAGCCACGAAGTGACGCGGTGAACGCGAATGTACCCGGATCGAGAGCGCAGCCGAAGATGACCGCTGATGACAGCACCATCCGCGCACATCCGCGTCCATCCGCGGGCGATGGCTCACTCGCGTTCATTCGCGTCAATACGCGGCCTCATCCCTACGTTTTGCACGCACGAGCTCGTTCGAGGTGACCCAGCTCGCGATCTCCGGCGTCGGTGTCGAGTTCGGCGGCACGCGGCTCTTCGGCGACGTGACGTTGACGGTCACCCGCGGCGACAAGTGGGGGATCATCGGACGGAACGGCTCGGGCAAGACCACGCTGCTCCGAATCCTCGCCGGCCACACGGAGCCTACCGTGGGTACCGTGGCCCGCGCCGCCGCGCTGCGCCTGTCGGTGATGGAGCAGCACCGCCGGTTTCCCGGCGCGGTCACCGTGTGGGAAGGCGCCGCCGGGGCGTTCGCGGCGCTGCTGGCGCTCGAGCGGTCCCTCGCCGCGCAGGGCGTCGCGATGGCCGAGGCGGGCGACGCCTGCACGCGGCAGATGCTGGCCCGCTACGATCGCGACCTCGAGCGCTTCGAGCGGGAGGGCGGCTACACGATGGCCGCGCGGGTGGACGCCGTGCTCCACGGGCTCGGGTTCGACCCCGACGAGGCCCGGACGCGGACGCTCGCGAGCCTGAGCGGAGGCGAGCGCGGGCGCGTGGAGCTCGCGTGCCAGCTCCTCACGAACGCCGACCTGCTGCTGCTCGACGAGCCGACCAATCACCTCGATCTCGAGACCACCCGCTGGCTGGAGGAGTACCTGCGCGGGCTCGAGGCGACGGTGGTCCTCATCAGCCACGACCGCGCCTTGCTCCAGGCGGTGGTGGATCATGTGCTGCACCTCGAGGCGGGGACCGCGTACGCCTACGAGGGGGACTACGAGGCGTTCGTCCGCCAGCGGGCCGAGCGGTGGCTGGCGCAGGCGCGCGCGCACGCCAGGCAGGCCCGGGTGATCGCCGTGGAAGAGGACTACATCCGCCGCAACATCGCGGGCCAGAACAGCGCGCAGGCCAGGGGCCGCCGGCGCCGCCTCGCGCGGGTGAGCCGCCTGAGCCCGCCCCCCGGCGCGGAGGGCGCGATGTCGCTCCGGCTCCAGCCGGCCGAGCGGGGCGGCGACCAGGTCCTGGCGCTGGAGCGCGTGTCGCTCGCCGTCGAGGGGCGGACGCTGGTGCACGACTTCAGCGCGTCGGTGCGCCGCGGCGACGCGATCGGGTTCGTCGGCCCGAACGGCGCCGGCAAGAGCACGCTGCTCGGGGCGATCGCCGGCGAGCGCCCGGTGGAGGGCGGCGAGATCAGGATTCCCGAGTCGGTGCGGGTCGCGCACTACCGCCAGGACCTGGCACAGGTGCCGCCCGACCGCTCGCTCTACGACATCATCGCGGATCTCCGGCCCGCGTGGGGCCGTGGGGCGGTGCAGGGGCACCTGGGCCGGTTCGAGTTCTCCGGCGACTCGGTGCTCCGCACGGCCGGCTCGCTCTCGGGCGGCGAGCAGGCGCGGGTGGCGCTTGCGATGATGATGCTCTCGGGCGCGAACCTGCTCCTGTTCGACGAGCCGACCAACCACCTCGACGTCGAGTCGATCGAGGCGCTCGAGGACGCGATCGAGGCATACGACGGCACGGTGCTGCTCGTGAGCCACGACCGCGCGCTGCTCCGGGCGCTCACCACCCGCGTGTGGGTGCTGCACGACGGGCGCATCACCGATTATCCGGGCGGCTTCGAGGACTGGGAGGCGGCCAGCGCCGAGCGGGCGCACGCAGCCGCCGTCGCGGCCGCCGAGGAGGAGTCGCTCCGGCGCGTCCGCGACCGGAAGCAGACCCGCCGCCCGGAGGACGGCCGGAAGCGCGCGCAGTCCGCCCGCCGTTCGGCAGAGCGCGAGCTGGCGGCCGCCGAGAGCGAGGTCGCCGGCTGCGAGGCGCGGCTCGCCGCCGTCACGGCACAGCTCGAAGATCCCGAGTTGTACGTGCGCCCCGACTCGGCCGTGCGCTCGGCGGAGCTGGGCCGGGAGCTGGAGACGGCGCGCACCGCGCTCGATCGGGCGTTGGCGAAATGGGAAGCGTTGGCGGCGCCGCAGTAGGCGGCCCGCCCTCAGCGCGGGGTCGTGCGCCGCAGCTCCGCGTTCTCGATCACCCGCACGCCGGCGCCGTCTTCCAGGGCGGCCGCGACCAGCGCCGCCGCCACCTGCCGCGCGTGCACCGGCGCCCAGCGCGCGGGCATCAGGAAGCCGAACGGCTTGGCGAGCGTCTCACCCCAGCGCGGCTCGCGCCGGTCGCCCAGCAGCAGCGACGGCCGGACGATCGTGACCCGCGGGTAGCCCAGCTCGCGTATCGCGTCCTCGATCTCGCCCTTCACGCGATTGTAGAACACCGGCGATTCCGCGCGCGCGCCGACCGCGCTGACGAGCAGGAAGTGCGGCGCGTCCTGGGCCAGGCCAAGCCGTGCGATGGCGAGCGGATACTCGAAATCCACCCTGCGGAACGCGGCCCGCGACCCGGCGTCCCGCATCGTGGTGCCCAGAGCACAGATGATGGCATCGGTCCGGAACCAGTCGGGATGCTCCGCCAGACGGTCGAAGCTCCCGACGAGCGCGCGGACCCGCGGGCCGGGCACGGTCTCGAGCGGCCGGCGCACGAGGGCGCGCACTTCGCCCACGGCCGGGTCGGCGGCGAGCAATCGGAGACATTCGCACCCGACCAGGCCGGTTGCCCCGGCGAGGAGCACGACGCGCGGGGGACTCAGGTTCGCTGCGCGGCGCCGACCAGCGCAACTGCCGGTGCGAGCGCCGTCTCGCACCCTCGTCCGTCGGTATCGCTCCCCGGATCGAAGGCGGCGGGTGGCTCGACGATGTGGACCTGCGTGCTAACGCACCTCGAACGTAAGCGTCGCCCACTTCGACTCGTAATCGGCGTCGGACTCGTCCACCCGCGCCAGGTGGATGAACTTCACGTACCAGTGACCCCGCGCATCCAGCGGGACCGAGGCGATGCCGTCTGCGTCGCTGGCGACCTCCAGCCGGCGCATCCGCGAGCCGTCCGGTCGGCGTCCGCCGGCGAGCACGGCCAGCCCCGCGGCGGGCCGGCCGTCGACGAGACACCGAAGGCGCAGCGTGCCACCCCGCCTGAGCGCGTAGGGATTGTCGAGCGGCACGAGCTCGGCCGGATAGCCGAGCGCCGTGGCATAACCGTCGCTCCGCTCGTCGCCGACCTGGAACACGGCCTTCACATGTTTGGAATAGCGCTCGCGCGCCGAATCGGCCGAGATGCCGGCCTTCGCGCGGTCGGCGATGACGCCGGCGAGGGCCTCTTCCTTCAAGTAACCCGCGAACTGCTCGCCCGAGAGCGCGATGCCGTTGGGGCGGGTGCTCAGGCCGACGACGTACGTGCCGGCGCCGCCCGCGCGGAGCGCGAGAAACGTGGTGTCGCGGGAGGCGTCCACATCGCTGGTGTCGAGCGACGTGCGTCCGGCCGGGGAGACCAGCGAGAGGTCGGCGATCCGGGTGCGCGCGACCGCGTTCTCGCTCTTGCTGAAGGTGCCGTTCAGCACTGGCGCCTTGATCGCGGCGCCCGGCCGCACGAAGAACGTCTCGAGCTTGATGAAGAGGTCGTGCGCGGCCAGCGCCGTCGCGCCGGTGGTGAGCATGACGGCCGCGATCGCCGTCCGGGAAGCGAAACGCATCAGGGAGACTCCTCGGGGGTGCGCCGCGCGAGGTTCGCAAACAACTCCGCCCGCGTGGCGCTCGCGCGGAGGAGGTCGGCGGCCACGGCGAGCTGGCGGTCGCGCGGGATGGTGCGGCGGAAGGCCGCGGAGTCGCCGAAGGCGAGCCCGGCGATGCGCTGCTCGAGGCGGGACTCGACCCACCGCGCGCCGGAGTCGTAGTCCACCCGGGAGATCGTCACGCCGCTGCGCCGGAGGCGCCGGTACAGTGTATCGCTCCACGCGGGCCGGAACAAGAAGCCCGGCCGCACCTCGCGGCGCGCCTCGCGCGCGACCGCGGCGACCGCGGTGAGGAACTCACGCGACCTGGGCGCGAGGCTCCGGGCGAGCGCCTGCTCGGCGGTCGTGAGGGTGTCGGGCATGATGACCACATCGGGCGTGATGCCGCCGCCGCCGTACACGGTGCGGCCCGCATCCGACGTGTACGCCGGACGCCGGCGCTTCCCGCTGTCGCTCTCCAGCGAGTCCGGTGCATCGGCACCCCGATCGCGCTGGATCGAGCGGCCGCTGGGGGTGTACCAGCGGCCGGTGGTGAGCTTGAGCGCCCAGCCGCCCTCGATCGGGAAGAGCGTCTGAACCAGGCCCTTGCCGAAGCTGGTGGTCCCGACCACCACGGCGCGGTCGTGATCCTGGAGCGCGCCCGCCACGATCTCCGACGCCGAGGCGGAGAAGCCGTCCACCAGCACTGCCAGCGGCACTGTCGGCGGGCGCACGTCGCGGCGCGTCAGGTAGCTGGCGCGCTGCTCGCCGCGCTGGCGCACCGTCGCCACGGCCTGGCCCCGCTCGAGGAACAGCTCGGTCACCCGGATCGCCGCGTCGAGCCCGCCGCCGCCGTTGCCGCGGAGATCGACCACGATGCCGCGCGCTCCCCGGGCCGCCAGCGCGCGCAGTGCGCGCTCGACGTCGCGGGACGCGGCGTCGTTGAACCGGCGCAGCGGGAGGTAGCCGATATCTCCGTCGAGCGTGAGAACGAACGGCACGGCGGGCACGTGGATCGTGGCCCGGCGCGCGCCGGCGCGGATCAGCCCGGCCACCCCCGGCCGCGACACGGCGAGCTCTACCACCGTCCCCGGGCGGCCGGTGAGCCGCGCGGTCACCCCATCGACGTCCCACGGGTCGCCGCGTTCGCCCTCGATCTCCTCGATCCGGTCGCCCGCCGAGAGCCCGATCGATTCGGCCGGCGAGGCGGGGAACACCTGGCTCACGATGACGCCGTCACCCACGCTCTCGACCACCATGCCGAGGCCGCCGTACGGGTTGCCGATCGTATTGCGCGAGAAGCGCGTGACCTCGGCGGGCGAGAACAGCGACGCGTAGGGATCGTCGATCTGCTCCAGGAGCCCGCGGGCGGCGCGAACGTACAGGCTGTCCGTGCCCCGTGCATCCGCGGCGTACGCCTGGACGTAGTCCAGCACCTGGACGAAGTAGCGGCGGGGGTCCTCGGGCGCGAGCGACGCGAAGCCGAGCGCCGCGCCCACCAGCACTCCAGCCGGCATCGCCTGCCGGATTATCGTTCGTACCGTCACATGAGCCTCCACCGCATCGTGACCCTCACCGCCCGGGCGCTCCGGCTGCGCTGCCCCCACTGCGGCGGCGGCCCGCTCTTTTCGTCGTGGTTCCGCGTGCGGGACCGGTGCCCCGCGTGCCACCTCCGGCTGGAGCGCGGAGAGCACGGGTACGTGGTCGGCGCGTACATGTTCAACATCATCGCCGCCGAGCTGCTGTTCGGCGCCATCGCGGCGGCCGTCGTGGTGGCCACCTGGCCCTCGCCGCCGTGGACCGCGCTCCAGTGGGGTGGAGCGGCGCTGATGATCGCGGCGCCGCTGGCCTGCTATCCCTTCTCTAAAACGCTGTTCCTCGCGTTCGACCTGATGTTCCGGCCGGCGCAGCCGGAGGAGTTCGAGCTGCTCAAGTGAGCGGCTCGAACTCCCGGTCGCAGCGCTGGCAGCGGCAGCGCCCGTCGGCCATCGAAGGACGCCCCCGGCCTCCTCCCGCCCCTCCGGGGGAACGTATCGCCGATAGCCCAACTCCGCGACCGGCCGGGGCAGCGCGGGGCCGCCCATGCCGCCGTCTCAGAGCCGCTCGAGCGCGGCCCCGGCATCGTCGATCGCCTTTGCCGCCGACACGAGCACCGTCGCCAGCCGCGCGATCTGCTGCCGCGCTTCGTCCCAGCGCCGTTCCTCGATCGCCTCGCGCACGCCAGGCAGCGTCTTCACGCCGTACCCCGTGTAGAAGCCGGGCGCGTAGATCTGGTGTCGATACCACGGGCGTCCGGGCAGGCCCTCGCTCCGGGTGAGCGCGCGCTCGGTGGCGATGAGCTTCGCGTTGAGCTCGCGGAGCGCCGCGGGGTCACGCCGGCTCTTCTGCTCATCTGCTCCGCTCCTCCGCGCGGCGAGCTCGTCATAGCGAGAGGCACTGGTCCCAAGCCGCGCGAGGGCGCTGTCCAGCGGCGTGAAGTCGAGCGCGGGCGGCACCTCCCCGCGTCCCGGCTCCGCCTCCGGTTGCCACGGATCGCGCACGGCCGCGAACACGCCCTCGTCGAGCTGCCGGTTCCGCTCTCTGGCCGAATCCTGCCGCTCGGCCAGGAGCTTCTTCACCTCGCCGGCGTACTTGGCGGCGGCGTCGTGCAGGGGACCGAACTCGTAGGGGATGACCTCGGCGTCGGCCAGACGGATCACCGCGGTGCCGACGAGCTGCGCGAGCGCCTTTCCATAACTGAACGTGGTATCGCCGAACCGCGAGAACCAGCGATAGTCGTCGTAGATGGAATGGTAGACGCCGGACGAGCCGAATCCCTCACCCCCGAAGTGCAGGTGAAGGGAGGGGATGCCCAGGTGCTGGAGGAAGGGGGTCCAGTCCGACCCCGATCCCAGGGGGTCGATGCGGAGATCAGCCCGCTCGCGCAGCTCTTTCCGGTCGTCCATGCTGCCCCGCGCGATCTTGCCGAGCTGCCACCGCTTCCAGACGGTGAGCCTGGTCTCGGGATCGGTGATCTCGCGGGCAACGTCATTGACGACCGCCTCCAGCGAATGCGATCCGCCCGCCTCGAGGAAGCCGCGGATGCTGGTATCGGTGTTGAGGTAGGCGACCGCCTTCGCACGCAGCTCGTCCGCGTGCGCCTCCGCCCACTCGGTGGAGCCGAGCAGGCCCTGTTCCTCGCCGTCCCAGGCCGCATAGATGATGGTGCGGCGCGGCCGCCAGCCCTGCCTCCGGAGCTCCCCCATCGCGCGCGCCTCTTCGAGCACCGCGATCATGCCCGAGATCGGATCCACCGCCCCGTTCACCCACGCGTCGTGGTGGTTGCCGCGGACGACCCACTCGTCGGGTGCTTCGCTGCCGGGGATTCGCGCGACGACGTTGTGCACCGTCTGGAGCTTCCAGTCCGAGCGCACGCGCAGGTGCACGCGAGCCGGCCCCGGGCCCACGTGATACGTGATCGGCAACGCGCCACGCCATTCCTCGGGCGCCACCCGTCCACCGAGCGCCCGGAGCAGCGGCTCCGCGTCGGCGTAAGAGATCGGCAGCACCGGGATCCTGGTGATGGTCTTCGCGTCGTTCCGGTCGAGTCGCTCCGCGTCCGCCGTGGCGCCGATGCCGGGTGTCAGCGGATCGCCCGGGTGGTACGGCATGTCGGCCACGCTGCCGCGCTGCACGCCCCCTGGGGGCCGCATGGGACCGGCCGGGTACACGTCGCCCGCGAAGTAGCCGTCGTCCCGCGGATCGGAGTAGATGATGGTGCCCACCGCACCTTGCTCGGCGGCGACCTTCGGCTTGATCCCGCGCCAGGAGCCGCCGTACCGAGCGATCACGATCGCGCCCTTCACCGACACGCCCATGCGCTCGAGCCGTTCGTAGTCGGCGGGGACGCCATAGTTCACATAGACCAGCGGCGCGGTCACGTCTCCGTCGGCCGAGTACGCGTGGTAGCCGGGGAGCTGCTCGGCTCGCTGCGCCGTGGTGGGATCGCCCGGCACCACGGGTTCCTGCAGCCGGGCACGAAACGGCCGCGGCGACACCAGCTCGACCACGCGCTCCCGCGGGGTGGGGAAGAGCACGTCGAACGCCTCGATTTGCGCCTCCCAGCCCCACGCGGCGAACCGGTCGCGGATCCAGCGCGCGTTCGCGAGACCGTAGGGCGAGCCGAGGTGGTGGGGTCGCGCGGCGAGGTGCCGCATGTAGCTCTTGAGGCTGTCGCTGCTGGGCAGGGCGCGGAAGCGGGTCTCCCAGCGCTCGTCCGGCCGCCCCGCCGGGGCGGGTGCCAGCACCAGGGCGAGCGCGAGGGCGATCGGGGGTCGGACTGGCAGCGGCATGCGTGCTCCGGGGTCGAGCGCCGGCTGACCCCGGGTAAGGGGGCTCACAGACGGGGTGGCGGCGCGGGTGGAGATTGAACGGCGGTCACGCGCAGTCTGCCAATCTATCAGCCCCATCGACGGAGGCACGACCGATGCTCTGGCTCGCGGTACTGCTCCTGGTGGCCTGGGTGCTCGGCTACGCCGTGTTTCATATCGCCGGCGGCCTGATTCACCTCCTCCTGATTCTCGCGGTTGTCGTGTTCATCTACCGGCTGGTCACCGGGCATCGGGTGATCTGAGCCGAGGGGCAGAGGGCGGATGGGCGGTCGTCCACGTCCGGTGCCCCGGAGCCTGAACGGCGTCCCTGCCCATCTGCCCGCCTGTCTTGACATCCCGACTGCTTTACTCGCAATTTCGGATCCCCCCAACGTCCGAGTTTGTGATATGGCACAGGGAACCACGGTGCCGGAGGTGACGCCGATTCAGGATCGCGGCTACGCGCGGCCCGCCGTGCTGGTCTCCACCGACTGGGTGGCCGACCACCTCACCGACCCCAAGGTCCGGATCGTCGAATCCGACGAGGATCTGCTGCTCTATGAAACCGGGCACGTGCCCGGCGCGGTCAAGATCGATTGGGTCGCCGACCTGAACGATCCGCTGATGCGCGACTACGTCTCGCGGGACCGACTCCAGGCCGTGCTCCGGTCCAAGGGCATCGACAGCGACACGACGATCGTGTTCTACGGCGACAAGAACAACTGGTGGGCCTGCTATTCGTTCTGGGTGCTGCGACTCTTCGGCCTGGAAAACCTCCGGATCATGGACGGCGGGCGGATGCGCTGGGCCCAGGAGGGCCGGCCGCTCGAGACCACCGTGCCCTCGTATCCGGAGGGGAACATCAGGGTCGGCGAGCGGAACGATGCCGCCATCCGCGCGTTCCGCGACGAGGTCGAGGAGCACGTGCGGGGGAAGCGCCCGCTGGTGGATGTGCGGAGCCCAGAGGAGTTCCGGGGCGAGCGGCTCCACATGCCGGAGTATCCCAACGAGGGCGCACTCCGCGGCGGGCACATCCCGGGCGCCCGGAGCATCCCGTGGGCACGGGCGGTGAACCCGGAGACGCACACATTCCGTCCCGCGAGCGAGCTGCGGACGATCTACGAGCAGGAGAACGGGCTCACGAAGGACGCCGACACGGTGGCGTACTGCCGGATCGGCGAGCGCTCCTCGCACACCTGGTTCGCGCTCACCTATCTGCTCGGCTTCGACAAGGTGCGGAACTACGACGGGTCGTGGACCGAGTGGGGCAACGCGGTCCGGCTGCCGATCGAGAGGCCGTAGCGCCGACCGCTATCCGCTATCGGCTATCCGCTATCCGCGCCCCCCGCCGTCGCTCGGTAGCTGCGGCCGGCTTGGGATGACCGCGGTCAGAGCGGATAGCGGATAGCGATTAGCTTTCGCCCATGGCGGCAGATCGACAAGCCCTCATCGAGCGCCTCGTCCACCACTACCAGCACCCGCGGCACAAGGGCGCGCTGGAAGGCGCCGACGCGGTCATGCCCGGCGGCAATCCGGGATGCGGCGATCTCGTCACGATGTATGTGAAGACGGAGCCCGGCTCCGACCGGATCGAGGCGGTGCGGTTCGAGGGCGAGGGCTGCACCATCAGCCAGGCGGCCGCGTCGATTCTCGCCGACCGCGTCAACCGCACCCATCCGACGCTGGAGGATGTGGCCGAGCTCTCGTACGACGAGATGATCGAACAGCTCGGCCGGGACGTCGTCGGATTCCGCGAGCGGTGCGCCACGCTCGCCCTCGGCACGCTCAAGATGGCGGCCCGCAGCATCCAGTCGTACCGCCGGCTCCGCGCCGCGGGGCACACCGACGAGCAGATTCGTGAGATGCAGCGCGCGCTGATCAACGCGCGGTCCGAGGCCGGCCTCGTGTACGGCAAGGAGGCGGAGGAGCAGGCGGGAGCGGGCGGAAGCGGGCGGGAGCCGACGGGGGCGGCTTGAACCGCGCCACTCCCGCCCTCTCCCGC